>CAZBQQ010000017.1:25715-55634 GCA_964493965.1 uncultured Solibacteraceae bacterium
GGGCGCGTGTCGCGCAGCGCCTTGTCCGTCTGGAAGATCAGCGTCAAGGCGCCGGCCAGGCGCTTTTTCGAGAAGCTCGAAACCGTCTGATACACCTGCTCGGCGCGCGAACCCCAGATCGGAACGCCTTGCTTGGCGAAGTGCGCTTGGATCTGCTGCGGGCTGCGCAATCCGGCCTCCCGGGCCGCCAGCGCCAGCCGGAACTGGGTGGCGAGAAAACTCAGAGCCAGCGGCAGGTATTCGCTCTGGCGGATGAGCGTATCGAGGATATCGAGAGCGCCGCCGCGGTCATTGCGGCCCAGGGCGCCCACCAGCGCGAAGATCGTGGATTCGCGGGCCTCCGGCACCAGTTCCGAGATCTCGAGGGCACCGATCGTCTTGCCGCCGGCGGCGTAGATGCTCAACTTCTCGATCTCGGCGGCGATCCGAGCGGCTTCGCCGCCCAGGTCATCCACCAGCAGGTCCAGCTCGGCGGCGCCGATCTTCAGTCCCGCGCGAGCGGCCATGTTCTGGGCGAAGTGGCGCGCCTGCACGTCCGACATTTGCGGGAATTCCACCACGGCGGGGACCGCGGCGTAGAACTTCCGAACGCGCTCCAGCTTTCTTTTGTCGTCGCCGTCGAAGCCGTAGCGCGCGGCCTCGAAGACCAGCACGACGTCGGGAGAGGGGTCCTTGAGATACACGGCCAGCGCCGACGCCCCGCCCTTGCCCGGCGCAACCTCATCTTCCGTCTCCTCGGCGCCGGCGCGCGTGCGAGGCAGCGCGGCCTCCGCACCGGTGACCACCAGGACTCGCCGGGGAGCGAACAGGGACGGCGAACAGGCGTCTTCGACCACCGCGGCGAGCGTTACCGCATCCAGGTCGTGCCGGATCAAGCCGCCCGCGCGCTCCTCGGGGCCGGGGAGGACCCGCTGGATCAGCGCGCTGCGGCAGAACTCGCGCTGGTAGGGCTCCGGTCCGAGAAACAGGTAGGCCGGCGACGGCTCGTTCTGTTTCAAATGCGCCAGGAACTGTTGCGGGGTCATCTCATACGCTCGTCGCCTGTCGCTCGTCGCAACGGCCGAAGAATTCGGGCGCTTCGCGATCGGGATTCCTCGCGGTGCGAAGGGGGGAAGGGCCGAAATGCGCTCGTCGCCTGTCGCTCGTCGCAACGGTGATTCATCCGGCTCCGCCACCCGGACCATCCGCGGTGCGAAGCCGGGAAAGGGCCCACTGGATCGACGGGCGACGGGCGACGAGCGACGGGCATTTCAGAACTTCTCCAGAATCGCGCTCACGGCGTCGCGGGCCACGGTGCGGCTCATCCGGCTGAGAGCGGCGTCGCTCTCCTCGAAGTATGTGTCGGCAGCCGGGCTGATCTCGTACCGTTCGTGCGCATCGAAGTTCCGGGAGTAGATGACCTTGCCGGTGGCCCGATCGGTCAGCGTCAAGGAGAGGCTCACCGAGACCACGGCGGTGCTGGCGCGGGAGGTCACCGGATCGAGTGTCGAGGCGTAGGAAAAGGACTTCAAGATCGCGCCGCTCAGGACGGCGTCGGCCGCCGTGGGGTCAGCCACCACCCGGTAACGGGTGCGGGCGATGAACTCGCGGGTGATCTCCGCGGGCAGGCGAGTGGCAAGGTGGTTGAGCGCCGTGGTGTTCGTGAAGGCGGGGATGGCGATGGTCTTGATGTTCTTCGGAAGGGCGTCGCCGCGGCCCGCGACGTGGTAGCCGCAGCCGCCCGCGAACAGGGCCAACCCGAGCGCCGCCGCCAGCGCAAGACCCCTCATTGGCTCGCCTGCCCGCCGGTCAACGGCAGAGCCACCGCGACGGCGTTCTCGGCCGCGATCCGGAGGTTGTCCGCCGCGACGAAGAACCAGGCGGCGCGCGCATCGTTGCGGTCCGTGGCGATGGCGCCGACGGCGATGCCGCTCTGACCGGCCATGCCCACCACATGGGGCGCTTCCACATCGGCTCCGCGGACGTCGATGTGCGCGGTGGCCAGGGCCTGCTCGAGGGCCTTGACCCCGGGGTTCACCTCGAACTCCACCCACAGAGAGACGGTGTAGCCGTGAAACGCCGGCGCCTGGATCAGGCGGATGGATGGCATCTGGATTCCGCCGTTTAAGGCCAGCAGCGTTGCCAGGTGGCTCTCGATGCGCGCCTCAATGCTCTCGAGCGAAAGCGGCGCATCGGCGCCATAGCGCGCCAGAAGGTTGAAGGCGGCCTGTTCGTCATAGACGGCCTTGGGCAGCTTCTGAAACGTGAGCAGACCGGCGGTCTGGCGGTGCAACTCGTCGATACCGCGTTGGCCGCGTTCGCTAGCCGGCTCGAAGACGTGGGCGATTACCCTGCGGATCGGCCCGGCCTGGGTCAGGCGCACCAGGAACATCGCGAGCACGATCGCAGCCGGGTGAGCCACGATCTGTTCGGATTCCGGAGGAAGCACGTAGCCAGCGGGCTCGACAACCGGGGCCCGCAGGTGCGCGGTTGGCCGCTCCTCGAGCGCGCCGGTCAGGTCGAGCACCAGGGGGCGCGGCCGCAGGCGCGAGACGATCTCCATGGCTTTGGCGCTCGATTCGGCGGAGCCGGCCAGGAACACTACCCGCGCCGCAGCCAGGTTGTCCTCGTCCAGGGTCGTGATGACGAGGGGCTCTCCGCGCTCCTCGGTCAGCGTGCCGGCCTCGACCTCGTCGGCGCCGATCAGCCTGGTCTGGAAAGGAGTTCGAGTGAGGACATCGCGGAGCTCCCGTCCCAGAAGGGAGTTGCTGCCGACCACGGCCGCCACCGGCTTCGCGCTAGCCAAGCTGGTGCTCCGGTTCCGGCGCCGAACGGCGGAAGCGCCGCCGCACGATCCCGCCCAGGCGGACCGCGATGCCGCTGCCCACGTAGGCCGTAGTGATCCCCAGCAGGACCTGCGGCGTGTAGGTCGACAGCAGGAAGATCATGCTGCCCCACAGCACGAAGGTGAGCCACGAGCGGGGGCGCAGCAATTGGACATCCTTGAAACTCTGATAGCGCCAGGTGCTGACCATCAGGAAAGACAGCGCCGCCAACAGCACCAGCCAGGCCGCCATCAGCGGCCATATCTGGATCGGCGTGCCGTCGGAGAAGTTCACGATGGCCGCAACCAGAGCCGCGCCTGCCGGTATGGGCAGGCCGACGAAATACTTCCGGTCCGGGCGGCCGGGATTCTTCGGGACGGGGTTCTTCTGGACGTTGAACCGCGCCAGGCGAGCCGCGCCGCAGAGCAGGAACAAGAACGGGATAAAGAAGCCGATGTGCCACACGTGGTCGCGGAACACAGGATCGACTGTCCCCATCGCGAGTTGCACGCCCCAGGTGAACGCCAGCACGGCGGGAGCGATGCCGAAAGTGATGACATCGGCGAGCGAATCCATCTCGCGGCCGAACTCGCTGACGGTGTTGGTGAGGCGCGCGATGCGGCCGTCCAGACCGTCCAGCAGCACGGCCCATCCGATCAGGACGGCGGCCATTTGAAAGTGCACGTTGGGCCCGGTGGAGCCGGCTCCGGCGAAAAGCGCGCCCTGTACGGACTTCATGATCGAGACAAAGCCGAGGAAGACGTTGCCTGCGGTGAACAAGGTCGGCAGGGCATAAGCCGCGCGCGGCCGTGGCCGGCCATCGGGCCCCGGTCCAATCCAACGCTGCGATAAGGCGCGCACTCCCATTTCGCTTTTACCCCTGCTTCCGGCTCGCCAGCACGCTCGACCCGGCCCGCACCCTCATCCCGGGGTGGACCTGTATGTCCCACTCGGGGCCGAGGAGCACGTCCACGCGCGATCCGAACTTAATCAGACCGACCCGCTCGCCCGTCTCCACCCGGTCCCCGGGCTGCTTGTCGAAGACGATGCGGCGGGCGATCAGGCCGGCGATCTGCCGGAAGGCGACTTCCGTGCCGTCGCCCTCGATCACCACCAGGTTCTGCTCGTTCTGGGCCGAGGCTTGCTCCCGGCTGGCCACCAGGAAGCGGCCTTTCTTATAGAAGACTTCCTTGATGGTGCCTGCCACCGGCGAGCGGTTCACGTGCACGTCGAAGATGTTTAGAAACACGCTGATCCGGGTCAGCCCGGGCGATTCCGGCCGCACCGCAACCACCTTGCCGTCGGCCGGCGAGACGGCGACCGGTCCGGCGGGGATTTTGCGGTCCGGATCCCGAAAGAAATAAAGGCAGAAGACGCCCAGCAGGACCAGCGGGACGGCGTAGAAAGGCCCCACCAGCCACCCGACCGCTCCGGCAGCGGCACCGAACCCCAAACCGTAATAGATACCGTCAACCACCATCTGAAACACCTATTCTCTCACGGCGGAGGGCGGCCCGAAGCTGCGGGCTCTCCAGATCTGCGCCGGAGGTCCACGTCCGGCTTCCTTCGTTTCAGGAAGTTGGACGGAGGCGGGTCTGGAGACCCGCTGCAGGACTGGAGTCCTGCCCCACGCTAAAAAAGTAAACGGAAACCGGCCCTTGTAAAGACGAGTGCAGGGGCATAAACTCCATAAAGGCTCACAAGAAACGCTGCAATACGCCGCCGGAGCGGTGAAACTGTGCCGGATTTGAGGCCGACGAGCCCAAGAATCATGTTCGACAGCGAAAGTCCCGACCTCTTTGTCATCGGACGCTTCGTGAGTCTGCACAGCGCCCTGCAGGCGTCGACCGGCGATGAACAGCTGGCCGAGACCGTCTGCCGCGGATTGCTGCACATTCCCGGAATCGAGGACTGCGCCTTCTGCGTCGCCGGGACCGTGGTCGCTTCCTCCTCGCCCGACCGGGCCCGTGTTCTCGCGGCCCGTCTCTGCCAGCAGGAGCTCCAGGAAGAGGGATGCCAGGGCGGCTGCCGCTCCCTGCGCCTGTCTCGAATGGCAAAAGTTTCGCTGGCGACCCAGCGCCATGCCTACGGCGCCCTGCTGATCCGGATCTCCGACGAGGAGCAGTACGCCCTCTACGCACCGCACGTAGAAATCACCGCCAACCTGCTTGCCCTGCGCATCGAGACCGGGAAGCAGGCGGCGGAGATCCGCGAGCAGAGCGGGAGGCTGATCCAGTTGGTCCGTGCGCGAACGGTCGAGCTGGAGGAAAGCAACGCGCGGCTGGAACTGGTGGTGAAAGGCGGCGACCTCGGCGCCTGGGACTGGAATGTGTCCTCCGGCGCGGTGGCTTACAGCGAGCGCTGCGCCGGCATGCTGGGTTACTCGCTTCACGAGATCGAGCCAAATGTGCGCACCTGGGAGCGCCTGGTTCATCCCGAAGACTTTCCGCGCATGTCCGATGCCCTCCACGCCCACCTGGACGGAAAGGCCGCCTTTTACCAGAGCGAACATCGTTGCCGGCATGCCTCCGGAAAGTGGGTCTGGATTCTCGACCGGGGCCAAGTGGTGGAACGCGACGTCACCGGAAAACCGCTGCGCATGTGCGGCACCCATCTGGATATCACGGAACGCAAGGAGGCCGAGCACGCTCTTCAGTTGAGCGAAGAACGGCTGCGCCTCGCGCTGGACGCGGGCGCCATGGGGACCTGGGACGTGAATCTGGAGACCTGCGAGGTGAAGTGGTCGGAGGCCCACCAGAGGCTGTTTGGTCTGGCGCCAGGCCAGTTCGGCGGCACCATGGACGGCTTCTGGCAATGCGTCCACCCCGACGATCTCCCGGGCATGAAGGCCGAAGCCGACCGGAGCCGCGAGAGCCGGCTTCCATTCCGGCACGAGTTTCGCACCGTCTGGCCGGATGGCTCGGTGCACTGGATGACCGCCCGCGGAACCTTTTCCTACGATCCCGACGGCAAGCCGGTACGGCTGCTCGGAGTGGCGTGGGACGTCACCGAGCGGCGCCGGGTCGAAACGGAGCGCGGGCGATTGACGGCGGCGATCGAGCACGCGGGAGAGAGCTTCGCCATCATCACCCGGGACGGAAAGATCGAGTACGTGAATCCGGCCTTCGAACGAACCTCCGGATACTCCTCCCAGGAAGTGGTCGGGCAGGGATGGAGCCTGCTGCAGTCCGACAAAATGGGCAAGGCGTTCCAAGGAACCGTCTGGGCCGCTCTGAGCGCGGGCGAAACCCTGTCGGGCCGCACCGTCATCAAGCGAAAGGACGGAACGTCGATCACCATCGAGTGCACCGTCTCGCCGGTAGCAGGCCGGGGAGGCGTGATCGAGCACATGGTCGCGGTGTACAAGGACATCTCGGACCAGCTGCGGATGGAAGAGGAACTCCGCCAGGCGCAGAAGATCGAATCCATCGGCAGGTTGGCGGCGGGCGTCGCTCACGACTTCAACAACATGCTGACGCCGATTTTGGGTTACGCGGACATCCTGCTGGCCGGGATGCACCCCGCCGACGCACGGTACGCCCAGCTGCTCGAGATCAAGAAGGCCGCGGAGTGCTCGCGCGACTTGACACGCCAGTTGGTGGCGTTCAGCCGCAAGCAAGTGTTGCAGGTGAAAGCCGTGGACCTGCGCGACGTCGTGAGCGGCATCGGGCAACTGCTGAGACGCACGGTGCGCAAGAACATCGCGCTGAAAACGACTCTGTCCCCCGCCCCCTGTCCCGTGGCGGTGGACGTAGGACAAGTGGAGCAGGTCCTGATGAACCTCGCCGTGAACGCGCAGGACGCTATGCCCGACGGCGGAGAGATCGCCATCGACGTGGCCCCGGTGGAACTCGATGCGGCGTTCTGCGCGGTACACCACGGCGCCATGCCGGGACCCTACGCGGCGCTGATCGTTTCAGACACCGGCTGCGGCATGGACGACGAGACCAGACAGCACGCCTTCGAGCCGTTCTTTTCGACCAAGCACGACCAGGGCACCGGCCTGGGGCTCTCCTCGGTCTACGGCGTCGTGAAGCAGCACGCGGGAAGCATCTGGATCGACAGTGAACCCGGCCACGGCGCCCGGTTCAGTATCTATTTCCCGGCGGCCCCCCCGCAGGCGGCGCAGCCCGAGGGCCCGGTCCCCTCCCGCCAGGCGTACCGCGGAGCCGAAACCATCCTGCTGGTGGAAGACAACGAAATGGTCCGCGATGTGACGCAAAACCTTCTCCAGATGCAGGGCTATAAGGTCCTCTCCTTTGCCAGCGGCCTGGAGGCCCTGAGCGCGGTGGAAGAAGGCGCGGCCATCGATCTGCTGCTCACCGACGTGGTGATGCCGGAAATCAGCGGGCGCGATTTGTGGGCAAAACTGCGCCTGAAGGATCCCAAGCTGCGGGTGCTGTTCACCTCCGGCTACAGCGAGACCGCCGCAGAGGGCCACGGCGCGATTGAGGCGGGCACGGACTTCATCCAGAAGCCCTTTTCGGTGGGCGGGCTGGCTGCTAAAATCCGGGAAGTGCTCGACCGCGAAAGGTAAGCTTCCATGGACATCGAATGGCTGCGCCGTCACTGCCTCTCTTTTCCCAACGTGACCGAGCAGGTGCAGTGGGGCGAGCACCTGGTCTTCAAAGTCGCTGGCAAGATCTTCGCCATCCTGGCCCTCGAGCCGGGCGGCCAGTTTCTCAGCTTCAAGTCCACGCCGGAGGAATCCGCCGAACTGGTGGAACGGCCTGGCGTCATCCCGGCCCCGTATCTGGCGAAGGCGCATTGGGTGGCTCTCGAGAGCGAGGATGCGCTGAGCGCGGCGGAGACGAAGCGGCTGGTCGGGCGGTCCTACGATTTGGTGGTGGCGAAACTGCCCAAGGCGAAACAGGCGGCACTGAGGAGGAAGGCATGAGGGCGGCTCACGAACCGCCGCCGGCCATCGCGCGGGACGGCTGGCGGTATCACCACATGGGTGTTCCCACCACCGTGCCACGGGCTGGGGAACAGTATCTGGAGCAATTCAAGATGTTCGTTTCCGGCTACCAAACCAGCCCCTACGGGGTCGAGTGGATGCGCTTCGAACCGGACAGCCCGTTGCCCGCGCCGATCCAGTCGCTGCCACACATCGCCTTCGAGGTGGACGATCTGGACGCGGCGCTGGAGGGCAAGCAGGTGCTGGTTCCCCCGGGCTCGCCCTCGGCGGGAGTCCGGGCGGCGATGTTCGTCGACAATGGAGCGCTCATCGAGCTGATCGAATTCCGCCCGCTCCCCTAGCTGGCTAGTGGGCAGGCGTTTACGCCTGCAGCGGGTCGTCGCATCCGCGGCGAGAGGCGAAGGGGCTGAAAAGCGGTGACAGGCACCGCTGTCCACGCGCGCTCGAGACCTATCCCGTTGACCAGGCGGACATGTCGCTTGGGACAGCGGAGCCAGTCACCGTTTTTCAGCGGAGTCTTCAGTCTGTCAGGTTAGTTTCCCCTGACTCCTTTGGCCGATTTCGTTCGCCTGTGGTGCTTTTCGGCCAGCCGAGGTGTGCGCGTGCAGGCTGTAAGCCTCGGATAATCAGCGGGTTGTGCTTTGGCAAGGCATGTGCAGTCCCTGCCTGCGTCGGAGGAGCACAGACCATGAAAACGCGAATGCTGATCCTTATGTTGCTGGCTGCGGGCTCCGTGTTCGCCGGGACCGGACACGCCTATGGACACTATCGGGGCGAGGGCCGGGGACGCTAGCCGGTAGTGCTGCGACGGCCGCGGCTCGACCAGAGACCGAGCCGCGACCGTAGAGGGGCGGGCGCGCGACAGCGCGGTGTGCGATACGATAAACGTCGGCGGGGAATGCTCCAAGCCAGGCCTGGATCGGACTCTCGGGTTCGATTTGACCTTCTCTGGGGTTACCCCAGGGCAACGTGGAGAACTGAGATTTCGTCGCGTGAGCGCCGGTGCGCTGCTGCGCACACAAGCTCACGCAGAGTGAGACTCGTTGGAGCATTCCGCCGCCGTTCACGATGCCGAGTTCTTCGCTCCTGAACGCGCTGGCCCGGTCCCTTCTCGCCGGCACGCCGGAGGTCGAAGAGATTGTTTCCCGCTGCGGTTGGACGCTGGGCAGGCCGTGGCGTTGGCTTCGGCCCCTGGCGCGGCGATACGTTGCCGAGTTTGCCGGCCGGACGCGCCCCCGGCGACGGGACGTGGTTCAGTTTCTTCTTCGGGACGCAGGCTTCGAGCGGGTATGGCAGCTTCATTCGCGCAAATTGTCGGTGGAGCATTGGCTGACCGAGCCGCAGCGGATGCAGCCCGTCGCCGCGGCGAGGGCCTGGGACGTCCCGGCCATCGAGTCCACGGGTGAACTGGCGGATTGGCTGCAACTCACTCCCGGAGAGCTGGGGTGGTTCGCCGACCTCAAGGGACTCGGCGGCGGGAAGCTCAGCCACTATCGCTACCGCGTCGTCGAGAAACAACTCGGCGGCATTCGCCTGATCGAAGCGCCGAAGCCGCGCCTCAAGGAGCTGCAGCGACGGATACTGGCTGAAATTCTCGACCGGATCCCGCCCCATCCGGCTGCGCATGGATTCCTCAGAGGGCGGTCCATCAGAACATTTGTCGCCCCCCATGTTGGGCAGCGAATCGTCCTCAGGATGGACCTAAAGAACTTCTTTCCCACCTTCTCCGGCGCAAGGGTGCAGGCCTTCTTCCGCACCCTGGGCTATCCCGAATCCGTCGCCGATCTGCTCGGAGGCATCTGCACCAACGCCGCGCCGCGCTCGGCGGTGAGCGCCCCGGAAGCGCGCGACTGGTACTGCAGACCGCACCTGCCCCAAGGCGCGCCGACCTCCCCGGCGCTCGCCAATCTGTGCGCCTACCGCCTCGATTGCCGCTTGGCCGGCCTGGCCAGTTCCGCCGGCGCCGAGTACACGCGTTACGCCGATGACCTGGCATTCTCAGGCGGCGAGGAATTCGCGCGGTGCGTTGAGCGCTTCTCCACGCACGTCGCCGTGGTCCTGATGGAAGAAGGTTTCCCGGTGCAGCATCGAAAGACGCGTGTCATGCGCCAGAGCGTGCGACAGCACCTGGCAGGCCTCGTCACCAACCAGCGAATCAACGTCCGGCGCACCGACTTCGATCGTCTCAAGGCGACGCTCACGAACTGCGTTCGCCTGGGTCCGGAGAGCCAGAACAGGGACGCTCACCCCAGCTTCCGGGCGCACCTGGAGGGCCGAGTGGGGTTTGTCGAATCGGTCAATCCAGCTAAGGGCAAACGCCTTCGGTCGATCTTCGCGCAGATTCGCTGGCAGTAGCGACGTCCCGCGCTACCCGCACCATGGCCTCCAGGCTCCGCTCGACGTCGTCTTCGGTCGTGGCCCAGCCTGAAACGCTGATGCGCATGGCGGCGCGGCCGTGCCACACCGTTCCGCCGCACCAGCACGTGCCTTCCTCCTGAATGCCCGCGATCACGCGCCGCGTGGTTTCATCGTCCCCGAAAGAGACCAGCACCTGATTCAGGACGACGTCGTTGAGCACTTCGTAACCGGCCGCGCGCAGTCCCTCCGCAAAGCGCGCTGCATGGCGGCAGGTGCGCTCGACCAGGTCGGCCACGCCGGAGCGGCCCAGTGACGCCAGGGCTGCCCAGATCTCAACGCCTCGAGCCCGGCGCGACAAGCCCGGCGTGTACTTCCAGGGATCGCGCTCGTCGCCGGCCACCAGGTAGGCGGCGCTGCCGGCCATGGTGTCGTGCAGGTGCCGGGCCTCGCGCACGGCGACCACCGCGCTGTCATAGGGAACGTTCAGCCACTTGTGCGCATCGGTGGACCAGGAATCCGCCGCCGCGATGCCGCGCGTGAGCTGGGCCCGTCCGGGCGCCGCCGCCGCCCACAGGCCGAATGCGCCGTCCACGTGGACCCACGCCCCACGCTCGTGCGCCGCGACGCAGATCTCTTCGGCCGGATCGAACGAGCCGGTGTTGACGTTGCCGGCCTGTATGCATACGATGGCCGGCCCGTCGAGGCGCGGCAGCGCGTCCGCGCGCATGCGGCCTTGCGCGTCCGTGGGGACACGGACGACCCGCTCTCTGCCCAGGCCGAGCAGCCCCAAACATTTGTGGACCGTCATGTGCGCCTCTTCGCTCACCACGACGGTGATGGGCGGGGCGCCGAACAGCCCCTGGCCCTCGACGTCCCAGCCGTCGCGGAGCAGCACGGCATGGCGCGCCGCGGCCAGCCCGCAGAAAATGGCCTGCGTGTCGCAATCCACCAGGCCGACCCCGGACTCGCGCGGCAGCTCCAAAATGTCGAGCAGCCAGCGGATCGCGATCTCTTCGATCTTCGCCGCCGCCGGCGAGGTCGCCGACATGACCGCATTCTGGTCCCACGCTCCGGCCAGCCAGTTCGCCGCCAGGGCCGCCGGCAGCGCCCCGCCAATCACGAATCCGAAGTAGCGGCCGCCCGCGCTGGCCATGGTTGCCGGCGAGCCCAGGCGATCGAGCCGTTCGAGAACGGCCTCTGGGTCCGAGGGCGCGGCCGGCAGCCCGCCGTCCAGTTGCGCGAGCGCGCTCACGGCTTCGGGTGAAGGCGCAACGCTACGCTTGTCCAACTCGCTCAGATAGCGGATGGAGCGCCCAGCGGCGGATTCGAGCAAGGCGCGATTCATGACACCCTCGCAGGTTCCGCCACAGCAGGCGTGAGCCATCCGTGGACATCCGGACGCTTCCCTTTGACGATCCCCAGGAACTCTTCCTGCAGCCGCGCGGTGACCGGTCCGCGGCGCCCCGCGCCGACGCGAATATGGTCCACGGAACGCACCGGCGTGATCTCGGCGGCGGTGCCGGTGAGGAAGACCTCGTCGGCGATGTAGAGCATCTCGCGCGGGATCGACGCCTCGGCGGCCGGGATTCCCAGGTCCTCCGCGAGTTGCATTACGGAACTGCGTGTGATGCCGCCCAGCGCCGAACTGCTGAGTGGCGGCGTCAGGATTCTGCCGTCGCGGACCACGAAGAGGTTCTCTCCCGAGCCCTCGCTCACCAGGCCGGAGACATCCAGGGCGATGCCTTCGTGGTAGCCGTTCGAAATGGCCTCCATCTTGATCAATTGCGAGTTCATGTAGTTGGCTGCCGATTTCGCGAGCGCGGGTAGCGTGTTCGGCGCCATGCGGTTCCAACTCGAGACGCACGCGTCGATTCCCTCCGCGGCCGCCCCGTCTCCCAGGTAAGCGCCCCACTCCCAGCAGGCGATGAAGACTTCGATCGGGTTGTCCGACGGGTGCACGCCCACGGCGCCGTAGCCGCGCAGAACGATGGGGCGGATGTAGCAGGCGTCCATGCGGTTCACGCGCACCAGCGCTCGGGTCGCCCTAGAGAGTTCGGTGGCCGTGTACGGCGCGTCCATGCGGCAGATCTTCGCCGAATCGAGCAGCCTTCGGATGTGATCGTCCAGGCGGAAGACGGCCGGTCCGGAGGGCGTCTGGTAGCAGCGTATGCCCTCGAATACCGCGCTCGAGTAGCTCACGACGTGGGACAGGACGTGGATGCGCGCCTCGTCCCAAGGAATAAAGGTTCCATTGCGCCAGATCTTTTCTGTAGGAGTCATGATGTTTCCAGGATAGCCGCATTCCGTGATGCAGAACAGATGCAGCTGCGACGATTTGATACCATAACAGTTGTATGGAACAGGAAGCGCAGCCGTTTCTGTACCGCAACGTCTCCGGAAAGATCGCCGGCCTGATCGAGCAGGGCGTGTTGCGGCCCGGCGAGCGGGTTCCCTCGGTGCGGCGCCTCGGCGCGCAGGAGGGCGTCAGCGTCTCGACCATCCTGCAGGCCTACACGCTGCTCGAAAGCCGTGGCTATATCGAGGCCCGGCCGCAGTCCGGGTTCTACGTCCGTTCCCGGCGGGACAGCCTGCCGCCCGAACCCCGCACGTCGGCGCCGGGCCGGCCGGCCACCCGCGTCGGCATCAGCGGCCTGGTTTCGAGAGTGCTGCGCGCGGTCCTTGATCCCGAAGTCGTTCCCTTCGGGGCCGCGTGTCCGGCGCCTGAGCTGCTGCCTGGACAAAAGGTGAACCGGCTGCTCGCGGGGCTGATTCGCCGGTCGGGCCGCGACATCAACGGCTACAACTTTCCGCCAGGACTTTTCGAACTGAGGCGCCAGGTGGCGCGCCGTTCGCTCGACTGGGGCGGGAGGCTGGCGCCCGAAGAGATCGTGGTCACCTGCGGCGCCACCGAGGCCCTGCATCTGTGCCTGCGGGCGGTGGCGCAGCCGGGCGACCTGGTGGCCATCGAATCGCCGGCCTACTTCGGAACGCTGCTGCTGCTCGAAGCGCTGGGAATGCAGGTGATCGAGATTCCGTCCCATCCGCGCCACGGAATGTGCCTGGACCTGCTCGGCGACGCCCTCAAGAAGCACCGCATCCGCGCCTGCATCGCGTCGCCCAATTTCAGCAACCCGCTGGGCAGCTCAATGCCGGACGAGGGCAAGCGGGAACTGGTGGCCATGCTCGCCCGCCGCGACATCCCTCTCATCGAGGACGACCTCTACGGGGATGTGTACTTCGGCCCGGCGCGCCCGCGGTCCGCCAAGGCGTTCGACACCGAAGGACTGGTGCTGCTCTGCTCCTCGTTCTCGAAGATGATTGCGCCGGGATACCGCGTCGGCTGGACCGCGCCGGGCCGCTTCCAGGCCAGGGTTGAGGCGCTCAAACTGACCACCACGCTAGCCACGCCCACGCTGCTGCAGGCTGCCATAGCGGAGTTTCTGGAAAGCGGCGCCTACGACCGGCACCTGCGCAAAATGCGCGCGGCCTTCGCCACGCAAACCGAGCAGATGATCTCCGCGGTGGGCGAGCATTTCCCCGCCGGCACCAAGGTGACGCGCCCGGCCGGAGGCTTCGTGCTGTGGGTGGAACTGCCGCACCACGTGGACTCGCTGGAGTTGCAGGAGCGCGCCCTCGCGGAACACATCAGCATCAGCCCGGGACCGATCTTCTCGGCCCGCCAGAGATACCGGAACTACATCCGGTTGAACTGCGGCTATCCCTGGTCCGACCGGCTCGACCAGGCGCTCCGCACGCTGGGGCGGCTGGCCAGTAACTAAACAATTCCGATGACCACTCCCTTGCGGTCGTGGCTCAGAAACACCTACCGAGCCGCGACCGCAAGGGAGCGGATGCGCAAACACTTATGACGCTCTGTTTAGCTGGACAACGAGCTCAGCTGCTGCGCGTGGGCAGCCTCTTCAGCGAGACCTGCTACGATTGGCTCGGCAGCCAGAAGGGAGCAACAATGCGCTGGTACCACGCTGTGGCGTACTTCTTTGGGGGCGCATTTCTCGCGAACGCCCTACCGCATCTCGGTAATGGAATCTCGGGGCATGCCTTCCAGAGCCCCTTCGCATCCCCACCTGGGGTAGGCTTGTCCTCCGCGATGGTCAATGTCCTATGGGGCTTCTTCAACCTTGCCGCCGGCTACCTGCTTGTCTGTCGTGTCGGGAGTTTCAATCTGCGCAAGACTCAGCACGTGCTCGTCCTCGGGGCCGGGATCCTGATCATGTCGCTGATGACGGCCCACGCATTCGCACGGTTCCACGGCGGGCTGTGAGCCTGCGACCTGACGGAAGCTGTCACCCGCCGGACGTAGACCTGCTCGCCCCCGCCCCGCCGCATACCTCTTCGTAATACCGCTCGTACTGCGGGATCGTCAGCGAGGAGCAGAAGCGGGTCTCGGCAGTGCGCCGCGCGGCCCCGGATACTCGCTGGTAGAGCTTGTCGTCGGTCAGCAGCTCGATCACACGGGCCGCCTGCGCCTGGATATCCCCCACCGGCTCGAGGAACCCGTCCACGCCGTCGGTGACCAACTCGGGGAGGCCGCCGCCGCGGGTCGCCACGGCCGGCACACCGCAGGCCATCCCCTCGAGCGCGGCCAGTCCGAACGACTCCAGGTCGCTCGGCATCAGCAGCACGTGCGCCAGCGGCAGTAGCCGCTCGACGTGGCTCTGCTTGCCCGTGAACGTCACGTGTTCCTCGAGCCCCAGTTCGCGCGTCAGCGCCTCGGCCGGCCCCCACTCCGGTCCGTCTCCCACCATCAGCAGGTGGGCCGCTGCGTGCTGGCGCACTTGCGCGAGGATGCGAATGCAGTCGGTGACCCGCTTCACTGGCCGGAAATTCGAGATGTGGATCAGCACCTTCTCGCCCTCCGGCGCCACCTTCGCCTCGCGCCGCCGCTGTGGGTCGGGCTGATACATGTCGCAGTTCACGAAATTCTTGATGACGCGGATCTCGCGCCGCACTCCCAGGAAATCGGCTGTCGCGTCGCGGAGGTAGTCGCTCACCGCCGTCACGCCGTCCGATTCCTCGATCGAGAACCTGGTGATGGGCAGGTAAGAACGGTCCGCGCCCACCAGCGTGATATCGGTGCCGTGCAGGGTGGTGATGAACGGCAGCCTGCGCCCCTGGCGCTTCAGCATATCGCGCGCCAGCAGCGCGGAGATGGAGTGCGGAATGGCGTAATGCACGTGCAGCAGGTCGAGCGAGTACCTTTCCGCCACCTCCGCCATGCGCGAGGAGAGCGCCAGCGCGTAGGGCGGATACAGGAACAGCGGGTAGGTGGTGACTTCGACTTCGTGATAGAAGATGCGAGGAATGCCCGGGTCCAGGCGGATCGGATTGGCGTATGCGATGAAGTGGACTTCGTGGCCGCGGTTGGCCAGCTCCAATCCCAGCTCGGTGGCCACGATCCCGCTGCCGCCATAGGTCGGGTAACACGTTATGCCGACTCTCACGCTACTAGTGTAGTGCGTGGCGCAGGCACTCGTGCCCAATGCCACTTAATTTTCCCAGATGCGGACGGCCGGAGTGGGGCGGCTCTCCAGAGCCGCGCCGGACGTCCACGTCCGGCTTGCTTCGTTTCAGGAAGTTGGACGGAGGCGGGTCTGGAGACCCGCTGCAGGACTGGAGTCCTGCCCTACGGTTTCTGCCCGGCATTGTGGAGACGGCCGGAGTGGGGCGGCTCTCCAGAGCTGCGCCGGACGTCCACGTCCGGCTTGCTTCGTTTCAGGAAGTTGGACTACCCCGGGATCCGGATCTTGATTCCCGCTCCGTGGCCCGGCCGCGACTCGATCGAGAGCTCGCCGCCCAGGCTGCGCACGCGGCGCCGGATGCTCGCCGGCCCCAGCCGCAGCAGGTCCAGCTCGTCCAGGTTGAAGGTGCCGCTGAACGGGAAACCCGCGCCGTCGTCGTCCACCGCCAGTTCCACGGCCTTGCCCGCCTGCTCGAGCGACACCACTACGCGTCCCGCCTTGGAGTGCTTCTGGACGTTGTGCAGCGCCTCGCGCAGAATCTGCAGGAGCTCCAGGCTGCTCTCGTGCGCCGCCTTGATCGTCGTTTCCGAGCAGACGAACCGGCCCGCGATGCCGGTGTCCTTCTGGAAGTATTCGACGATTCGCCGCGCGGAGGCCACCATGTCGGCCGCATCGAGCTCGGAAGGACGCATGCCGCGCAGGAACGAACGTACGTCGGCCACGATCTCCTTGGATAGAACCTGCAGCTCCCTGAGGTCCTGCATTCCCGCCGGCGGATCGCGCTTCAGAATGGTGCCCAGGATGTCGAGCCGGACTTGCATGCCGATGAAGCTCTGCAGGGGGCCGTCGTGGAAATCGCCCGCGATGCGCTGGCGCTCCTGGTCGCGGGCCTTTTCCGCTTCCATGGCCAGGCCTTCTTCACGCCGTATGCTCTCCTTGAGCCACTGCTGCAGCTTCCTCTTCTGGTACGTCAACGTGCAGCCCAGCAACCCCGCGATCAGCACCACGCGCCGTATCACGTCGCCGCCGGGCGGGTTCACGAACGAGAAGAACGCCAGCAAGGCCCCCACCACGATGAACACATCGCCCCAGTCGTGATTGACCACGGCCGACATCATCAGATACAGGAAGAAGAACGAGCCGATCCAGGCATTCGGGTCGCTGCCATAGGCCACGAAGACCGCGAAGAACACCATCTCGAAGAAAAGGCCGGCGAGCGACCCCTGAATTCGGTCCAGCTTGCGCCAGAGGAGGGCCATCAGGCTGTAGGCCGAAAACACCAGGGCAAAAACGGGGACCAGGATCGTCCCATGCCGCGGCGCCAGCATTTCGGCGTAGAGGCAGGCGAACGCCAGCACCGCGCGGAGCACGGTCCGCATCCGGTGCCATTCTCGTGCCAACGCTGCAGGATCGTAAGCCATCTGGATACGGGGCGCCTCTACGGCGTCCGGTGCTCCTTCTAGCGGCGGTACAGGTACAAGGTATGACTCCGCCCCTGGCCGTCATCCTCGATGTATTTTGTCGTTTCGGGCTTCCAATCGGCAAACTCGAAATCGTGCGCGACGACGCGCGCGCCCTTCTTCAGCTGGCCCTCGAGCAGCGGCCGCACCTTGTCGGTCGACCCGGGGAGAAGGTACACCGTCACCAGGTCGGCCGAACTGTAGTCCTGCTTCATGAGGTCGCCGTGGATGATCCGCGCCCGCTCTGTCAGGCCCAGCTTCCGGATGCGGTTTGAGCTCTGCTTCCACAGGTCGTCGTCGAACTCCACCCCCGTCGAATCGGCTCGGAATTCCTTCGCCGCCAGGATCACGATGCGCCCGTCGCCGCTGCCCAGGTCGAACATCTTCTCGCCCGGCTTCAACTCCCCGAGCTTCAGCATCTGCTCGACGATCTTATCCGGCGTAGGATAATACGGCGCCAGTTTCTCGGTCGTCTGGGCCAGCGCCGCTCCCGCCAGGAGCGCCCCGGCCACCGGCAGCATCGCGAATCGTGCGATCATCCAACCTCCCGGATTAGCAAGTGTACCTCAAACAGTCGTCGGGGGTACGCGACGTACGCCCGGCCGAGCCGCGACCGCAAGGGAGCGGTGTTTGAGGTGTTCTGTCACGCGCCCGTCACGGCGCGCGCCTCCGCTCCCTGGCGGTCGCGGCTCGGTAACGAACGTGCGCGGTCCGCTCCCCCCTAGTCAGGAGGGCTGCGAGCGGCGGCGCCTCCGCCGCCACACGAAATAGCCGGCTCCCAGGACCACGATCGCGGCGCCGGCGACGATCAATCCGGTCTCGTCCGCCATGTCGGATACGCGCGTCCACTGGTCTCCCAGGAAGTAGCCGAGGGTGATGAAGGTGGCGGACCACAATACCGCGCCGGTATAGGCGAACAGCGCGAACCTCCGCGCCTCGAGCTCGGAGGCTCCGGCCACGTAGGCTGTCAGATGCCGCACCCCCGGCACGAAATACCCGAACGTCAGCGTGATGCCGCCGATCCGCCGGAACCAGTCGTGGACCTTCCGCACGCGCTCCATCTTGATGTGCAGCTTAGCGCCGTATTTCTCCAGCAGGAAGTAGCCGGTCACGCGGCCCAGCGTATAGCTGATGGTGATCCCGCACATGCTGCCGGTCAGAGCAGCCAGGTATGTGGGCAGCGGCCGGAGCTTCCCGCGGAAGATGAGGTAGCCCGCGAACGTGAGCAGCGTTTCGTCGGGAACCGGCAGGCCCACGATGCCGAGCACGAGCAGAGAGAAGATGCCGAAGTAGCCGTACCGCGTGATCCAGTCGCCAATCAGTTCCATCGGGCCTGACCTACAGAGTAGCCGACCGGCGCGCTACAATCCATCCAGGCGCGATGAAACAGGACCAGGACGAAGGCGCGTGGGCGCTGGTCGGCCGCTATAGCGGCATGGGCTTTATTCTGCCTGTCAGCGCCGTGACCGGCTTCGTCATCGGATGGCTGCTGGACAAGCTGTTCCACACCCACTTCCTCTATATTGTTTTTCTGGTGCTGGGGATCGTGGGCGGCTTCGTCGAGCTCATTCGGAAGCTCAACACGGATACGAAGGCCGATGGAGGCTGAAGCCTACCGCCGCGTGTTCCAGAGAGTCTCCCGCGTCATCTTCCTGCTGGCGGCAGCGGGCGCCTCGATCGCCGCCGTTTGGCGAGGCTGGCGGGCGGGGCTGCTGTTTCTGCTAGGCGCCGCGGCGTCGTATTTCAGCTTCTCGTGGCTGCGCCGGATGATGGAGTCGTTCGGCCCCGGTGCGCATCCCGCGCGCGGCCGGATCTTCGTGTTCTTCTCGTTCCGCTTCGTGCTCCTCGCGCTGGGAGCATATGCTATAGTGAAACTCTTTGGGGTGAATGCGATAGCCGCGTTTGCCGGACTGTTTGTGCCGGTCGCCGCCATCACCTTCGAGATCGTCTACGAGTTCATTCATGGAACATGAATCCTGGCTGACCGCCCTCTTCGATAAATTCCTTGCCGGCCCCGCCAATATGGTGTTGTCCTGGGTCGGCTTGAAGGTCGCGGACCCCGCGCATCCCTGGGCCGACTTCGTGACCATGGAAATCCTGGTCGCACTGATCATCGTGGTGGTGTTCGCCCTGCTTCGCAGCAGGCTGTCGGCGGACCGTCCCGGAGCGTTTCAGCATACCTTCGAACTGATCTACAATTTCCTGGTCGACCAGAGCGACGAGGCCGTCGGCCCGCGCGGCCGGCAGTACATCGCCTTCTTCGGAACGATTTTCTTTTTCGTGCTGTTTGCGAACCTGCTGGGCACCATCCCGTCGCTCGAGTCACCCACCATGTTCGTGCCCGTCCCGCTCGGCTGCGCCATGGCCACGTTCCTTTTCTATAACGTCATCGGCATCGGCACGCGGGGGCCGATCGGGTATCTGAAGCACTTCTTCGGGCCCGCGCCCGCGCTGGCGATCCTGATGTTTCCCATCGAGATCATCAGCAACTGCGCCCGTCTGCTTTCTCTCACCGTTCGTCTTTACGCCAACATGTTCGCGGGAGAGCAGGTCATCCTGGCCTTCATGGGCCTGGTCCCGATTCTTCTGCCGCTGCCCTTCATCGGGCTTCATATCTTCGTCGGATTGCTGCAGGCTTACGTCTTTGCCCTGCTGACCATGGTGTACGTGGGCGACGTGCTGCCGCACGAGCACGCCGTCGAGCATTCATAACGGACTGATTCGCTCCAGCGTGAGCCCGGCGGTCCCCCAGGACACGCCGTGGAACCACCTCCTGGGGCGCACCTCATAAGGAGACAAACGTGAAACTGAAACTATTCTGGATGGGGCTGGCGGGACTCGTTCTGGCCGCTCCCATGTTCGGTCAACAGCAGCCCGTCGCGGCCGCTTCCGGCAACGTGCATTGGATTCTGCTGGCAGCCGCTTTCGCCATGGCCATCGCGTCCGGCCTTTGCGGACTGGCTCAGGGCAAGGCCGTCGCGGCCGCTTGCGAGGGCATGGGTCGCAATCCGGGTGCGGCTGGCGCCATCCGCGGCGTTGCCATTTTCGGTCTGGTCTTCATCGAGTCGCTGGCGCTTTACACGCTGGTGGTTTGCTTCATCCTGCTGTTCGCGAAGTCCTAGTTCGTGGTGGGGCGGAGCCGCAGCGGTTCCGCCCTTCCCGCTGCCATGAAACTCCACGGTATCTTCCCACCGATAACAACCCCCTTCGACCGCGACGGCGAGCTCTACCAGGCCAAGGTCCGGCACAACATCGAGAAGTGGAACCTCACCGCGCTGGCCGGCTACGTCGTTACCGGCTCCACCGGCGAGAGCGTTCTGCTCTCGACCGAGGAGAAGCTCCGGCTCTGGGGCTGGGTGGCCGAGTCCGCCGCGGTTGAGAAGACGCTGATCGCCGGCACGGGCGCGGAGAGCGTGCGCGAAACCGTCGCGCTCACCAACCAGGCCGCCGCAATGGGCTACAAGGCCGCTCTGGTGCGGACGCCGAGCTACTACAAGAATGTCCTGAACAACGCTGCTGCGCAGATGCTGTATTTCCGCGCCGTCGCCGACCAGTCGAAGATTCCGGTGCTGATCTACAATTTCCCCGCCGTGACGGGCATCGACCTGGCTGTCGACGCGGTGGTCGAGCTTTCGGCCCATCCGAACATCGCCGGGATCAAGGAAAGCTCGGCCAACATCGAGAAGATCATGCGCATGGCGCGCGAAGCGCAGGCGGGATTCCAGGTGCTGGCCGGGTCGGCCGCGGTGCTCTGGCCGGCGCTGATGGGCGGCGCGGCCGGCGCGATCCTGGCCTTTTCCAACGCGGCCCCCTACTCGACCATCGCGATCTGGGAGGCCTGCCGCACGCGCGAGTACGACGCCGCCGCGGACTGGCAGAGCCGTATCGCGCGCGCCGCGGCGCTGGTCCCGGCCAAGTACGGCATCGCAGGCCTGAAGCACGCGATGGACCTGAACGGGTATTTCGGCGGCCCGCCGCGCCTGCCGCTCACGCCGCCGTCACCGGAGGCGAAGCGCGAGATCGAAGACGCCTTCCGCGATTTGAAAGGGTGAGGAGGGTGGCGGGTCTGGAGACCCGCTGCAGGCGTGGACGCCTGCCCCACTTTTCCGCGCCTACCCCTTCCGGCTCGAGTACTTATTCAACGCCCCGAGGAACTCCTTGGCAACCGCCGGCGGGGCGATACCGGTGTCGACGATCTCCTTGTTCTGCAGCGTCCGGCCGTAGAGCGCCTTGTTGGTGTCCAGGTCCTGCCGCAGCGTCGCTCCGGAGAGCGAGAGCCCGGCGAACAAGCCGCGCGAGCGGGAATACGTCAGGATCTCGGCGGTCATATACGCGTCGGTTTCGGCCGTGGCCGTGCGCCCCACCGGGCCCGCCGCCACGGACGCGTCCGCGCCCAGGGTGAACTTGCTCGAAAGCAGCCGGTCCGCGCCGCGCTGGTTCATCACCAGCATGATCACGTCGGTCTCCGAAGCGCCGATCTGAAACCCGACGCTGCCGCCTTCCACGCGGACTGCTCCCGGCGCGCCCCAGCCCGCGCCACCCTGTGCCCGGCACGAGAAGAAGCCGCGCCCGAACTTCCCGCCGATCACAAAGGCGGCCTTCTTAACGCCCGGGACGACTACGATGCAGGCCGACTTGTCCAGCAGTTCCTGGGGGATGCCCTTATCCGGCGCCGCCATGACTTCCTGGAAAACTTCGGCCGAGCGGCCCAGTCGCTCGGCATCGGAATCCTTGTCGGCGGCGTATATGAGGCACGCGCCAGTCAACATGAGCAGCGGCAGTGTTCGCTTCATGGTTTTCTTGCCCTCCTAGAATTTGTGTAACACAAAAAAGAAAGGGGCCGCTTGCGCGGCCCCTTTCGAGGGACTACAAAATCTGGCGGCCGCCGGGCGGCGTCAGAAGATGAACTTAGCCGAGAGCTGAACGTTGCGGCGGTCGGCAGCCAGTCCGGTGCAACCTTTGCACGACTGGATGATCGCCGGGGGTTGGCCGGCTCCGGTACCGCTCAGATCGTTACTCGCAGCTTCCACGTACATATTCGCGTGGTTCATGGCGTTGAAGAACTCGCCGCTGAACTTCAGCTTGAACCTCTCCGTGAACAGGAAGGTCTTGGAGATGGCGAGGTCCATATTCCAGTTGCCCGGCGCGCGGAATTCGTTCCGGGTGGTCATGTCGATCGGGAACGGCGGCAGATCCGAGTAGAAATACGTCGGATTCGTGAAGTGATCCACGATGTTGCCCGGGATCGTCAGGAAGTCAAACTGGTTGGGCGTCCCGCCGGCGCTCGCCGTCGGGTTCTTGTTCGCAGCGGTCGAAAGCGGCCCCGTAAGCGCCGCCATGGTGCAGAAATACTGCGCGTTGTAGCAATCGAACAGCGTGTAGGGAGAGCCCGTCCGGATGGTCAGGATTGGCGCGACGACCCAGCCGCCGAGGACCTTGTGCGTCAGGCCGCTGCCGTTCTTGAATACCGGAAGTTCCCACACGGCGCCGACCACGATCCGCTGGCGGATGTCGAAGTCTGCGTTGCCCTTGTTCACCTGGGGATTGAAAGGATCCAGCATTCCGGTTTCCTGCGTGCCCCAGTTATTCGCGAAGTTGTCGGAATCGCTGAACGACGTGCTGAGGTTGTCCGTCGCGTGCGACCAGGTGTAGTTGGCCGTCAGCGTGAGACCGGAGTTGCCGACGTTCTTCAGGGACGTCCGGAGGTTCAGCGCGTGGTAGTTCGAGAAGCCGTTGTTGCCGCGGGTATTGATGCCGCCGTACTGGTTGTTCAGATACGCGCTGCAATCCCCGGCAGCGTAGCTGCACGGAATGCCCAGGAAAACGTTGCCGTACCCGGGGCGGTTGTACACGGAGACGTCGTAGAGTCCCACGCCCTTCGATCCCGAGTAGTCTGCCGCGATCAGGAAGTTGTTCGTGACCTGGTGTTCCAGCGAAGCGCTCCAGGTATGCGCGTACGCGGTCTTCATGTTCTCGACCGGAGTGCGCAAGGTGGCCTTGGGGAGCGTGATGGTGCCGCTCGATCCCGAAAACGGCCCGTAGTTACTGACCGAGATGGGCAGAGCGATACCGCAGCTCGCCGCGGTGCAGCTGATCGTTTCGTAGTTGGGCGGGTTTTGGATCGCGTTGAAGGTCACGTTACCGAAGTTCCGCTCGTAGCCGATTCCGTAGCCGCCGCGGAAAGAGGTTTTGCCGTCGCCGAACACGTCATAGGCAACGCCGACGCGTGGAGCGAAATTATTGAAGTCCTTCTTCCACAGAGAACCGATCGGGCTGTTGGGGACGGACTGGAGCTTCCCGTCGCGATAGCCTTGCGGGGTGTTGATCTCGCCGGCCGGGTAGTACCAGTTGGAATCAAGGCTCGGATCCTGGTTGTGCGGAACGCCAAAGTACTCCCAGCGCAGGCCAAGATTGAGCGTGAGCCGCGGGCGCACCTTCCAGGAATCCTGTACGTACGTAGCGTATTCCTTATAGCGATTGCTGCGGCTGAAGTTCGGCGCGGTCAGCGGCAGATTCACCGTGTCGCCGGGGAACTTGTTCTGGGGGAATACGGCCACCTGGAACTGGCGCATTTGGCCAAGCACGAAATTGCTCAACGCGCTGCTCGCGCTCGTGCCCAGGTACTCGCCCGCTGTTTGGTAAGCGCCGAATGTGCGGTTGTCCCGCAGGTATTCGAAACTTCCTCCGAAGCGGAGGCTGTGGTTCCCGAAGTTGTAGCTCAGGTCCTCATAGAGTTGGACGAAGTTCTGCGGACCGCCAAACGGGATGCCATTGCCAGGGAATTGAGGGACGTAGCCCGGATAGAGAATGGACTGGCCCAGCAGGTTACCAGCGCCTGTGCTGGTCGTATACAGCGTTGGCACGGCTGGGTAGGTGCCAAAGGGTTGGTTCTCGTTGAGGCGGTTGAACACCACCTTCGACTGGGAGACCAGGCGCGGTGAGAAAGTGTGGATGATGGAAACCAACATGTTGTTGTTGAAGTCCGTCTCGCCCGTGTTGTACCCGGCGTAGGGGCTGAGGGATGCGTACCCTTTGGTCAGGTTGACACTCTGCAGAGCGTAGCGCCCGTAGAGCTGCGTCTTGTCGCTCATGTTGTAATCGATGCGGTTCACGGTCTGGTACTCCTGCTCCGGCGAGCCGCCGCCGGCGTCGGTGGGAGCCGTGAAGTTAACCAGATCGTAAGCCGGCGCGTCAGGGTTCAGCGTGCCGCAGGCAGCCGTCTTGGTGGGGCACAGATTGGTGCCCGCAGCCGTGAGTTGGTTCAAGCTGTAAGTCTGGACAACCCTGCTGCCCGGCGCCAACTTGCCATACGCGGCGAAAAACGCCTGCGTATTCGGCGAGGAGGCCGCGATGAGCGCTGGATCGGGGAGCATCGCCTGGTTGTTGGCGTTGCTGGCCACGCGAGTCCATTCCGTGCTGCTGAAGAAGAACAGCTTGTTCTTCTTGATCGGTCCGCCCACCGAGTAACCGAATTGGTTGCGCGTGAACACGCCTTTCGGATTCCCGAGCGCGTTGTCGTTGAACGAGTTCGAGGAGAGGGCCGACACGCGATTCAGTTCGTAGACCGATCCGTGCAGTTCGTTGGTGCCGTTCTTGGTGGCAACGTTCACGATCCCGGCGGACGCACGTCCGTACTCAGCCGTATAGTCGCTGGTCACCACGCTGAATTCCGCGATCGACTCCTGCGGAACGCGCTGCCCGACCGAAGCCGTGAATTCGTCATTGTTCGCGGCGCCATCAAGTAGGATGTTGGTGCCCGATTCACGCAGTCCGTTGATCGAGTAGCCGACGCCGCGGTTTCCTGCTCCGGCGTCCGACACGTTGCCCGAAAGCGCAACCAGTGCGTACGGGTTGCGGTTCAGGGTCGGCAGGTCGTTGAGCTGGGCTCCCGAGACCGTCGTGGTCAAGCTCTGGCTTTCCGTATTAACTTCAACGGCGGCCGCGGCCACTTCGACCACGGTCGAGGCCTTGCCTACCTGCACGTGCAGGTCGACGCCGACCTTGGATCCGACGCTCACCGTGGCGCGTTGCTGCACCTCAGCGAATCCTGATGCGTTAACCGTTACGCTGTACACACCCGGGAGGAGGTTGGTGACTGTGTAGCCACCGCTCATCGACGTCGTGGTTTCACGAACGGAGCCGGTTGTGACCGACTTAACGGTGATCGCCGCGTTTGGAACCGCCGCTCCCGAAGGATCGAGAACGGTTCCCGTAATCTGTCCGGTTTCCGTCTGCGCATTGAGCACGGTTGTGAGCGCAAACAGAGTGAAAACGAACACTAACGTGAGTTGTAGACTCTTCATGTTTCCCCTTTTTGCCCGCCCGCCGATTGATCCCCGGCGTGGTCGGGATCTGTACTACCTGGATTCCGCGACGATCAATTCGAGCGGATCCCCTTCTCTCACCAATACCATCCGGTCTCCCCGAGCGAACCGAGACTGACCTCGCTCAGAGGCAGATTCCCCTCGACTACGTGACGCCCGCACAACAGGGTGCTCGTGTATCGCAACAATCGCTTTCTGTCGAGTATATAGCGAAATGCCCGGCTCTGCATGGCCTACACGCATCGCGGCGAACTTTCTGCGGCGTCCGCCGTTAAAACCCTTGGTAGAATGGCGTTCTCCCCCATTCCCGGCCTGACGCCAGCGCGGCATGCCGGGAGGAGTAGCGCGAGGGCACTGGCCCCTAATACACTAACCCCCTTTAAGGTGGGTCTACCCATGACCTGGGCCATTAGCACCTTCGGGTCCAAAGAAGTAAGTCGCTCATTGCACAGTGCTTCGGACATCAGTTACCCGCGTCGCTCTGTGGTTTTTGGTAGCCGGAGCGCCTCGCTCCTACCAGAATCAGTATTATGGGACTTTAATCTCCCCCCCGGTCCCCCGAGGTTACGGCGCGCCGCCTCTCGCCGCGGCCGCCGCTCTGGTGCATAATTATAGAACGCATGGCCGAACAAGCGGAGTCCCAGTCTGCAGCGCCCGCCGAGGCCAGGACGCAGGGCGGGGGAGAAACCAACCAGGCCTGGCAGCGGGTGCAGCTCGCCCGCCATGCCAAACGCCCTCACTCGCTCGATTACATTCAGCGTCTCTTTACCGACTTTCAGGAGATTCACGGCGACCGCCGCTTTGGCGACGATCCCGCCATCGTTTGCGGCATGGGCTTCTTTGAAGGGCAGCCCGTCATGGTGGCCGCCCAGCAGAAGGGCCGCGACACCAAGCAGAAGCTGCACCGCAATTTCGGAATGCCCAAGCCGGAAGGCTACCGCAAGGCGCTGCGCGTGATGGAGCTTGCCGCCAAGTTCCGCCGCCCCATCCTCACCCTGCTCGACACTCCGGGCGCCTATCCGGGCATCGACGCCGAGGAGCGGGGGCAGGCCGAAGCCATCGCGCACAACCTGAGGGAAATGTCGCGCCTGGGCGTCCCGGTCATTGTGATCTGTATCGGCGAGGGCGGCAGCGGCGGCGCGCTGGCGCTCGGGGTGGGCAACCGCATCCTGATGCTCGAAAACGCCGTCTATAGCGTGATCTCGCCCGAGAGCTGCGCCGCCATCATCTGGCGGGATTCGTCCAAAGCGGCGTTGGCAGCCCAGGCCCTACGGTTAACGGCGCAAGACCTGCTGGGCTTCGGCCTGGTCGACGAGATCATCCCGGAACCGCCGGAGGGAGCGCAGGCCGACCCGGATCAAGCCGCCGGATTCGTCCGCGAAGCCTTCCGCCGCGCGCTGGCCGAATTGTCCGGTCTCTCCGCCACCGAGCTCATCGAGCAGCGCTACGCCAAGTTTCGCGCGATGGGATCCTTCTTTACTGAGCCGGAAAGCCAATAACGCCGAAGAGACGCCGCCCGCCGCTGAAGCCCCAGCGGGTTTTGCCGGCGCCCAAAAATCGGCGCTCACCGGCTGGCAGTTGTGCCATAGTGGTGGTGGAAAACGCGCCGTTCGCAGTAGAGGTAGCGCGGATGGGGCCCGTAAAGATCCTGGCCGTTAGTCCCGCCGAAGAAGACCACCTGCTGCTCTCGCATGTGTTCAGCCACTCCAATTGGAACTGCGTTGCGGTGCGTACGTGCGCCGAGGCGCTGGAGGTGCTGCGGCCGCCGGGGGTCGCGGTCGTGATCTGCGCGGCCGAACTGCCTGACGGAACCTGGAAGGACCTGCTGGCCAAGCTTGCCGGACCGCCGGCCCCGCCTCGCCTCATCGTTGCGTCACGCCTGGCCGACGAGCACTTGTGGGCCGAGGTGCTCGACTCCGGCGGCTACGACGTTCTGGGCATGCCGTTCGAGCCGCCCGAGGTGATCCGCGTCGTCAGTCTCGCCTGGCGGCAGTGGCAACACGAATCCAGGAGCGCGGGCCGCGGCTGAAGGGTGCCGTCAGCACCGAGCCGCGACCGCGAGGGAGCGGTGTCCGCTCGCCCTAGTTGCCCGCGGCCGGAGCCGCATTGGCCTTTACGAACGCATCCACGTTGCTCTTGTCCACCAGCGTCGCCCCCGTGTCCACGAAATTCGGAAACGGCGAGCGCGTGTCCTCGGCCCAGTTCAACTGAAGCGAAGGGGGTTTCTGGTGGTGGATGACGTCGAGTACCTTGAGCCCGAAATACGCCATGGTGTACGGCCTCTGCGCCAGCGTGGCGGCGATCATCCCCTTCTGAATCCAATCCAGTGTCCGCGGGTCGGTATCCATGGCGATGATCACCTTGCCCTTGGTCTGCTTGCGGTCGAGCACCTCGGCCACCTCCGGGCAGGCCAGCGCCTCGAGGCAGACGAACGCGTCCACGGGCTGTTTCTTGTCGATCATCTCCATGGTCCGGTCGAACGCCACCCGGGGATCGCCCTTGATGTTCACCGTATCGACAACCTTGATTCCGGGGCTGCCCTTGAGCGCGTCTTCGTACCCATGCCACCGCTCCTGCAGGTTAGCCTGCTCGGGAATGGTGAGGACCACCACGTTGCCTTTGCCCTGGAGTTGCTTCACCAGTACGGCGCCCCCGCGCTGCCCGGCAGCGTAGTTGTCCGTACCTATGAACATCACGCGCTTGCTCGCCAGAGAGTCGGAATCCACCGTGATCACGGGTATGCCCTGGGCGATGGCGTTATCGATCTCCGGCTTCAGTAACGCGGAGTCGGCCGCCGAGACCAGAATGCCGGCCGGTTTCTTTTCCCGAACCACTTTTACGAACTGCTGGAGTTCGGCTTGGGGATCGTAGGTGTCGGGACCCACGAAATCGGACCTGACCTTCAGATCGGACGCCGCCTGGACGAAGCCAGCCGCGGCAGCCTGCCAGTACGGGATCTTCGTGTTCGCGGAGACGAGGTAGTAGATTTCGGTCGAGTCGTGGGCGGACCCGCCACAACTGACCAGCGGCAGCACCAGTGCGGAGCCCGCCAGCAGAGAAAGGAGTTTGTTCCGTTTTGACATGAATGTGGCCTTACGAGAGTCTTCGCCATGAGTATAGATCAAGCCCGCGGCACCCGTCGAGTCATTTACAGCGTACGCGCGCCCAAACGGTCGGCCCAATGCCGCTTCCTCTGCTTCAACTGGTCGTTCACCTCGATCGCGCACAACTCGTCGTCGAACTTTTCTAGGATCTCGTACTGAAACGTCCCCTCGCCGTGTGCATTCCATTCCGCCTGGAGCGCCGGGTCGCGGTGAGCTCCCAGGCCCAGGGAGAACCACAGCCGGTTCCGCATCGCTTCCAGATTCGTGAACGAACCGACCCACGCCTGGCCCGTAGCAGTGCATCGCACCGCGAAGACTCCGCAGGGAGGCTTCCGCTCCTTGAATTTCCGGCTGGCCTCTTTTCGGGTGACGGGATCCATCATCGGGTAGCGGCCTCCCGCCGGAACGCTCCAGCCGCGAGCTTCTTCGCCTGGTCCCGGACGCCGGCCGGCCAGGCCGCGATCCGCCTTTCGAAATCGTCGAGCCTTCCCGCGAACAGCGCCCTCAGCGCTTCTTCGAAGCCCGGCGCGTCTCCCGCCATCGTGGTCATGAACCGGTAGGCCGCGTTCTGGGCCAGCCGGACGTGGTCCTTGACCGCATGCGCGCGCCTCGCTTCCTCCACCAGCTTTCGAAGCGCCACCGAGGCGCCTCCCGGCTGGCTGCCGAGCCAGTCCCAGTGTCTCGGCAGCAGCGTGACCTCACGGGCAACGACGCCCAGCCTCGGCCGCCCCGGGCCGCGCGGCGCGGGTTCCGAGAGCCTTCCCAGAACCTCGGCGGCAGTGCCGCGAAAGTCCACTTCGATCACCTCGCCCGAGGCATCGTCGAAGATAAGCACCGCGGCCGGCCCGCCGCGATCGACGGCCCGTTTGGCTTTCAATGCGACGTCCTTCAGGTCGCCGGACGCGATGCGCCGGGCGCCCGCAAACGCCGTGCAGGGTCTTTGCCCGCTCTCGCCCGCAAGGGGGCCCGCCGTTGTGTTCTTTAATTTCATCCGGGTAAAACAATTTTACCCAGGGTTAATTCCGAAGTCAAGCCGCCCAGCACCGAACCGCGACCGCAAGGGAGTCCCCATGGCCCTGCGGGCCACCGAGGGCGATGAAGACGCGGCCGGCGCAGCCGGGCGATGTCCGCCGGAGCGGACCCTGCCCGTTCGTTACCGAGCCGCGACCGCAAGGGAGCGGTCCGCTCGCTAACGCTCACGGTTCGGTGCCCCGGCGCGGCTATTCCGCCACCGCCCGAATCAGCATCTGTTTGCCGAGAGGCTTGAAAGGGAGTGCCAGGTACAGCCGGATCAGCAGCGGCGAAACCGGCAGCCCCGACTTTATCGTCAGGGGCAGAAACCGCGGGCGGCAGTCGATCACGCGATACCCCCGCGAGGCCAGAAAATCCGCCAGGCTGCGGTCCGAATACACCGCGACGTGGGTGTAGTCGTCGAAGTATTCCCGGTAGGCGAAACGATAGTTCGGCTGGA
>CAZBQQ010000018.1:0-47173 GCA_964493965.1 uncultured Solibacteraceae bacterium
GCCCCGCTGACCGGCTCGCCATAGCGGTAGTGTTCGGTGAAGCCGAAATGCGCGCGCAGCCATTCCACCGCGCGCGGAACATCCTGATAAACGACGTGCGGCAGCACCGTATCGGTGGGCACGGAACGATTCCGTATCATGCTTTTAGTCTACTGGTGGCTGGCCGCGTAGAGCAGCATCGCGAAGATGCTCCCCGGAATCATCCCCAGCGCCACATAGGAAAGGATGCGGTGCGCCCGCGACTCCACCACCCCCGGCCGCCGCGGCGCTCCCAGAGCGCAGGCGAAGTCGCGCATCGAACCGTAGCGCCTCTTCGGATCGCGCGCCAGCGCCCGGCACACGGCCTTCGACAACTCCACCGGGACCGCCGGATTGATGTGGCGCGGAGGCGTGGGATCGTTCCGCAGGCGGTCGTTCATCACCAGCAGCGCGTTAGCCCCCGGGAACGGCACCGTGCCCGTCAGCATCTCGTACAGAATGACGCCCAGCGCGTAGATGTCGCTGCGCGCGTCGCCACGGCCGCCTAGCACCTGCTCTGGCGAGATGTAGTCGGGCGTCCCTGTGGCCTGGCGCGGCGCGTCGTACATAGAGAATGCGCCGCCCGAAGCCACGCCGAAATCGAGGATCTTGACGCGGCCCCTGTCATCGACGAGGATGTTCTCCGGCTTCAGGTCGCGGTGCACGACGCCGCGGCTATGAACGTATGCGAGCGCATCCGAGACCGCGAGCGCGATGCGAACCGCCTCCTCGGGCGCGAGCCTGCCGGCGTCGGAGAGGATTTGGCGGAGCGGCCGCCCCTCCACCCACTCCATGACCATCGAGAGCCGGCCGCACTCGCTGCTGTCGAGGATCCGCACAACCCCCGGGTTGTCCAGCCTCCGCAGGATTTCGAGCTCCCGCCGGCAGTGCCGCTCCGCCCCGGGAAGCGGCACCTTGATCGCCACCGCCCGCCCCGTCTGCTCATGGACGCCGCGGAAGATGGTGGCCATCCCGCCCTGAGTCACCTCGCCCTCGATCCGATACGGTCCCAGCCGCCCCAGCCCTATTGAGGATGCCATCTTAATTCGAGCGTAGGCCCAAACCCATCAAGAAGGCATAAGGAAGCCGTAAGGATCGCATGAGGACCGAACGGCAGCACCGAACCGCGCGCGTCAGCAAGCGGACGTCGGGCCGGCTAAGCCTTCAGGTTCGCGGCGGCGAACTCCCAGTTCGCCACTTTCCAGAAGGCCTCGACGTACTTCGGCCGCGCGTTGCGGTAGTCGATATAGTACGCGTGCTCCCAGACGTCGCAGGTCAGCAGCGGCTTGTCCGCGGTAGTCAGCGGAGTCGCGGCGTTGCCGGTCGCGCGCAGTTCGAGCTTTCCGCCCGGCGTCTGAACCAGCCACGCCCAGCCCGAGCCGAACTGTCCGACGGCGGCGTCGGTGAACTGCTTCTGGAACTGCTCGAAGGAGCCGAAGTCCCGCTCGATCGCCTGAAGCAAAGCGCCGGCCGGCTTGCCCGCCGCGTTCGGGGCGAGGCAGTTCCAATAGAAGCTGTGGTTCCAGATCTGGGCGGCATTGTTGAAAACCTTGCCGTCGGAAGATCGCACGATGTCCTCGAGCGCCATGTTCTCGAACTTGGTGCCGGGGATGAGCTGGTTGAGATTGTTCACGTAGGCCTGATGGTGCTTGCCGTAGTGGTATTCAAGAGTCTCGGCCGAGATGTGCGGCGCGAGCGCGTCCTTGGCGAATGGCAGTGCAGGAAGTTGGATCATAGCAATTCCCCTATTAAGCGTTCTTAACCCTCAACTCAGAATAGCGCAAACCTGACCGAAAGATGGAGGTGATAATTAAGGCATGGAGCGAGCCGTCACTCCCCACGAAGCGGCCGTCGTGAAGTGGCTACTCGATCACGCGGCGATGTGCGACGTAACAGCCTATCGCCAAGGGCCCGTGGATGACTTACGTGTTATTGCAGGATGCGACTGCGGCTGCTTCAGCCTGAAGTTCGCGCCTCCTCAGGCTGGCGCCCGGATGCTCGCAGACGCCTTGGCAGCCTATCCGGACGGTCAACTGACCAACCTGATTCTGTGGGGACGTGATGGCGAAGTCACGTGGCTGGAGGTGGATGACGTCGATCCGCGGGTGCCACACCGATTCCCCGAGATGCCGGATCTGCGCACCTGGGAAGAGCGCGGACAAACTCAGCCGTGAGGCTTACGCAAGCTTCTTGGCCTCGGTGATCTTCTCGATCAGATCTCGCGCTTGGGCGAAGTCATCGTCCACGTTTGCCAGGCGGAGCCACTTCAGCGCGCGGGTATCGGATTTCTTGACGCCGCAGCCCTCGTGAAACGCGACGCCGAGGTAGAACATGGCGCTTTCGCGTCCCGCTTCACTGATGTTCTTGCCTGCGATTGCCCTGCGATAGCAGCGTACAGCCTCAACAGCGTCGCGCCTCATACCGATGCCTGCGTAGTACCTGAATCCGACTTCTACCAATGCTTCGTCGTCGCCCATGGCGACCGCACGCCGATACCAGAGCACGGCCCGATGGTGGTCTCCCTGGTCTCTGTACACCGTGGCGATGTTGTTCGGGGCACAGCAGTCACCCTGGCGGAGGGCCCGCTTGTACCAACGAAGGGCTTCCTCATCGTCACGCCGGACGCCAGTTCCTGTACTAAGGCAGTTACCGAGTTGGATCTGGCCGAAGGCGTTGCCGGCGGTTGCGCTCAGGCGGTACCAGCGGACAGCGGCGCGCATGTCGCGACGAACGAGAACGCGGCCTTTGGGATCAGCGAGGCCATCCTCGCACCAGGAGCCGACCTCAAACTGCGCTTCAGCGTCCCCTGCCTCGGCCTTGCGCTTCAGCTGGCTCCACTTGCCGCGGGCCATTCTCACGACAGGAAACGTACCGCAGTCGGGACGAGCCAGCAGCACCCGCACGCCCCTACCCGACTTCGAGCACCACCCACCCCGGCAGCGCCGCGGGCTGGTTCTGCAGGAACACGATCCGCCGCGTCTTCGGGAATGGCATCCCCGATTCAACCGCGCGCGCGTACAGCGGGATCTGCCTGAGCACGTCTTTGTACGCCGCGTCGCCGGTCTCGAGCCACGCCGTCTTGCCCAGCAATCCCCCGCCCCAGCCAAGCGAAAGCACGCAGCCGTTGCCCGTCTCGCGCATGTGTGCAAGCCACTGCTCGAGAACCTCCAGCGTGTGCGTGAGCGCCGACATGCCCGTCCACGCGGCGTACTGCTTCTGGATCGCCAGCAGCCGCTCGGCGTAATCGTTCGCGGCGGCGAACAGCCGTGCGCCGTTGACCGGCTCGCGCCAGCGCAACATGCGCGCGATCTCGGGCTGCGCCAGAAACGCGTTCTCGCGCCAAAGGCCCTCGAGCACCGTGCCCGGCTCCACCATCTCGGCGAAAATCGGCGTGCTCTGTTCCGGCTTCGTGCCGGGGACCGTCCCCCGCGGAGCCTGCTTCCAGCCCAGCTCGTATTGCTCCGGACCCTTCCGCACCAGCGTCGAAACCCGCAGCATGTAGAGCTTCAAAGCCGAGACCGGGAAGGTATCGGAATCGGAGATGGATACCGCCCGCATGAAGTTGGAGCCGCCCGAGCCGAGCGCCTGCTCCTCGGCGTCCTCGCCCGGATGGCGCCCCGACCGGTCGCTCAGCAGTTCTTCGAGGGCCGGCGCCGCCGCACTGTGCCAGCGCGAGAACAGCATGCCGGTGCGAAGCGCGCCCTTGAGCGCACTGCCGGGCAGGTACGGTCCCGCGGGGCCGGAGAAGAATGTCGGGATGTGCAGCGTCTCGCCGCTCGAGCGTTCCCAATACTGGGCGGCCGAAGAGTGCTCAAACGGAATCCGCCGGTCGGCGAAATTCTGCGCGAAGCCGCCCCACGACGCGAAATCCAGTTTATCGGCGCGCTTGAGCTGCTGGAGGTAGCCCTCCAGGCGCGGGCCCTTGGCCAGCAGGCGGAAAATGCGCCGCTGATCGAGGACGTTCACCTGGTCCTTCCAGACCATGTAGTCGATGGGCGAAAGCTTGTGGCCGTCGCCGACCAGCAGGGGCGTCAGGCACGTCAGCCGGTACTTCATCGGTCACCTCGGACTGGGATGGCCACGGCCAGCGCGAAGCCGCAGCGGAAGACCGGGTGCGGAAAGCCGTCGGGCGCGACGTCGGGAGCGGCGCCGCGCGGCGCAGCCGTCGCCAGCAGCACGCTTCCCTCCTCCACCATGCGCGCGATTTTCTTCACTTCGCCGGCGCGAACGGGGCTGTCGACGCGGCCTCCGCGCTCCGCCAGCGTATAGGAACCCCGCTGCCAATCGACCGAGTCGGCCTCGGCCGGGCTGAACATCGAGAGCAGCCAGTAGCCGGTTTCGATCCGCCTCGCTGCGGGCACCGTCGGCGCTCTGGGCGCGGGCGCAGCCGCAGGCGCGGGCGCCGGCGCAGCCTCCGGCACGGGCGCGGGCGCAGCCGCAGGGACAGGCTCCGGCGTAGCTTCCGGCACGGGCTCGGGTGCAGGCGCGGCAGCGGGCGCAGGCTCCGGTGTTTCGGGGACAGGTTCCGGCGCAGCTTCCGCCGCGGGCTCGGGCTCCGTCGGTTCGACCGCGACGGCCGTCTCGGACACGGGCTCCTCCGCGGGCGCCTCAAGTTCGGACTCGACGGCCGGCTCTGGCACAGACGCCTCTGGTTCGACAGGCGCCGGCGGTTCGGCCGCCGACGGTTCAACCTCCGCCGCCGGTTTCGGCGACGTGTACTCGCGAAGCAATTCCAAAGCGGTCGGCGTATGCACAGCGGCGCGCACCGGCGGAGCGGGCGGCAAAGGCGCGCGGACCGGCTCGGGCACGATCAAGTCCGGCAGAGTGCCCGCCACAAACTCGGGCTGCGCCGAACGGCCCCAACCCAGCGAACGCTCGCCGCCAAACCCGGTATCGGCCAGCACGCGAAACGCCGCACGCACCGGTTCGGACCACCGCGCCTCGGCGTCCGCATCCGCGAAACTCACCACGCCCCACAGCCCGGCGCCAGGCGCGAACTCCAGGCAAGCCGTCCTGTGGACTTCGACTGCCGCGCCGCTCACCCGATCCACCGCCGCGTGCGACCGCAGAGCCACGCGGAAGGGACCCGAGCGCTCCCCCGGCTCCGAAGGCAGCAGACAACCCGAGTCGCCATCCAGGAACCAGCGGTTGTCGTGAAGCGCCTTTTCCGCCACCAGGTCGCGCACCAACGAAAGCGGCACGAAGCGAGCGTTGCGCCACCGCACCTTGGGCGATGGAGCCGGCGGCCACAGGCTGCGAGGCGGCGGCACAAACTGTATCTCGTCGAGAAACGGGAACAGCGAACTCAGCCGGACTGCCGGCTCACCCGCGGCGCCAGCGGTCGCCGCCAGCCATTCTTCCAGCTGCCCCAGGCGCAGCATGGCCTGCGACACCGCCGAGAACAGCGCGTCGCTGTGAAAGATCCGGTCCACGCGATCGCGCGCGCCCGAATCTACGCCGATGCGCCACGGTCCGGTCGGGCGCAAGCGAACCACAAACGCTGGGTTCATCGTTTACTCGGAGAGCCTGCCGGCCAGGCCGTCGCCAGCGGTGAGCCGCTGCAACGCAGCCAGGTCGGCGCCGGCGATCAGCTCCGTCTCTTCCGCCCCTGTGGAGTAGAAGCCGCGGCTGCGCCAGATCAGCTTCAGGTTGGCCATGCGTACACGACCGCTGCCGCGCGAGCCTCCCCCGCCCAAGGCGTCATCCTCAAGCAGCCGGAGCGCTTCCACCAGCTTCCCAACCAGCGCCTTGTCCTCCTCGCAGAGAACATCCAGCACCAGACGGAACTTGAACCGCGCGCCCGCGGGAACGCGTTCGAGCGTCCTCGGGTTGGCCTGCGACGTGATGCGGTCGATGGCGTTCTCGCCCTTGACCTCGGTCAGTTCATCATCGAGGTTCTCGCGCATCTGCGGCGTGATGCTGTCGGGATCGAGCGGCGCGTCGTAAACCGTCAGCCGCGCCGGCGTCGCCGAAGAGCTCTCCAGCGTGTCGCCGCCGAGCTTCTCCATGCGCCCCGGGTTGCGCCCGAACAGCAGGCAGATCTCGTCATCGGGACGGTCGCTCTGATGTATGCGAACTTCCTGTCCCTTGCGCTTCGACAGGTAGACCAGCTCGGCGGGAACCGCGGCGCCCGACGACTGCTCCAGCAGCGAGCGCAGCTTGCCGCGCAGCGAACTGCCGGGCACGTACGGCCGGCCGAACGCATCCTTAATGACGGGATTATCGGCGCCGCCGATTTCAAGCGAGCCTTTTCCGGCCCCGATGTGCAGCCCGGTCTCGCAATAGAGGTCGCCCTCGAGAATCAGTTTTCCGATCAGTTTCAATTCGGTATCCGCAGTGTGCGCGCTCATGCTTCCTCGCTATTCGTTGTAGGCGACAATGGCCTCGAAAAGATCCCGGAACCGCTGGTATCCGCGCTGGTCGTTCTTGCGCGTGACCTGGAGCAACAGCTTCTCGAGCGTGTCCAGGCTGCGCAGCGAGTGGCGGGCAATCGTGTACGCCAGGCGCGCGCGCAACATGACGAACTGCTGCTGGCGCTCGTTTTCCGGAGCCCGGCAGGCGCGGCGAACGGCATTATACAGGCGCCGTAGCTGGCTCTTGGTTCCCGAGTCCATATCGCGCATGCGGCTCACCACCCCGTGCGCCTGGTTGTCCAGGTACAGCGGATCGCTGATGAGTTTATCGATGTCGATCTCCGGCGGCCCATCGAAACGGCCGCGATCGCGGTCGCCGCCACGGTCGCCACCGCGACGGTCATCGCCACGGCCGCCCTCTCTGGGTCCGCCCGATCGGGGACCTCCCTCTCTGGGACCGCCTTCGCGCGGCGGCCGGCCTTCGCGGGGCGGCCGGCTTTCGGGTTTCTTAGGTTCCTGCTGTACGTCAGCCATACATTAGACCTCGGTCGATAATCTTGCCCATTCGAGCGCCACCAGCCCGGCTGGCCGCAGCTTCACCTGCGCAGCGCCTCTGCCCATCATCTCATTGGCGAGGTGGGCCCGGAGTTTCTGCAATTCCCGGTCCTTCGCCCCGGCCACCACGCGGTTGAGCCGCCGCTGGAAACGCCACGGCCGGTCGAACCGCTGCGCGGTGCCGTGCAACCACGTCTGGCCGCCCTTGTGATAGAACGACGTCAGCTCGCTCAGGAACTGGCTCGACGAGCCCAGCTCCGGAACCATGCGCGCCAGCGTGTCCTTCAGATCCGCGGCGTCCGCCAGGTGGCGCCACTCGAGCACGCGGCCCATGATCGAAATGCAGTCCTTGTCGATGTCCTTCGCCTGCTCCAGGCGCGCGCCCGCCAGCTCGGCGATCGAGGCCAGCGAAGACCGCCGCGGCTCCGGCGCCAGCGCCAGCGCTGCCGACATCGTCTTGCCCTCCGGCCCCGGGAAGTCCTTGAGGTTTTCCTCGGTGAAGCGGTGGAACAGCCGCTGCATTTCCCGTGCCAGCGGGATCAGCGCGTCCCAGGAGCCATACACCGCGAAATCGTCGCCGCCCGAGTACAGCACCGTGACCTTCCGCCAGAACTCCGGCTGCGAGCACAGCACTTCCAACTCGCCGGCGAAGAACTGCTTGTACATCACCGACAGGCGAACGTGCTCTTCGATGGTCTGGGCGCGGCGCAGGCGTATGCGGAAGCTGTCCACGTCGGCGCGCAGGACGCCCCAGGTTCGGCGGCCCTCGGAGCGCGAGGCCAGGGTCGGCAGCGTGGCGGGCCTCCGGCCGTCTTCGCTGGGCGCCGCGTGCCGCGCCAGCGGAATCTCCTCGATGCCGCGGTTCGGCGCCAGGCCCCAGGTGTGCTTTCCCGTCCCCAGAACGATGCGCGCCGGAGCGTCCGGATTCCACCCGATCGTCTGCGCCTGCCACAGGCCTTCGGCGAGTCCTAAGAAGTAATCGTCCGTCGCCGGAGGCGGCAAAGTCTCGAAGGGGACAAAGGCGTCGGGTCCCAGGTCAGGCCGGGTCCCGAGGCTGCGCTGCAACGCCTCGGTCAGGCGCTTCCGGACCACGCTCCAATCGCCCAGGTTCTCGGTAGAGGCACAAACCAGCCGGACCCGCCCGCCCGACATCTGTTCCATTTCCCGGCTGGCCGCGATGAAGAAATCTATGGCCGCGGGCTTGGCTTCTTCGGGAAGCACCAGCAGGAATTGCCCGCCGCCGCTCGACCCCAGCAACACACGTGCCAGGCCAAGTTCCTCGAGCAGGGCGCGCGGCAGGATTTCGCTAAGCAGGGTCACCCAATGCGACCGCCCCGCGAGCAGGTTGGCATCGCTCGAAGCGCCAGGCGCAGCCGAAAACAGGAATTCTTCTATACCCAACAGCTTGCCGTACAGAAGAACTTGGACAGACATAGAGCGCAGACCCCTTGAAAGCGGTTAGTCTAGCACATGGCGAAGGCCAGAGGAGCGCGAGCGGCCCATTCACCGGACCTGGCCCGTGTATTCCTTGTACAGATCCGCCACGTGGCCCGACTCCGCATCGCCGGGATGAATCACCACCCGCCAGTGGAAAACAATCTGCTTCCCTTTCGGTAGTTGCCAGTGGCTCTCCGGCTGGGCGGAATCGAACGCATGCGCGCCGAATGGATTGAGGGCGAACAGACCGTAGTCGCGGGCGTGCCAGTAAACGGGGTGACGCGGGTTTTGCGGATGGTCGAAAATTGCGATGCCGAGCTTCTCGCCTTCCACCTCGCCCGAGCAGTCAACCCAGTTGGAGCGCTTGCCCCAGACTTGCGCCATGGTCGCCCGGCCATCGGCATCGGCAATCCTGCCACCCTTTTTCTCGGTGAGCGTTTCTGCCAGCCGGATACCGAACGCGCCCTCCTTGGTGTCGCCGAAAGTCACGTCTTCGGCGGCGGTCAGGGTAATCTCGAAGTCGATGATGCGCAGTTTGGGATCGGAATGGAACACCATGTTCCGCTTGTCGAGGAGCAGCACCTTGCCGTCCGGGTCGCGCCATTCCATAGTTGCGGTGAGAGTGCCGGACTTGTCGCCGTCCTTGAATTCGGCGTCGCGCACCACGATCCGGCCCATGTTCGGGTGGGTGTAGGACGGGTGGTTTTCCCAGAACTTGACGCCATTGACGTCGTCATAGGAAAACCACAATCCGGTGTGATGCAGGTGGTCGCGGCTGTCGCCGGCGATCTCTTCCATGGGAAACCGGCGCGTCACGATCTTACCCGACGCGGAGCGCAGCGGCGCGAGATAAGGCTTCCCGCTCTCGGCGCCGTAGTGGAATGTGGTGAAAGGTTTTCCGTCGATGTTGACGGAGACCAGGTCCTTCGCAAACCGGACCTGCGCCGGCATCGAACCGGCCACGGCCATCAGGATCAAGAGCGAATATCGCATAGTGTTCGACCCTGACAAGTGTATCGTCCTTGTGGGGCAGGACTCCAGTCCTGCAGCGGGTCTCCAGACCCGCCCACGCCGTCCGGGGTGACTGGCTCCGCTGTCCCAAGCGACATGTCCGCCTGGTCAACGGGATAGGTCTCGAGCGCGCGTGGACAGCGGTGCCTGTCGCCGCTTTTCAGCCCTTTCACCTCTCGCCGCGGATGCGACGAACTGAATTTCGCAAGTCCCTCTCCAGTCCTGCAGCTGGTCTCTAGACCCGCCCCCGCCGCCTCCGTTGGACGTCCGCCCCGGCGGTCTTACTCCCGTCCGGTGTATGCTGAGTGCAGATCGAGAGGAGGCTAGCAGAATGACCACACGGATGTCTTCTTGTGCGGCAATGGCGGTGCTGTTGCTCGGGGCTGCCTGCGGCACCATGCTGAGCGCGGAAAAGGAACGCAAGGCTGCGACCGCCGAAATCAAGGACGCGAAAGGCCAGAACGTCGGCCATGCGAAGTTCAAGGCAGCAGGAGGCGGCGTCGAGATGTCGGTGACGGTCATGAACCTGAGCCCCGGAGTCCACGCCATCCACATCCACACGGCCGGTCAGTGCGAAGCCCCCGACTTTAAGACGGCGGGCGGCCACTTCAATCCCGCGAACAAGAAACATGGCATCGACAACCCCGAGGGCCATCACGCCGGCGACCTGCCGAACCTGACCGTAGGCGCGAATGGCAAGGGCACCTTCAAGACCACAATCCAAGACGTCACCCTCGCCGGTGATGGCGCCACTTCTCTGTTCCACGCGGGCGGCGCCAGCGTTGTGATCCACGAGAAACCAGACGACATGAAGACCGACCCGGCGGGTAACGCCGGCGCCCGGCTCGCCTGTGGTGTGATTCAGTAGCTCTGGGTCGTTTGCCACCGCAGTCCGCCATCTAACTGAGCGCACGCAAAGTCGATATGAACCACCCGGCGATGCGTCGCTCTCGATGCCGCGGAAGAGGCGTGCACCAGAAGAGGTTTCATGAGGACTACGCCTCCGGCCTTCGCCGCGCAGAGCACGGGGGCCGCTGCACGCTGAAGTTCCGCGATCTGTTCCGTCGACAGCCGGCCGAGGAGGTGCGTCCCCGGAAGAACTCGCAGCGCCCCGTTCTGCTCGTCACAGTCGTCAAGGTGAACGCGAACAGACAGCATGCTCGCCAGGATCCGAACCGGAGGCTGAACGTGGCATACGCCCGCTTTCATTGTCCACGGCCCATAGCCGGCCACGTCCGCTCTGCTGGCAACGCAGATGGTCAAATCCTGATGCCACGGCACCAGCCAGTTCGCGCCGGCGGTCTTGTCGAACAGCGTGGCCCGGACCGGAAAGGCGTCCCTTGCAAGATTCCCCTGAACGATTGAATGAACCTTGGCCGAAGACGCCAGTTCCTTGATCGCGGGCGACAGCTGCAGAAGGTTGCGAACCGCATACACCCCTCCACGGCTAAGCACGCCGCTGTGGCCGGCAACCGTCGAAACAGCGTCAATCAGGCGTTCAATTTCCTGTCGGCCAAAGACACCCGCCAGGATTGAATACCCATCTCGTTCGACATTCCCCTGTGCCGGAGCCGAGTCCCGTGGTCTCCACACTGCTCTTAGAATAGGTCCTGCCGAGTCTTTTCCGCACCTCGGTGCTACGCGGGTGGGCCAATGAGTCTCGCCAAAAACGTCGCGCATTCCTCCGGCTGGTTCCTCAGGAGGAAGCTCGGGGCCGGCGGCGGAACCAGAGTGCGTAGACGCCTGCCGCGAGCAGAGCGAGAGCGTACTTCATGACCAGCCAGGGTTGCCAGGGAAGGCCGGCGTCAAACGGCAGCGTCGGGAAGTTGGACAGCGCGTGCATCAGGACCGCGCACAGCAGGTTGCCTGTCAGCAGATAGATCGTACAGAGAAAGACACCCGCTGCCACGAGCAGCAGCAATGGGAGGAGCAGTTCCCGTTCCGAGACGCCCTCCAGCAATCGGTGCGGTATGTGCAGCAGGGCGAAGAAGGCACTGCCGATGAACGCCGCGACGATGAGCGCCGTGCGAGGCCTCATGCGTACTCGCAGCCGCAGATAGATCTGCGGCAGCAAGAAGCCGCGATGCACGATCTCTTCGGCCGAGGCGAAGAAGATGAGCTGGTCGAGCAGCGGACCCGCGAAGGCCAGCCATGCGCCGGCAGCGAGTTGGGGGTCCAGTCCGGCGCGCTTGCCGAACCAGGGCGCCGTGACGATGACCGCCACCTGCAGGGAGAGCCAGTAGAGCGCCCCATATGCGATTCCGGGTACAATCCCCGCCGCACGCAAGCCCAGATCGCCGGGCCGTTGGCGGCCTAGAACGACTATGGCCAGACCGATCGTGAAGCACCACGTGATCAGGATCGAGAGCATGCCCGGCCGCAGGTAGAAGGCGACCGTGGCGGCCAGCGAGGCCAGAATCGCCAAGGCCAGCGCCCCGGTTCTGGCCGGTTTGAATTCAGGTATGTCCATCCGCCTCACTCATAATGCAGCGCCTCAATCGGGTCCAGCCGCGCAGCCTTGATAGCGGGGATCATCCCGGCCACCAGGCCCACCGCGAACAGAACCCCAATCGACACCAGCATGGCTGAGGTCGAAATCACTAGCTCCACGTTGCCCTTGTCCGGCAGGTCCTTATCCAGCGCGCCAAACAACGGCATCTGTCCAACGGCGTAAGTGGCCCCGGCGCCCACGGCAATCCCCAGCACCCCTCCCGCCACCATAATCAGCAGCGCTTCGCACAGGAACTGTTTGAGGACGATCGAGCGCGCGCCGCCCAGCGCCTTCAGCACGCCGATCTCGCGCGTGCGCTCCAACACCGTGGTCAACATGATGTTCGCCAGGCCTACGCCGCCGATGCTGAGAGTAAGCGTCCCTACGAACGCCAGCAGCACCCGGATCGCAATCGACATCCCGTCGATAATGTTCTGAAACTGGCTGAACGCCAGGATGAAGACCGCCTTCTCGTCTCCCGGCAGGAAGCGGTGGTTGCTGGCCAGCACGGCGCGCACGCCCTTGATGGCCCCGGCGCGCGCCAGCCCGCTGGTGGGAGTCCAGACGATAAACGTGGGATGCCGCAAATCCTGAAACAGCGCCGCGGTCTCGTAGGGGATGAAGATGCAGAGATTGTCCGGCGTATTGTAGTTGGCGAACTGCATCTTTGTATCGAGGACTCCCACCACGGTGAAGCGCTGCCCCAGGATCGTGACGTCCTCGCCCACCGGCGGAATCCCGCTGAACAGCTGCTTCGCCACCAGCGCCCCCAGCACAGCCACCCGGTTGCGCTGCAGGTAGTCATCGTGATTCAGCCACCGGCCCGAGCCGATGTTCATATTGCGGATGAGCTGGTACTCGGGACGGACCGCCCGCACCGTGTAGTCCTTCTGGCGCGTGCCTCTCATCACCGTGGCCCCGTAGCGCAGCAACTCCGGGGAGAGCGCGCGCACCGTCGGCACCGCCCCACGGATCGCCTCTACGTCATCGAGATCGAGCCAGATCTTGCGCCCCGATCGCAGCCCGCCCGCCTGAAGACTGGTCTGCCCATCGGCCATGATGATGAGGTCCTGCCCCACCGCGTGAAAGCTGGATTCGAGGACTTTGTCGAAGCCGTGCCCATACGACATCAGGATCACGAAGGAAGCCACGCCCCACGCCAGGCTGAACACCGTGACCAGCGTCCTGCGGCGATAGAACCGCAGCGACGCGATGGATTCGGCCAGCACGATGCGCCAGATCACAGGCTCACCTCTCCTCGCGCAGAGCTTCCACCGGCGTCAGGTTGGCCGCGCGCCAGGCCGGCGGCATCGCCGATGCAATCGCCACCGTCCCCAGCGCGGTCAGGGCGATCGCGGCTTCTTTCATGCTGATGGGCAGCCCGGCGAACATCTCCGGAAGCGGCAGCGCGTTCACCACGCTCGCGAGGGCTACTGTGGCTGCCATTCCCAGAGCGCCGCTCAGAACGGCCAGCAGCGCGCCTTCGAGAAAGAACTCCAGCAGAATCCTGCCCCGCGTCGCGCCCAGGGCCTTCCGAAGCCCAATCTCGGCAGTGCGCTCGGCCACCGAACTCATCATGGTGTTCATGACGCCCACTCCGCCCAGCGTCAGGGTGATGAGCGAAATCACGGCCAGAAAGATCTCGGTGGCGTTGAAGGCCTTGTCGAAAAGCTCGGCAGATTCGAGCGTGTCCCACATCGGAACCGCGGCCTCGTCCAGGGGATCGAAGTCGTGCAGGCGGGCCAGCGTGCCGCGCACCTGCTGCTGTGCGGCCTTCCATTGCGGAATCGAGACCGGCCTGTAGATCAGCGTGTCCAGCCTTCCCTCCCGCCACCAGGGAGTGGTGGGCGGGCAATCGCGCAGCAGGCTGGTCTGCGGGATCAAGACTTTGTCGTTGTCCCAGCCATCGTAAGAGCTGTTCTGGTTCTTCTCGCTGAGCAGCCCCACCACCTGGTAGGGATAGCCCTTGATCAGCAGCCGCCGCCCCACCACGTCCGGCCGTTCCTCGAACAACTGCTTCTTGACCGAGCTGCCAATCACAGCCACGCGCCGGCCTTCGTGAACGTCCGCCGGGTCGATCGGCCGGCCCTTGGCCACCGGAAATTTGCGGAGCTGCAGATACTCCACCGTGACGCCCAGCGTCATGAAGCGGCCGGAGTTGAACTCGCTCGATACGAAGCCCTCGCGCTTCACCTCGCCGGCCGCCACCTGCACCAGCGGGCACTGCTCGCGGATGACTTCGACATCGTGCTCATAGAGCCCGATCCACCGCCCCGCCCGCTGTCCGCCCGCCTGCCGCTCGGTGCGCCCGCCCCAGACCATCACGATGCTGCTGCCCAGCTGCTCCATGTTCTTGCGCTGGCCCATGCGGAACCCATCGCACAGGGCGCTCATCAGCACCAGCGACGCGATGCCCCAAGCGATCCCGAACATGGTCAAAAAGCTGCGCAGCTTGTGCCGCCACACGTTCGCCCCGGTCTGTCGAAGAAGAGTCGCGCTGGTGCCGAAGAGGCTCATGGCCACTAGTCAATACGAGCGTGGGGGCGCGGCGGTTCCATGGGGCAGTTTAGGATATGATTGTCACCCAGGAGGAACAGCCAGGTGGAAGGACACGCGGTGGTCGACGTGATGAACAAGTTCCTCCTTGGCGCCCTCGCGCTGCTGGTCTGCGGGTTCACCGTTGTCCTCTGGCTGCTTGCCCGGAGATCGAAGGCCGTCGCCGCAACGCCGCCGTCGGGCCCCCTCACATGCCCCGTTTGCGGCGCCGTCCTCTCGGAGAAGGATGTGTGGCTGGGCAAGATCCCATGCCAGAAGTGCGGCAGGGCCTATCGCTTGGAATGCCTGCGGCCGGCTGCGTCCGTGGCGGGGCTATCGAATCCGCCCTGGGGGGCCAGGCTGGAGATCCTGGCCGATGGTTTCACCGCCGTGGCCAGCATGCGCTCTGGGCTTGGATTCCTCGCCGTGCCGGCCGCCCTCTTCATCGCCTGGGGTTTGATCAAGGTGCTCCCAGCCGTCGCGGCAGGAGCTCCGATCGCGGGTCCCGCGGTTCTTATTCTCACCGCAGCTCTGCTTGTCGTTGGTAGCCTGCATTTGCTCCTGGGCCAGCTTAGAATCACACGCCATGGAGATCGCCTTACCGTTTTCTGCGGCCTGGGACCGATGGGCTTTACGTCTGGCTACCCATGGTCCAGCTTCCGCAAAGTTTACGAGCAAGCTACGTACAACAACGGACCGATTCTCGTGCTGGATGGCGAGTTCCGCGTTACCTTTGGGTCACTGCTCAGCCTGAGCCAGCGCGACTTCCTGCTGCAAGCCCTGCGTGCCATGCTTGCCGAGTCACAAGGGAGTGCGACCGCGGCCATGGAACCACTAGCCAATACCTCGGAGTATACTGCGGATGGAAGGTAGCTATGCCCGACGAGAACCTCGCGGAGGTGATCCGCTCTTTGACGCCTGCTGAGCAGGAGTCCGCCAGGCTATTCGTTGAGTTCCTCAAGCGACGGGACGCGGCTTCGTCATCTCCATTTCTCGCGGCGGTCGACGAATTCGTTGAACAGCACCCTGACCTGCTCCGCCGCCTGGCCCAGTGACCTCCTACCCGACTGTTGACGAAGTGACCGCCGTACACGCCCGGCTAATCGCCCGCTTTGGAGGCACAGCCCGCCAATCTGACGATCCCCTCCGCACGCCCGCTATGCCGCTTCGCGCCTTCGCACATCTCTGCCGATCTCCTCGCCGCTGGTCCTGCGCGCGACGCGCAGGTCGTACTGAGACTGCAGGTTCAACCAAGTCTCGGGCGCCACGCCGAAATAGGTGCCGAGCCTCAGCGCTGTGTCCGCGGTAATGGCCCGGGTTCCGTGGATGATGCCATGAATGCGATTCGGGGGAACATGCAGGTCACGGGCGAGACGGTTGATGCTGATCCCGAGCGGCTTCATGAACTCCTCGTTCAGAATCTCACCAGGATGGATCGGATCGAGCAGTTTTGCACTCTTAGCCATGGGCGTCCTCAGTGATAATCCACGCCTCAAGGCGGTTACCGGGAGGAACGCCAAGGTCCTCCAGGCGTACCGCCGCGTCAAGGTGCAGGGAGCGAGTGTATGACGCGCCACGTATTCCGTCAAGCGGAATGGCGGGGAAACGGTCGGGCTCCCTTTCAGCGACTCTGTCACAGCGACAGCAACCGCAGCCTCCCGATGTGTTCGTAATCCCGCCGGTTGTTCGTTGCCAGCGGAGCGTCGAGCGCCAGAGCTGTCGCTGCGATCCAAGCGTCCTGCGGACTCACTGGCCGCCCTGCCACCCTCGCGTCCGCGCGAATCCTGGCCCAGAGTGTACACAGGCTATCGTCGGCGTAGACCAACTCGAAGCCCTGCACGAACCGCTCCAGCAAGGTGCGCCGGCGGCTGCCCCAGCCTGCCGATATCGCCCCCATGCGCAATTCCGCGACGGACATGAAAGACAGTATCAGCTCCGAGCCACGCAGAGCATCGGCGTACTGCTGCGCCAGCGAGTGCCAATTGAAAATGTAGGAGGCGACGTCGGTGTCTACGACGATCTGGCTCATTCAGGACGGGAATTTTCGGTTGCCTGGCGGCGGTCGGCGTAGATGTCCGCGACAAAACGCTCCGTCTCATCGTCGGGCGCGGGGTCGACGTTGCGCAAAAGATCCTCGAAAGAGAAGGGCCGCGGACCCACGACTACGGGCTTGTAGCCGGCATTCCGAAGCTCCTGCAACTCGTCGTTCATCTCGCCACTCCCTGAAGCCAGTATAGCGCTCGGTCGCTTACAGCCCGTATCGCCCGGCCGCGATCACGTGCGCCGCCACCTGCCGGCCCACGGCCACCGTGTCCGCGGGCTCGCACTTCCCCAGCCGCCGCAAGATCGCCATCTGCGTCCGCAGCATGTCGCCCTCGGCCGCCGCGCGGATCACCTTGCGTGCCGACGCCTCGATCGTCTCGAACGCCTTCGCCGCGTAGTATTGCGTCAGCGCGACCGCCTGCTTCGCCCCCGACGCCTTCGCCGCCAGCAGTTTCTCCGTGCGCAGCACGGCAGACTCCAGCGCGTAGATCTCCATGATGCAATCGGCCAGCGCGCCCACCACTTCCTGCTGGTCCCCCAGCGCCAGCATGTATTTCTGCGACGCCGCGCCAGCCGCGAACAGGGCCAGCTTCTTTCCATTGGCCAGCATCTTGCGCTCGGCGGCCAGCGGCCCCTCGCCGCCTTCGTCCGCCACCGGGCCCGACATCACTTCGTCCATCAGCCGCTTGATCGCGCCCAGCAGCGGCAACTCGCCCGCCATCGCGCGCTTCATCAGCCGCCCCGTGATGATCAGCCGGTTGATCTCGTTCGTGCCCTCGAAGATGCGGTTGATGCGCGAATCGCGATACGCGCGCTCGGCCGGGTATTCCTCCACGTAGCCGTAGCCGGCAAAGATCTGCACGACGTGGTCCACCACCATATCGAGCATCTCCGACGCCCACACCTTCAGGATAGAGCACTCCACCGCGTACTCCTCGATGCGCTTCTGAATCTCGCGCGATCCCTCGACGCCCGCCAGCGCCGCGTCGATCATCCCGCAGGTGCGATACACCATCGACTCGCCCGCGTAGATTCCGGCCGCGCATTCCGCGAGCTTCTCCTGGATCAGGCCAAACTCCGCGATGGTTTTGCCGAAGGCCTTCCGGTCTTTGGCGTACTGTATGGCGCTCTCGAACGAGTTGCGCGCCCCGCCGACGCACGCCGCACCCAGCTTGAACCGCCCGATGTTCAAAATGTTGAACGCGATGTGCTGGCCCTTGCCGGCCTCGCCGAGCAGGTTCTCCACCGGCACCCGGCAGTCGCTCAGAATCAGCGGGCAAGTGGACGATCCCCGAATCCCGAGCTTGTGTTCCTCGGAGCCCACGCTCAACCCCGGCGTGCCCCGCTCCACCAGGAATGCGGAAAACTTCTCCCCGTCGATCTTGCCGAACACGGTGAATAGATCGGCGAAGCCGCTGTTGGTGATCCACATCTTCTCGCCGTTGAGCACGTAGTGCCGGCCGTCTTCCGAGAGCACCGCCCGCGTGCGGCAATTCAGAGCGTCCGATCCCGAGGACGATTCCGAGAGCGCATAGGCCGCGATCCACTCGCCCGTCGCGAGCTTAGGCAGGTACTTGCTCTTCTGCGCCTCGGTGCCGTACCACACCAGGGGCAGCGTGCCGATGCCCGTGTGCGCGGCGAACGCCACCGCGAAACTCGCCAGTCGGCTCATCGACTCCGTGACCAGGGCCGAGGTCACCTTGTCCATCTCGAGCCCGCCGTAGGCCTCTGGCACGTCCACCGCCATCAGTCCCAGCTCGCCGGCGCGGCGCAGTAGGCCGATCGTCACCTCGAACTTCTTCGCCTCGATCTCGTCAGCCGCGGGCACCACTTCGTTCAGGGTGAACTCCGCCGCGGTCTTGGCGATTTGCCGGTGTTCATCGGAGAAGTCCTCCGGCGTGAACACGTCTTGCGGCCGAAGTTCCTCAAGAAGAAAACCGCCGCCCTTTGGTCTCGATACCGTCTGATTCGCCGTTGCCATGCTGCCCCCTAGTTCAAACTCTCAAAGATCCCAGCGGCGCCCATGCCGCCGCCCACGCACATCGTCACCAGGCCGTACCGCGCCCCGCGACGTCGCAATTCTTCCAGCAGGGTCGCGGTCAGCTTGGCGCCCGTGCAGCCCAGCGGATGACCCAGCGCGATCGCGCCCCCATTCACGTTGACCTTCGCCATGTCCAGCCCGAGGCACTTGATCACTGCCAGCGCCTGCACCGCGAACGCCTCGTTCAACTCGATCAGGTCGATCTGGTCGAGCGCGAGCCCGGCAAGCTTCAACGCCTTCGGAATGGCGTACACCGGCCCCACGCCCATCTCCTCCGGCAGGCACCCGGCATACGCATACGAGACGAACCGCGCCAGCGGCTTGATTCCCAGCACGCGCGCGCGTTCCTCCGACATCACCACCGCCGCCGCGGCCCCGTCCGACGTCTGCGACGAGTTGCCGGCCGTCACCTGCCCGTGAGCGTGGAATGCCGGCTTGAGCTTGGCCAGCGCTTCGATCGACGTATCGGCGCGAGGGCCTTCATCCACCTTGAATTCGATTTCCGTCACCTCGCGCGGCGCCGTGAACCGGACGCTCACCGGCACGATCTCCTGCTTGAACCTGCCGGCCGCCTGCGCCGCCAGTGCCTTCTGGTGGCTGGCCAGCGCGAACTGGTCGGCCTCCTCGCGCGCGATGCCGTAGTGGCGAGCCACGCGCTCTGCCGTCAACCCCATCGAGAGGTACGACTCGGGGTAGTTCTCCTCCAGCCACGGGTTGATCGAGATCTTGTTGCCGCCCATCGGGATCATCGACATCGATTCGGCGCCGCCGGCCACCATGACATCGGCGCCTCCGCCACGTATGCGCTCGGCCGCCAGCGCGATCGATTGCAGCCCGGAGGCGCAGTAGCGGTTGACGGTCATGGCCGCGGCCTCGATCGGCACGCCCGCTCGCAGCGACGCCACTCGCGCCACGTTCATGCCCTGCTCGCCTTCCGGCATGGCGCAGCCGATGATGACGTCCTCCACTTCCTTCCGCTCCAGGTTGGGAACGCGATCGAGCGCGCCCTGTATGGCCGCCGCGCACAAATCATCCGGCCGCGTCGCGCGCAACGCCCCCTTCGGCGCCTTCCCCACCGCGGTCCGCACCGAGCTGACGATCACTGCCTCTCTCATGTCTCGCACCTCCAGATACTGCCAAAGTGGGGCAGGTGTCCACACCTGCAGCGGGTCTCCAGACCCGCCCCCCTAGTTCCTCAGCGGCTTGCCCGTCTTCAGCGTGAACGCAATCCGCTCCTGCGTCTTCTTCTCGCCCGCCAGCGACAGGAACGCCTCGCGCTCCAGGTTGAGCAGGTACTGCTCGCTGACCGGAGTGCCCGGCGTCACCTTCCCGCCGCACAGGACGTGCGCCACCTTGTTCGCCACCTTCACGTCGTGGTCGCTGATGTATTCCGCCTCGCGCATCATCCGCACGCCCAGCTTGAACGTTGCCAGCACGCTCTCCCCCGGGGCCGGAATGTCCATGCGCGGCGCCGGTGGCGCGTAGCCGGCCTTCGCCATTCCCAGCGCCAGCTCCTTGGCATCGTCGAGCAGCCGCTCGCGATTCATGGTGATGTGGTCGCCATCCGAGAGGAAGCCGAGCCGCCGCGCCTCCAGTGCCGAGGTCGAAGCCTTGGCCATCGCGATGGTCTCGAAAGCGTGCCGCAGAGCGTCCGGCGCCGCGGCATCCACCGCCCGCAGCGTCATCTCCCTGCAGCCGCCCCCGGCCGGCAGTAGCCCCACGCCCGCTTCCACTAGGCCGATGTACAGCTCCGCGTGCGCCTGGCGCCGCGCCGCGTGGATCGTGATCTCGGCCCCCCCGCCCAAACAGAGGCCGAAGGGCGCGGCAACAACGGGCCGCGGACAGAACTTGATGGCCGCCGTCATGCGCTGGAACGCGCGCACCGCAAGGTCGAGCTCGTCCCACTCGCCCTCCTGCGCCGCCAGAAGGAACTGCATCAGGTTCGCGCCCACGGAAAAGTTGTCCCCATCGTTCGCGATCACGAAGGCCGCGAAGTTCCGCACCGAGTCGCCGTCCGCGCGCAGCGTCTCGGTCACCAACCGGACAATGTCCTCCCCGATCGCGTTCTTCTTCGAGTGCAGCTCCAGGCACGCCACGCCATCGCCCAGATCGACCAGCGAAGCGCCCGCGTTCCCGCGCACCACACCGTTCGACGCGCGGAAGTTCGCCACGCGCGCCACTCCCTCCGCCACCGGAATCTCGCGCCACGCGCCCGTCACGGGGTCGAAGCACTCGCGGCCGTTCGCGCGGTACCACGCGTCGCCGCCCGCCTCGAGCAGCCGCGCGACCACCGGACTCGCGGCCGGCATGCGCTCCACGGTCTGGCGCACACCCGCGGCATCCCACAACTCGAACGGCCCCATCTCCCAGTTGAACCCCGCCCGCATGGCGCGATCAATACTGGAAACGTTATCGGCGATCTCCGGCAGCCGGTCCGCCGAGTAGTTCCAGAGCGCCTCCATCAGCCGCCAGTGGAAGCGCGCACCCTTGTCCCTGCGCAGATCGCCCTGAAGCAGCAGCCGGATCCGCTCCGCCAGCCGCTCCGCGTTCTTCGCCATTTCGAGCGACGGCAGATTCGGCTTCGACGCAGGCCGGTACTCGAGCGTCTTCCAGTCGAGCACCAGGCGGGCGTCTCCCTCCTTGCGGTAGAAGCCCTGCCCGGCCTTGTCGCCGAGCCAGCGCCGCTCGAGCATGGTCTGAATGAAGGGCGGCATCGCCAACTGCCGCTCCGGGAAGTTCGATGCGACGTGCGCCATCACGTCCAGGCCAACCAGATCGGCCAGGCGGAACGTTCCGGTGCGCGGCCAGCCGATGGCCGTGCCAGTCAGCGCGTCCACTTCCTCGATGCTCAGGTCTTCCTCCTGCATCAGCCGGACGGATTCCAGCATGGTGAACAGGCCGATGCGGTTGGCGATGAAGTTCGGCGTGTCGCGCGCGAACACCACTTCTTTGCCCAACCGCAGATCCGTGAACGCGGAGACGGCCTCGACGGCCGCCGGGTCGGTCTCCGGCGTAGCGATGATCTCCACCAGCCGCATGTAGCGCGGGGGGTTGAAGAAGTGCGTGCCGAAAAAGCGCCGGCGAATCTCCGGCGGCATCCCGGCGGCGATCGACGCGATCGGGATGCCGCTGGTGTTGGTCGTCAGAATCGCGTCCGGCTTCAGGTGCGGGATCACCTTTTCGAACAGCGCCTGCTTGATGGCGAGGTTCTCCGTGACCGCTTCGATCACCCAGTCGCAATCGGCCACCAGCGCCATGTCGTCCTCGAAATTGCCGGGCACGATCCTGCCCGCGAGCGACGGATCGAAAAGCGCCGCGGGCTTCGACTTCCTCAGCGCCTCGATGGCCTTTGCCGCAATCGGCGCGGACGCCGGAATGTCCAGCAACACCACGGGCAGCCCCGCGTTCACCAGGTGCGCGGCGATCCGCGACCCCATGGTGCCGGCTCCCAGCACTGCCGCCTTTTGGATGAGGGGCGAAACCTTCTGCGCCTGGCCGCTCTCGCGGCCTTGCTCCGAAACTGCGTGCGCGCTCATGCTTGCACCTGATTCCTTTCCCGCGCCAGCCCCTGCGTCAGGGTGCGCGCAAACTGCGTTGCGATCTCCTCGGGAGACAGCGGGCCGCCCGGCTCGTACCACATGCAGATCCAGTTCAGCGCTCCGGCGATCGAGAACGCGGCCAGCTTGGGATCGCACGGCGCGATCGAACCGTCGTCGATGCCTTCCTGGACGAACGAGCGCAGCCGGCGATCGATCCGCCTCTTGCTGGCGCGGATCTCGGCGCGGGCATCGCCCGACAAATCGCCTTCATCGAGGCGCATTACGCAGCGCCCGAAGTTCACGGTCATCACGTTCGCATAAGAAGAGATGAAGGCGGCGACCTTCTCGATTCCGGTTCCGCAGTGGGCGGCGATCTGGTCGAGGGTCTCCGCGATCATCGCGGTCCCCAGCCGGTAGCACTCCACCAGAATCTGTTCCTTGCTGCGGAAGTAGTGGTAGAGCGCGGGCTTGGTGATGCTGAGCCTTGCGGCCACGTCGTTCAGCGAGGTGCGGCCGTAACTCTTCTCGAGGAACAGTTGTGCTGCCGTCGCAAGGATAGCCTCGCGCTTCGTGACCGGATCGCGGCTGCGGCTGGCAAAGACTGTTTTCGGCATACCCAGCGCCGTCACCAGTTGACAGAAATCCTAACTATTGTTAATCTTACCCACGGGTAAGGAAAACCGCAAGCGGCCACTTTGAGGGGGGCGCGGCATGAACGAACAACTTCCGCTCGACCGGTTCTACCGCTGGGAGCGTGAACGGGCCGGGCGCGTGTTCCTGACCCAACCCTTCGGCGGAGGCAAGCTGCGCGAGTGGACCTGGGGGCAGGCCGCCTACGAAGTTCGTCGCATCGCGGGCTACTTGAAGGCGCAGGGCTGGGAGCCGGGGTCGCGCGTGGCGATCCTCTCGCGAAACTGCGCCTGGTGGATGATGGCCGATCTCGCCATCTGGATGGCCGGCCACGTGACCGTCCCGGTCTACCCTTCCTTGCGCGCGCAAACAATCCGGCAGATCCTGGAGCACAGCGACGCGAAGCTTTGCTTCGTGGGTGCGACGGACGAGCCGGAAGCCGCGGCTCAGGGACTGCCCCCCGGCGTGCCTGCGATCCACTTCGCAACCGACTGGGACGCGCTCGTCGCCGAGAGTGCTCCGATCGAGGGCAACCCCACGCGCGGCGGCGACGAACTCGCGACCATCTTCTACACTTCCGGGACCACCGGCGTGCCCAAGGGCGTCATGCACCGGTTTTCCGCGCTCACTTTCTGCGCCGACATTCTTGGCGAGAGGCTGTCGCTAGCGGGCGAGGAACGTATCCTTTCTTATCTCCCGCTGGCGCACATTCTGGAGCGGACGGGCGACGCGATACCCGCAGTGCTCGGGGGATGGCACGTGTTCTTCACCGAGGGCCCCGAAACATTCATCGCCGACTTGCAGCGCGCCCGGCCGACCCTGTTCCTTTCGGTGCCGCGGCTTCTGCTGAAGTTCCAGCAGGGCGTGTTCGAAAAGGTTCCGAGGCAGAAGCTGGACCGGCTGCTGCGCATTCCGTTGGTTGGTCGCATCGTAGGGAACAAAGTTCTGCGTGGGCTCGGGCTCGACAAGACGCACTACGCCGCCTGCGGCTCGGCGCCGCTGTCGCTCGACGTCCTCACCTGGTATCGCAAGCTGGGGCTGAACCTGATCGAAGGCTACGGGCTGACCGAAGCGCTGATCACGCACCTCACCAAGCCGGGCAAGGTGCGCCTGGGCACCGTCGGCAGCGCCCTGGCGGGCGTCGAAGACCGGCGCGCCGCGAACGGGGAGCTGCAGATCAAGAGCCCGATGAACATGATGGGCTACTACAAGGACGCGCGCGCGACCGACGAGGCGTTCACGGCCGACGGCTTCCTGCGCACCGGCGACCTGGTCGAGATCGAGCCGGACGGCATCGTTCGGATCGTCGGCCGCATCAAAGAGCAGTTCAAGACCAGCAAGGGGAAGTACGTTGCACCGGCTCCGATCGAGATGAAGCTGGCGGCGCATCCCGACGTCGAATCCTGCTGTCTGATGGGCTCGGGTATGGCGAGCCCTTTCGCGGTCGTGGTGCTGTCGGCGGAGGCGCGCGAGCGTCCGCGGCCTGCCGTAGCAGAGGCTCTGGCACGCCTTCTGGATTCGGTGAACGCACAGCTCGAGCACCACGAGCGCCTCGCGTTCCTCGTGGTCACCGAGGAGCCCTGGACCATCGGCAACGGCCTGCTGACGCCCACGCTCAAGCTCAAGCGAGGGTCGCTCGAGCAACGGTATTTGGCGCGCGTCGAGGCGTGGAAGAGGGACGGCGAGCGAGTGCTGTGGGAGGCCGAGCAGGTGGCCTCCTAAGGTTCGGCAATTGAATTGCTCTTGCCTCAGTGGGGGGCAAAGCATGCGGAACCTAAAGCAAACTCTTCGCGCAGCGTTGGTGGTCCTGTCGCTCGCGACGCCGGTAATGTTTACAGGGTGCGGAGGGGGCGTGGGCGTCAGCTACCGCGTCCGCGACCCGTACTATAGGGACTATCACACCTGGGACGACCACGAGAGGGGTTACTATGTGCAATGGGCCAGGGAGAACCACCACGATGAACATCGGGACTTCCGCAAGCTCAACCACCGCGACCAGAAGGAGTACTGGGAATGGCGTCACCATCACGAGGACAAGCACTGATCGTCGCACTGGCTGCCGCTCTCGCATTGGGCGGCTGCTCGCGCGAGGACGAACGCGAATTGGGCAGGGCGGCCTATAAGGCGAAGCAGGAATCCAAGGCGGCGGCCGCACGGGCGGACCGCGAGTTGCACCAGGCGGGCCGCGAGGCGCGCCAGGGCTATAACGACGCCAAGCGTGACGATCGGAAGAAGGACCAGCCTTCGCGCTAGCCCATTAGCGCTTGGACAGCACGGCCTTCTCGTACTGCCGGATCTGGTCGAACCAGGCCATGCCCGTGGGCACGCCCTTGCGCGAGCAGTAGGCGTCCCAGACGGCTGCCCACGGCAGGGTCTTCAGCTCTTCCATCAGGGCCAGGCGCTTGGTGTAGTCCATGTCGAGCTCGGCCTTCTTCAACTCGCCGGTCGGCTCGAGCAGCGCGATCAGCAGGGCCTTGAGCATGTTGCGCGTGCCGATCACCCACGCCGCCACGCGATTGATGCTGGCGTCGAAGAAATCGAGGCCGATGTGGATCCGGTCGATCTTGCCGCTGCGAATCACCTCTTTGGCGATGGCCTCGAGTTCGTTGTCGAGGATCACGACGTGATCGCTGTCCCAGCGCACCGGCCGGCTGACGTGCAACAGGAGCCCCGGGCAGAACAAGAGCACCGATGAGATCTTCTCGGAGATTGTCTCGGTGGGATGGAAGTGGCCGGCGTCGAGGCACAGCAGGGTCTGGCGCGACACCGCGTAGCCCAAGTAGAACTCGTGTGAACCCACGGTATAGCTTTCGACGCCGAGACCGAAGAGCTTCGATTCCACGGCATCGAGATGCACGGCCGGGTCGAGGCGCTCCGAGAAGATGCGGTCGAGCGATTGCGCCATGCGCTCGCGGGGAGCGGTCCGGTCGACGGGCGTATCCTTATATCCATCGGGCATCCAGAAGTTGGTGACGGTCGCGGTGCCGAGTTGCCGGCCCATCTCGGCGCCGATCTTGCGGCAGCGAATGCCGTGCTCGATCCAGAAATCGCGGATGGACTTGTCGGGGCTGGCGAGCGTGAAGCCGTCGGCGGCCTTGGCGTGCGAGAAGTAGGTGGGGTTGAAGTCCATGCCGAGGTGGTTGGCCTTGGCCCAGTCGATCCAGCTCTGGAAGTGCGCGGGCTCGATCTGATCGCGGTCCACGAACTTGCCGCCGTGATCGAGGTAGCAGGCGTGCAGGTTGAGGCGATGGTGGCCGGGGATGACGCTGAGCGCCTTCTCGATGTCGGCGCGCAGTTCGGCGATGGTGCGCGCCTTGCCCGGATAGTTGCCGGTGGCCTGTATGCCGCCGCCGGAGAGCTCCGCGCCCGCGGTCTCGAAGCCGCCCACGTCGTCGCCCTGCCAGCAGTGCATGGAGACGGGAATTCCTTGGAGCCGCTCGATAGCGGCCTCTGTGTCCACGCCGATGGCGGCGTATTGCTGTTTGGCGATCTGATATGCCGAGTCGATGTTGTGGTCAGTCATGGTTCCCTCTCTACGCTAACAGCACCTGCACTGCGTTGGCTTCGAGCATCTGCTTGTGGCGCGGCTCGAGCGCCGCGTCGGATACGACGACATCCGCCATGTCCAGCGGCGCCAGCGGGATCATCGCGGCACGGCCGAACTTGGTGTGGTCGGTCACGACGATCACTTTGCGCGACACTTCGATCATCCTGCGTTCCGGGCCCACGACGAGCGTGTTGTTGTTGCTGAAGCCCGTCTCGCTCACGCCGCCGATACCCATGATGAGAACGTCCGCGCTCACGGCGCTGAGCATCTGCTCGCACAGCGGGCCTACCATGACACGGAGCCGCGGATACAAGTAGCCGCCGGTCAGCGTCACCTCGATCTGGCGCGCGTCGGCCAGGATGTCGGCGATGGGCAGCGAATTGGTCATCACGTGCAGCGACCGGTTGGAGAGCTCGCGGGCCACCAGGGCCACGGTCGACCCGCCGTCCAGCAGGACTGTCTGGCCGTCCTCGACCAGGCCCGCGGCCAGGGCTGCGATGCGCTGCTTCTCGTCGCCCATGCGGGAGCTCTGCCAGGTGAAATCCAGAAGGTGGGTGGCCGAGGCCTGCGCGGCCATCGCTCCACCGTAGACGCGCTTGAGCACGCCCTCGGCTTCGAGCGATGCCAGGTCGCGACGGACGCTCGATTCCGATGCGTCGAGCTCGCGCGTGAGCGTTTCCAGGTCGACAAACTCCTGCGACTCGATCATCTGCCGGATGCGGAGCTGTCGAATGGCCGCGTTCATTTTCGTTGACTCAGCGCTGCCATAACCGCGTCGGTGACGCCTTTGACGATCGCCTCTACGTCTTCGCCGGTGGCCGTTCCAGTGAGGGCCGCGCAGGAGCTGGGCGCCATCGCGATCGCTCCCGGCATATCCGGCATGTCGCAGAGCTGGCACTCCTTCATATCGTGGCGGGCGTCGGGCAGGCCGAGTCGCTTCTTCAGGTCGAGCAGGGCGGAGGCCTTCTCGGGCGGGATGTAAGAAATGGGCGCGCCCAACTGCGTGGCCAGCATCAGGGTCCAGCAGTAAGTGTCCAGCACTTCCGCGTACCACTCGGCATGGGTCACGGTGTCCGCCCAACAGATGATACCGTGATTGGCCAGCAGAACGGTGTTGTGCTTCTTGACGAAGGGCAGAACCGTCTCGGCGAATTTCTGCGTGCCGGGCGTTTCATACGGCGCCAGCGCCACCTGGCCGATGAAGACTTCGCATTCGGGAATCACGCAGGTGGGCGGGACGCGGTCCGTGATGGCGTAGGCCGTGGCGTGCGGAGGATGGCAATGCACGGCCGCCTTGGCTTCGGGCACCGCTTTGTAGATTTCGAGGTGCAGCAGGATTTCGCTGGTGCGCGCCTTCGGTCCGAGCAACTGGTTGCCGTTGATATCCACCAGGCAGAGGTCCTCGGGGCGCAGGTCGGCTTTGCTGATCAGCGTGGGGGTGCAAATCACGGCGTTCGGGCCGAGGCGATAGGAAATGTTGCCGCCGTTGCCGTCCACGTACATGCGCTGCCAGAGCTTGCGGCCTACGTTGACGATCTCGGCCTTGATGGCTTCGGCCTCGGGGGAGTGGAAGAGGCGCTCGAGTTCGGAGTTGGTGGCGGGCGGCGGTGCCGAAGCGGGATGCTCGGTCTTGCAGCCACTGCAGCCGCTGCAGCCGTTGCACACGGCGGCGGGCTTCTCGGCTTTGCGCAACACCAGACCGCTGCGTTGGATCAAGTCGCGCGCGGAGGGCGTAAGGATGCCCCGGCTGCACACCAGCAGCTCCGTCGCGCCTTGCTTGGCGGCCGTTTCGACGTCGCGTAGCGCGACCACTTGTAGTCCCGTCAAATCGATGCTTTTCATTTCTTGTCTTTCATTCCTTGTCCCCGGGCCGGAAGTCCACGGACTCCACGATGACCGCGCAGCAGGCGTCCACCGCCGCACGGCCGGGCCACCACGGATTCGCCGCCTCGCGGCCTTCGACGAACGCTACCATCTGGCCCTCGGCCGCGCCTAACGGGTCGGCCGCCACCAACGGGGTGCCTCCGCCCAGACCGTTCCCGGCCGCCAGATTCGCGGCGGTCACTGGCTCGACGATCACCAGGCGCATTCCGCGGAACGGCTCGCCGGTGACGTTCAACACCACTCGTCCGCGCACCATTCCGAGCCTCATTGCGCGCTCCTGGCCGGCTGATACACCGAGTCGACGATGGCCGCGACGGTCAGGCGCGCGGGGGTCGTGTTGCCGAGCTTGCGGCGGGCGACGTCGCCGTCGGTCGAGACCACGACGGTCGCGCCGCGGGCGGCGCCCATCCAGTCGAGGATCACTAGCGGCTCGCCTGTCGAGGAGCCGTCCGCGTCCAGGCGTTGGCCGATGAGAAAGCGGCAGCCTTGCAAGGTCTCGTGCTTGGCCGTGCCCACCAGCGATCCGTCGATGCGTGCCAGGAACATATGTCTTTAGTCCGCTTGCTTACGCGCGCGGTCCGGTGCTGGGACGCACGCGGGCAGCGCTGGGGCGGCGCCAATGCCTGCCGGTGATTCGCAGTCCGCTTGCTTACGCGCGCGGTTCGGTGCTTGCCGGTCCGCTTGCTTGCGCGCGCGGTTCGATGCTGGGGCGGCGCCAATGCCTGCCAGCGATTCGCAGTCCGCTTGCTTACGCGCGCGGTTCGGTGCTGGGGCGGCGCTAAACAATACGGAGCCCTCCGCCGATTACGATCTGCCGTTCCCTTGTAAAGGTGAGCGGGGTGGTGATGCCTTCGCCGGTCGGCGTGGCGATGCTGAAGCTCAGGTAGCCCGGGCCGCCGAGGCCGAGGGCCGCGCCGCAGGGCGCGTTCTGGACGAAGAGGGTCGTGTTCATGGTGCGCGCCATTTTGGTCACGTTGTCGATGTTGCGCGAGTGGATGATGGCGGTGTGACGATAGCCGTGCTCGGCTTGGAGCGCCGCGGCGATGGCCGCGTCCACGTCGGGAACGCGCACGATCGGCAGGAACGGCATCATCTGCTCTTCCTGCACGAAGGCGTGATCGGCCTTGGTCTCGCCGAACAGGAGCGGGGTGGTGTCGGGGACCCGCACACCGGCCGCGGCCGCGAGAACGGATACATCTTTGCCCACCAGTTCTTTGGTCAGGTGCGCGCGACCGCAGCCTACTCCGTCTCCTTCGAAGCGGAACGCGGCGGCGGTGAGCCGCTCGATTGCCGCGGCGTCGAGTTCGAACGCTCCGGCACGGCGCATGGCCGCCATGAAGGCGTCGGCGACTTTGGCCACCACGAAGACTTCCTTCTCGCCGATGCACAGCAGGTTGTTGTCGAAGGCCGCGCCTTCGATGGTGTCTCTGGCGGCTTTGTCGAGGTCGGCCGTTTCGTCTACCACCACCGGGGGATTGCCGGGGCCGGCCGCGATCACGCGCTTGCCCGATTTCGCCGCGGCTTTCACCACCGCCGGTCCTCCGGTGACGCACAGCAGGTTCACTCCGGGGTGGCGGAAGATCTCTTCCGCGGACCGGATGCTCGGCTGGCGCACGGTTGTGATGACGTTCTCGATGCCGAGCGCCTGCTTGATCTCGTGGTTGAAGACTTGCAGCGCGTACGCCGCCACTCCGGCACCGGCCGGATGCGGGCTGAAAACCGCGGTGTTGCCCCCGGCCAGGACGTTGATGGCGTTGCTGGCCATGGTGGGAGCGGAATGGGTGGCCGGCAGCACCATGCCAATCACGCCGAAGGGCGCGTGTTCGATGACGCAGAGACCGGAAGCATCGCTGCGGGCTCCGCTCTGCATGGCCTCGACTCCGAGGACGTACTTCACGGCTTTGAGCTTCTCGATTTTGTGATCGAGGCGGCCCAGTCCGGTTTCGTCCAGTTCCATGCGCGCCAGTTGATGGGAGCGCTGCTCGCAGACCTGGCGGATGATGGCGATCATGCGGCCCCGGTCTTCGAGGCTCATGGCCGCCACGCGCTTCTGCGCTTCCGAGGCCGCCGCGACGGCCTCGTCGACGGTTTCGAAGACACCGTCGCCGGTCGAGATTCGCGGCGGGGCGGCTGCGGGCTGGGGCGCGGGAGGCGCGGGTTCCTTAGCTGCCGGAAGATCGACTCGCAGCCGTTCGATGACGGCTTTGGCGATGTCGGCGATCACCTCTTCCCGGTTGAGCATTTACGGTTTCTCCAGCGCGACGCCGTTCACCTCGACCGAGTCCACGATGCCGATGATGACCGCGTCGACGGGCGCGTCCTTCGTAGTGGGCGTCAGACGCGCGGAACTGCCCTGCGTGAAGAGCACGCATTCGCCGAGGCCCGCGCCCACGGTGTCCACGGCCACCACGGAACTGCCCGAGGCGGCCAGCTTGCCCTCGCGGTTGACGTGGGGCTGGATGAGTAGAAGCTTCATCCCTTGAAACTTGGGATCCTTCTGCGTGGCTACGATGCTGCCGATTACTTTTGCCAGAAACATGGCGTTGCCCCGCCCTATTTCGGCAGCACCGTTGCGAGGTTGTCGTGCGGACGCGGGATGATGTGGACGCTCTTCACTTCGCCCACCAAGCGCGCCGCCGCCGCTCCGGCATCGACCGCCGCGCGCACCGCGCCGACGTCGCCGGTGACGAACACGGTCGCCAGTCCGCTGCCGATCTTTCTCCAGCCCGCGTATTGCACGGGGGCTGCTTTGAGCATGGCATCGGTGGCTTGCACCAGCGCCACCAGGCCCTTCGTCTCGATCATTCCGATTGCTGCATTCGCTGCGTTCGCCATGGTTATCTCCTACTTCTTCAACATCGCCTCGATCAAGCCTTCATGCGGCCGCGCGATGACGTGCGCCGACACCAGCTCGCCCACCGCTTTGGCCGCGGTCGCCCCGGCGTCAACCGCCGCGCGCACGCTGCCGACATCGCCCTGCACCACGGCGGTGACGTAGCCCGCTCCGATCTGGATGGTTTGCAGGAGCTCGACGCTGGCCGCTTTGCACATGGCGTCGCAGGCCTCGACGAGGCCCACGAGGCCTTTGGTTTCGATCAGTCCTATGGCTTTATTCATTGCTTTATTCCTTCGGGCGTTATTCCTTCGGCGTTTCCTTCTTTTGGGGGGGCTGCTGCACAAACGACGGCAGCTCGTCGTGCGGCCGCGCGATCACTTGCACGCTGTTCACCTTGCCCACCTGGGCGGCGGCTGCGGCGCCGACATCGGTGGCCGCTTTCACGGCGGCCACGTCGCCCACGACAAACGCGGTCACGAGACCAGAGCCGACGGTCTCCCATCCCGCAAAAGTCACATCCGCCGCTTTCAACATTGCGTCGGCGGCTTCAAACAGGGCCACGAGCCCTGTTGTTTCGACCATTCCCAGCGCCTGCTTCATGGTTCCTTTCTCCTACCTTGTCAGTTCGATTTCCTTCGCCAGATGCAGACCGCAGGCGTTGGCCTCGTCCGTATCCATGTGTACGTTCAACTTGGAGCGGTCGTCCACGCGGACGTGGACGCGATTGAAGGTGATGCCGGCGTCGCCGCCGATGCGCAGTTTCATGAGGTCTCCGTGCTTGACGCCGAAGTGCGCGGCCTCGTTGGGATTCATGTGGACGTGAATGGCGGCTCGGATGACGCCCTCGCTCAGCTTGATGACGCCGCGCGGGCCCATGATGTATGCGCCGGGCGTGCCGGCGATGTCGCCGGAGAGCCTTATCGGAATGTCGAGGCCGAGGCTTACGGCGTCAGTGAAGGCGAGCTCCACCTGGGAGCGGCTGCGCAGCGGGCCGAGGACGCGGAGGTTCGAGATCAGGCGGCTGCGGGGGCCGACTAGCGTCACGGTTTCTTTCGCCGCGAAGTTGCCTTCCTGGAAGAGGGGGCGATCGACGGTGAGCTCGTGGCCTGGTCCGAACAAGGCTTGGAGATCCTCGCGGCAGAGGTGCATGTGGCGCGCGGAGGCGTGGACCGTCAGGGTGGGGGCGATTTTCGTGTTGGTGCGAGCGAAGTACTCGAGCGTGATCTGGCGGACCAGGGTTTCGACTTCGGAGCGGAGGGGCGCGGCGCTCATGATTGCACCAGCTCTGCTGTGGCGCGGGCCACGATGCGTTCTTCATCGGCGGGGAGGACCAACACTGTGGTGCGGGAGGCGGCGGTTGAGATCGTGCCTTCGCCGCGGAGGGCTTCATTGCGGCTCTTGTCGAGTTCGATGCCGAGCTCGGTGAGTCCTGTGCAGACAGCTTCGCGGATGGCGGCGCTGTTTTCGCCGATGCCGCCGGAGAATGTCAGGACGTCGGCGCCGCCCAGTTCCACGAGGAACGCGCCGAGGTAGTGGCGGACGGATCTTACGAAGACGTCGATGGCGAGTTGGGCGCGGCGGTCGCCTGCGGCGGCGGCTGATGCGAGGTCGCGAACGTCGCCGCTTGTTCCGCTGATGCCGGCCAGTCCCGACTCGTTGGCGAGGAGGCGCGCCATTTCGTCGATGCCGAGTTCGAGGCGCTTCATGACGTACAGAACAGCGAAGGCGTCGATGTCGCCGGTGCGGTTGTTCTGGGGCAGTCCCGATTGCGGAGACATGCCGAAGCTGGTGTCGACGGCGACTCCAGCGCGAATGGCGGCGAGGCTGGAGCTGCCGCCGAGGTGGCACGAAATGTGGCGCAGGCCGGGGCGGTTCATGAGCTGCCCGGCGCGCTCGCTGGCGGCGCGGTGGCTGGCTCCATGGAAACCGTAGCGGCGGACGCCCAACTCTCCGCGCCAGCGCCAGGGGACGGCGTAGGTGGTGGCGGCTTCGTCCATGTCGTCGAAGAAGGCGGTCTCGAAGAGCACTACTAACGGCAGGTTGGGCAGGGCTTTTCGGAAGGCGCGGATGGCGGCGATGTACGGCGGGTTGTGGGCGGGGGCGTGGAAGGAGAATTCTTCCATGGCCCGCAGGACGCAGTCGTCTACCAGCTGGGCTCCGCTCAGGGGACCGGCGTGGACGGCTTTGAAGCCGACCGCGCCGAGGGTCGACGGGTCGCCGATTTCGGCCAGGCAGCGGCAGATGGCGGAGTCATAGTCGGGGCAGGGGCTGCCGGGCTGTCCGATGCGCTCGACGCGGCCCTCGGCGATGGCCTGCTCGTGAGGCATGTCGAGGAGGCGGTACTTGAAGGACGTGCTGCCGATGTTGGCGACGAGGAGCTTCATTGCTTGACTGGTAATGACAGTTTACGTTCTAAGTCGGTCAAAGTCAATCACGAAGGCGGCGGGGCGGTCGCTTGGCGAAAGCGCCGGACACGGAGGGGAATGGCCAAACGAACCCATAAACCTTTTCGTTTCAACAACGGAAAAAAAACGAAGCCATGCAATCCATCTTGCGGGGCTGAAGCCCCGCGCGGGCTGAAGCCGAATCCCGCATAGGTCTCCCGGATGCGGACGGAGGCGGGTCTGGAGACCCGCTGCAGGACTGGAGTCCTGCCCCACCGATTGTCACCGGTGATGGAGCCGGGCGATCTGGCTAGAATTCTGCAAGCGATGGAGGGGGTTGGAGATAGAGTTCGGGGGTCTGGTGTGACTCAGCGATCGATCTGGGCAAGGACCGCATCGAGAGGAGGCAGGAGGGCAGGCAGGTCTTCGAACGGCACGGACCGCTCCGTTGCGGTCGCGGCTCGGTCACGAACTTCAGATCCAGTCGCGGAAGAGCTCTTTCGAGGGGGCGGGGATGGTGCCGCTGGCCACGAGCATGCCTTCGGCGGCGGCTACTTTGCGGCCGGCTTCGACGGCGGCCTCGACGCTCGCGACGTCGCCGGTCATGACCACGAATCCTTTGCCTCCGAGCGCCATTGCGAGGTGGATGCGCAGGAGGGTGACGTTGGCGGTCTTGACGGCGGTGTCGGCGACTTCGATGATGCTCGCGGCGGAGAAGGTTTCGATGATGCCCAGGGCGCGGATCTCGGAGGGCGCGATATCGACGGCGTTGGCGATGGCCGGGAAGACGGACGGATCGAGCTGCGAAATGGCTCGCTTTTCGATCAGGGCTCCGGGGGCGAGGCGGGCGCCGGCGTCGACGGCGGCTAGCGTGGAGGCGACGTCGCCGGCCACTGCGATCAGGTACTTGCCGGAGCAGATGGAACGGGCTAGCAGCACTTCGACCGGGGCCGCCTTTAGCATGGCGTCGAGGGCCAGGTGGCCGATGGCGACGCTGGTGAGTTCCAGGAGTCCGATGGAGTTGAAGTCAGGCATGAGATTCGATGACCACCGATCCGTTGACGCTTGTGACGACGCCGTCGATGCTGGCGTGGATGCGTGCCCCCAGGGTTCCCTGGGCGGGCGCCGCGAGCACATCGCCGACGCGCACGCGCTCTCCTTCGCGCACTACCGCGACCGCTGCGACGCCGGCGTGCTGGCGGAGGGGCAGGGTCACGCGCCTGGGCGGCGGCAGGCGGTCCTCGAGCGGGCCAGTGTTCTGAAAGTCGGTCAGGCCGAGGCGGGTCATGAGGCGGCGGATGGGGACTCGGCGGGAGTCGGCCAGCGGGTGCGGCTGGACGTCCTCCGGCTTGCCTAGGAAGACGAGGCCTTTCTCGCGGGCCGCGGGCTTGGCCTGCACGCAGACGTTCTTGGGGTCGAGGTCCTCCGGGCAGGCGAACAGGGTGCAGAGGTTGCACTCGCAGCAGTAGAGCGTGCCGGCGATCATGCGGTCCTTGGGGCCGGTGAAGCCGAGGGACTGCATGGCGCGGTGGGGCTCGATGGGATGGCCGAGCAGGTAGCGGGGGCAGAATTCGGTGCAGAAGCGGCACTGGTCGCAGGCCGATCTTCCGATTCTTTCGATGTGCTTCCACTCGCCCTTGTGGCGCGCGAGGAGGGGGTGAGTGGAGGGCAGGACGACCAAGCCGCCGGTGGTTTTGGTCACTGGGTCGTCGAGGCTGGCGGCGGGTTTCGCCATCATTACTCCGCCCACGAGCACTCCGAAATCGGCCACGGTTGGGCGGCCGGCAGCGGCGATCAGCTCGGAGAAAGGCGTGCCCACGGGGACCCTGAGTGTCACGGGGGTTTGGACCGCGCCGGCTACGGTGAGGTACTTGTGGGTCACGGGGCGATCGAGGCCGATGTTGACTAGCGTCTCGACGTTGAGGACCACGGCGCCGGCATCGCGGGGGAGTCCGCCGGGGGGGATGACGCGGCCGGTGACGTCGTGGACCAGGATGAACTCGTCGCCGGCGGGGTAGGTGTCGGTCAAGGGGAAGACGCGGACGCCGGGGCCGGCTTGGGCGGCCAGGGACTGGAGGATTTCGGCGTACTTTTCCTTGACGGCGACGACGCCTTCGGAGGCGTCGGTTCGCTCCATGGCGACGGCGAGGCCGCGGAGCATGGCGCCGGCCTCGTGGTGCATGAGCTCTTTGTCCTTGTGCAGGAGGGGCTCGCACTCCGCTCCGTTGACGATGACCAGGGGGACGTGGGTGCTTAATTTCACGGCGGTGGGGAAGCCTGCGCCACCGGCGCCTACGATGCCGAGCTCTTCGATCGTGTCGGTCATTTTGACGGAGTCTGACAGAGAGTATACTGGAGGCGGTCAGGAAACGTCAATATCGAGCAGGGAAGAGTGTCGGCATGAGTGCCGACACGGCAGGCTGAAGCTGCGCCACGGGGGACAGCTCAGATGGAGAGGTTCAGATAGAGGCGGTTCAGATAGAGAGGGCTCGGATGGAGAGGGGTCAGGTGGAGAAGGGTCAGGTGGAGAAGGGTCAGATGGAGGGGGCTCAGATGGAGAGGGGTCAGATGGAGAGGGCTCGGATGGAGAGGGGTCGGATGGAGAGGGGTCGGATGAGAATGACCGGGATGGCGGTTTGCTTAGCGCTGCTGACGTTGGGAATGGCCTCGGCGGCTGAGTTTCGGGTGAACGATTTCGGCGCTCGGGGCGATGGGAAGACTGTCGATACGGGCGCGATCCAGAAGGCCATCGACGCCGCGGGGAAGGCGGGTGGGACCGTGGTGTTCGCGCCTGGAACGTATCTGAGCGGGTCTCTGTTCTTGAAATCGGGGACGCGGCTGCGCGTGGATAAGGGCGTCGAGATACGGGGGGTGCAGGAGCAATCCGCCTACCCGGTGCAGCGGACGCGCGTGGCGGGGATCGAGATGGATTGGCCGGCGGCGCTCATCAATGTGTACGAGCAGTCGGACGTGAAGATTTCGGGCGGCGGGGTGATCGACGGCGATGGAAAGATGTGGTGGGACGCTTACTGGAAGATGCGCGCGGAGTATGAGCCGCGAGGTCTGCGCTGGGCGTCGGACTACGACTGCCAGCGGCCCAGGCTGATACAGATCTACAAAGCGACGAAGGTGGAGATACAGGGACTGACGCTGAAGCGGTCGGGATTCTGGACCGTGCACATCTGCTATTCGACCAAGGTGACGGTGGACGGGCTGACGATTCGCAACAACATCGGGGGAGTGGGGCCGAGTACGGACGGGGTGGACGTGGACTCGTCGTCGGATGTGCTGGTGGAGAATTGCGACATCGAGAACAACGACGACGCCATCGTCTTGAAGTCGGGACGGGACGCCGATGGGTTGCGTGTGAACCGCCCGACGGAGAACGTGGTGATTCACGACATCACGGTGCGCAAAGGCACGGCAGGGATCACGTTCGGGAGCGAGACTTCGGGCGGGATCCGGCATATCGAGGCTTATCGAATTCATGTGCTGCCCGGGGTAACTTACGGCGTCTTTTTTAAGTCGTCGCGCATGCGGGGCGGGACGCTGGAGGACATTTCGCTGCACGACATCGATGCGGCGGGCGTGGATGCGGCCTTCCGGGTCACGTTCAACTGGTACCCGAATTACAGCTATGCCAAGATACCGGCGGGGATGAGCAATGTGCCGGCTTACTGGCGGGTGCTGGCCGAGCCGGTTCCGCCGGAGAAAGGGATCCCGCATCTGCGGAACGTTCGGGTTTCGAATTTCAACGTCACGTCGGCGAAGGAGGCGTTTTCGGTTGCGGCGTATCCGCAGGCGCCGGTGCTGGATGTTACTTTCAAGGACGTCGATATACGGGCGCAGAAGGCGGGCACGATCGAGGATGCCGAGAACTGGACGTTCACCAACACGCGCGTGCAGGCGGCCGATGGGAGCCGGGTGACGCTGAAGGATTCGCGCGGGGTCACGGGATTGGGGGTGAAGTGACGTGCTGGCGAGGCTGTCGGCTACGCTGCTTCTGGCCTGCGCCGCGGGTGCGCAGACTTCCGCGGTCAAGTTCCAGTTCGACTTGAGTTCCGGCGAGGTGGGGCGGTACGACGAGAAGCTCGGGTACGGGTTCGAAGAGCGCTCGGGGGATGGGGGCGCGCTTTACTTCTCGGTTCGAGTGCCGGAGGAGGGCAACTACCGGGTCACGGTCACGCTGGGCGATCCACGCGCTGCGTCGGTCACTACCGTCAAAGCGGAACTGCGCCGGCTGATGCTCGAAAGAGTCGAGACGCGGCCGGGTGAGTTTGAGACGCGCTCGTTCATCGTGAACGTGCGGACGCCTCGGGTGCCGAATGGCGACTCCGTGATCCTGAAAGATCGGGAGCAGACCTTCGAGTCTTGGGCGTGGGACGACAAGCTTACGCTCGAGTTCATCGGCACGCGGCCGGCGGTCAGACGGATTGAGATCGAGAAGGCCGATTCGGTTCCTACCATCTACATCGCGGGGGATTCGACTTCGACCGATCAGCCGCGGGAGCCATACAACAGTTGGGGCCAGATGTTGACGCGGTTCTTCAGGCCGGAGATCGCGGTTGCGAACCACGGCGAATCGGGCGAGTCGCTGCACCTCTTCATCGTGGAGAACCGGCTGGCCAAGTTGATGAGCATGATACGGCCCGGCGACTTCCTGTTGATCCAGATGGGACACAACGACCAGAAGGAGACGGGCGCGGGGGTGGGAGCGTTCACCACGTATAAGACGCGCCTCGAGGAGTTCGTCACGCTGGCGCGCGAGCACGGCGCCACGCCGATTCTGGTGACCTCAGTCAACCGGATGACTTTCGGGGCGGACGGCACCATCGTGAACAGTCTCGCCGACTACACGGAGGCGGTGCGGCAGGTGGCTCACGAACAAAGCGTGGCGCTGATCGATTTGAATGCGATGAGCAAGAGTCTGTACGAGGCGCTGGGGCCGGAACGTGCGCACTTGGCGTTCGCGGGCAAAGACACTACGCATCATTCCGACTACGGGAGTTACGAATTGGCTAAGTGCGTTGTGGAGGCGATTCGGCGGCAACGGCTTCCGCTGGCGCGGTATCTCGTCGATGTGGCGGTGTTCGACCCGGCACGGCCGGATGCGGCGGCGGAGTTCGATGTGCCGGGGGAACCTTGATAGCGGGGCTGAAGTGCTGGGGCGGAGGTTATCTGGCGGCGAGGTAGTTTCCGTAGCCTACGATCATTGTGGACGCTACCAGGATGGCCAGGCTCACTCCAAGCAGAGTGCGGGTGCGGCGGCTGGTGCCGCGCCATTCGTGGAGGCCGATGCCCCAGAGGCTGCTGAAGATGATGATGGAGGCCATCTGGAGGGTCCAGCTCGAGAATTTGTAGGAGCCCATCTGGGCCTCTCCCATGGTGTAGAAGAAGAACTGCATGTACCAGGCGGTTCCGGCCAGGGCGCAGAAGAGGTAGTTACGCGTTAGAGGAGCGCCTTCGGCGGCGAAGTACTCGCGGCCGGTTCGGTTCTTGATGTTCAGGCCGACGCACCACAGGAAATTCGTGGTGAAGCCGCCCCAGAGGATCACCACCAATTTCGGCAGCCCTTGCCACAGGGCGGGCGTGCCGTGCGCGATGGCGAGTTTGGTGATGGGATCCCCGGCGTCCAGTCCGAAGGAGAAGCAGGCGCTCATCACTCCGGAGAAGATGGCCACCATCAGGCCCTTCTTGAAGTTGAACTCCTTGATTGACTCCTTCTTCTGCTCCGCCGACATTTCCTTCTCTTTGGACATGCCGGCGATTCCGGCGAAGGTGATGCCTACAAGGCAGACTCCGATGCCCAGCAGGATCACGAGGCCGGATTGCGTGCCCAGGACCTTGCTCGCGAACTCGCCTTTGAAGGCCGGCGGAATCAGGGTGCCGAAGGCTGCGCAGAGGCCCATCACCACGGCCATGCCGAGCGACATGCCGAGGTAGCGCATCGTCAGCCCGAATGTGAGGCCGCCGAATCCCCACAGCACGCCGAAGAAGAAGACCCAGAAGAGCGTGCTCCCTGGAGTCTCGCGGACCGATGCGACGAGGCCGTGGGATAGCAGGGTGGCGAAGAACAGCGGGGCGATGATCCAACTGAAGATGCCGCCGGCGAGCCAGTAGGTTTCCCACGACCATTGCTTCACTTTGCGGTAGGGGACGTAGAAGCTCCCGGCCGCCAGACCTCCCAGCCAATGAAAGACTACGCCGAACGCAGGATTCGGATTCATGATGATGGTTCCTTATCGGAGCAGAGCGGTGGCGGTCCAGAGAATGGGCGCCTGGCCGTGGAGGTCGCCCGTGTTGCGGGGGCGGTCCAGATAGTACTCCAGGTCGTTCTTCTTGTTGGTGCCGGCGCAGACATTGGTTACGTCGCCGTCGGCGTTGATGTACTTCACCAGACCGAGCCAGCCCTTGCGCGCGGCGGCGGCGTACTTACTGTCGAGCCAGCCTTCCTTCACGCCGGTGACCATGGCGAAGGTGAACATGCCCGTCGATGAAGTTTCGGGCCAGGATTCGGGATGATCGATGAGCTGGCGCCACAGGCCGTCGTCGCCCTGGAAGCGGAGGAGGGACTGCATCATGGTGCGGTAGGCCGCGAGGATGCGGGCGCGTTGTGGGTGTTGCGGCGGGAGCGAGCGCAGGACTTCCGTCATTCCCGCGGCGACCCAGCCGTTGCCGCGGCCCCAGTAGAAGGGCACGTCGGGGGCGTGGAAGAAGAGGCCGTTAGGCTGCTGGAGTTTGTCGAGGTAGGCGACCATTTCGAGCGCCGCCCTGTCGAGATACTTCGTGTCACCGGTGGCGCGGAAGGCCTGGACCTGGACGGCGGAGATCATGTACATGTCGTCGATCCAGAAGCGCGTTTCGCTGGTGAGACCTTCGGGCGTGGGCTTTTCCCACTGGCGGTCGGCAAACCCCAGGCCGAGGTCGAGGTACTTGCGGTCCTTGGACTCGATGTAGATTTCGAGGGGGACGGTGCCGAAGACCGAGAAGTCGACGTGGCGCTCGGTGGGGACTAGCGCGGATTCGGCGGGCGTCATCAGGGGTTCGAAACGCTTGACGAGACGCGCGGTGAGGTCCTTGTCGCCGGTGACTTGCGCGAAGGTCAGGCTGCCGTACCAGGCGCAGACTTCGGGATAGACGATGGTCTTGAAGCGCAGGTGCGCGCTGGGTATGAAGCGCTCGGCGACGCGCTTTCCGATTTCCGCTGGACCAGCGCCGGCCGGCCAGTCCGTGAATTCCTTCGGCGAAGCGGCGAGCAAGGCCGCGGGAAGAGCGAGGGCAAGCAGGGGGATTTTGGTCTTCATGTTCTTAGCTCGAGGAACCGCGCGTAGGCTCGCTCCCAGCCGGCGGCGTCCGGCCGGGGTTCGAATCGCACGGGCGAGAACGAGCTGCGCACGACCTGGCGGATATCGGCGAGGTTGGCGAGTTCTCCCGCGCCCATGGCTTGTACCAGGATGTTGCCGGCCGCGGTTGCTTCGGCGGGACCGGCGACGACGGGCCGCCCGGTGCAATCGGCCGCGAACTGGTTGAGCACGGCGTTGCGGGAACCGCCGCCCACGATGTGGATGGTCCCGATGGTTTGCGCGGTCAGCTTTTCGAGGCTCTCCAATACCTGCCGGTAGCGCAAGGCGAGGCTCTCGAGGATGACTCGAGCATATTCGGCATGAGTCTCGGGCGGCTGCTGGCCGGAGTGGCGGCAATAGTCGGCGATCTGGCGCGGCATCTCGCCGGGGTTGCCGAAGGCGTCGGGATGGATGATGGCGGCGAAGGGGCGCGCGTCGGCAGCCATCGCCGTCAGCTGATCATAGGAATACTCAGCGCCTTCGAGGGCCCAGGCGCGGCGGCACTCCTGCAGCAGCCACAGGCCGGCGATGTTCTTGAGCAAGCGAATGGTGCCGCCGACGCCGACCTCGTTGGTGCAGCCGAGCGCTAGGCATTCGTCGTTGACGGCGGGATGGTCGAGCTCGACGCCCATCAACGACCAGGTGCCGGAGCTGATGTAACACCATCCTCCGTCTTCGCCAGCCGGCACCGCGGCTACGGCGGAAGCTGTGTCATGGCCGGCCGTGGCGTAGACGGGCGCGTTAGGAGCATCAACCATGTTGCCGAGCAGCGTGCCCGGTTTGACGGTGGGGCAAAGCAGGCGGCAGGGCAGATCGAGGCGTTGGAGAAGCTCGGTGGCCCAGGTCATGGTGCGGGGGTCGAAGAACTGCGTGGTGCTGGCGATGGTCATCTCGGAGCGCGCGACGCCCGTGAGCCAGTAGTTGAAGAGGTCCGGCGTATTCAGCAAACGGCTTGCGGCGGCGAGCGCAGGGGAGCCGGCGAGCTTCATGGCATAGACCTGGAAGAGCGTGTTGAAATGCATGAACTGGAGGCCGGTGTGCGCGAAGACTTCCGCGCGCGGCACGCGCTCGAAGAGCTTTTCCATCACGCCGTGAGTGCGCGAGTCGCGGTAGTGGCGGGGGCTATCGATCAGGAGGCCGTCGGCGCCCAGCAGCCCGAAATCCACGCCCCAGGTGTCGACGCCGATTCCGTCCAGTTGGAGCTTACGCTCCACGGCGATGGCGATGCCGTGCTGGATCTCGTGCCAGAGACGCAGGGTGTCCCAATACAGCGCGTCGTGAATCTGGACGGGCGTGTTGGGGAAGCGGTGCAGCTCTTCGAGATCGAGCTTTCCGCCGGCGAGACGGCCAAGCATGGCGCGACCGCTCTCCGCTCCAAGATCGATAGCCAGGTAGTTACTCATGAGTGTCAATCCAGGTGGAACACTTCTTCGAGGCGGATGAAGCTCTCGTCGGGGCGGCGGCCTTCGAGGGCGGCGAAGAAGGACTTCATTTCATTCTGCCAGCGAGCGTTGATTTCGCGGCCGGCCATGCCGTCCTGGGCCTTCTGGTAGTCGGGAGTCTCCAGATAGCCCACGAGCAGGCCGTCATCGCGCAGAAACAGAGAGTAATTGCCCCAGCCGGTTTCGCGAAGGGCTTGTAACATCTCCGGCCAGACCTCGCGGTGCCGGCGCTTGTAGTCGTCCAGTTGGTCCGCGTGGACCCTGGCTAGAAAGCAGACTCTTTCCATGAACTCTCCTCTGTGACTCCAAACGGTTCAATGATACACGAAGCCGGGCTCGGCGCCCGCGGGCCTGGGGGGGGACACGGCCTTGGCGGCCGAAGAATCCACCGGCGTCCGCGCCGCAAGCGTGGCTATGAGCCGAATCGGCCCGAGGAGGCCGGACGGCAACGGCTTGAGGTTGTCCATATCCTGCGGGTCAAACCGCTTTCCGTATTTTCGGATGAGTGCGCTGTAATCCGGCGGCGGGCTTCCGGCCATTGCGTTGATCGCGAGGTTGCCCACGATCACTTCGACGGCGTTGTCGCCCGGATGCAGAAGATGGGTTACGTCGACGCGGTAGGGCGGCCGCCAGACGGCGCCGGCGCGCTGGCCGTTCACATACACGATTGCGGCCTCGCGGACTGGAGACTCGAGCCAGGCACGCGTACCGGGATGCTTGTGAGTCATCTCAGTGACGGGCGTTCCCTCTCCGAAATCGAGATAGACGGTGAGGCCGGGCTGTAGAAGCTCGGGGCGCACTGGGACGGTCTTGCGGTAGGTGGCGCGTCCGGAATAGAACTTTGTTTCTGGATCGTCGGCCCAGGAGTGCAGGTTCGGGAACGCCATTGGCGGCGCTTTGGCGAAGCTGATCGTCCAACCGGCGCTGAGATCGATCGCGGCTGGGAGGCTCCTGCCCGAGCGGGTCTGGAGACCCGCTGCAGGCCTGGACGCCTGCCCCACGAAGACCAGGATTCGGGATTCGTAGGGTTCTAGATCGAGTGCGACGGCGATGGCTCCGTCGGCTTGAGCCTGAAATGCGGCGGGGGCGATGGCGCCGGTGAAGGCGTCCCACCATTCGGGCTCGAGACCGCGCAAGCGGAAGGTCGCCTGCGTGTGCGCGGCGGCGTTGCCCGTGTTGGCCAGGAAATAGATCTCGGCAGAGGAGGTGGTGCGATGGACGAAGCCGATTGCAGGGGCCGGGGGCGAGAGCGCGACGTCCGGATTCTTGGCCTTGAGAAGTGACGGCGCAAGAGCGGCGTGGCCGGTGGCGATCAGGGTGCCTCCGGCTCGAACGAATGCGTCGAGCGCCTGGCGGGTTTTGGGCGGCATGCGCTGGACGTCAGGTAGAACGATGACAGGGTATCGGTTGACGCTGGAATCCAGGATGACTTTGTCGTCCACGAAATCGAAGTTGAAGCCGGCTTCGAGGATCTGGGGAATCACTCCCGTTCGGTCGAGCATCTGCTGCAGGGTCTCGCTGAGACTGACGCGGCCTGGTGCGAACTGCGCGCGGGCGTCGCTCGACGGCAGGTACAGGGCCACATCATTGACTTGTCGTCCCTGGCGCAGGAGATAGCTGATGCGCTGAAGATAGGCGGTGAGATCGGGCATCACGATCCACCACGGGTTGTGCTCGTTGAGCGCTCCCGCGGCGTAAAAGCGCCAGCCGGGCTCGCCGGCGCTGTCGGGAGAATACGGCCAGCCGTGGCCTACGATCTGATTCACTCCTTGGAGAAACATCTGGTCGGCTTCGGCCTTCATGTCGAGAGGCGTGGCGCGGAAGGCGGGCGAGTGCAGCCAGGTCCAGGTCTCGGCGGAAACCACGGGCCGTCCGAAAAGGTGCGCGGCCGAGGTGGCCCAGCGCGTGGCGGTGAATCGGTTCCAGAACGAGCCTTCGCCTTCGGGCAGATCCACCAGCAGGTTACTCGAGAGGGCGACGGGCGGGGTGCCGTAAGCCTGGGCGCGGAGACGGGTTCCGTGCCGGGTGGCCCAGTGGTTGAGCGTCGAGAGGAACCGCTCTTCGGCGAGTTCGGTCAGCGTGAGACCCCAGTCGTCGCGGATGGCCGCGGTCTCCGGTCCTGTGTTGCCAATCAGGGCAGGCAGGTGGGGCTTGAGGTCGTAGCCGCGCCGCTTCTGGAATTCCTCGAGGAGGTCACTGGTCCAGTCGGAGCCGTACACTTCCAGGCTGTCGCAGAAAATCGCGTAGGGCGGGTTGGGGCCGAAGGCCTTGAGCAGTGGCTCTCCCACGGTTTGAAGGTAGTGGTCGAGGGCGGCGCGATCGTAGTGATCGAGCACGTAGCCTTCGGCGCCGGCGGCGGCTCGCTTGACCAACATGCCGGTGCGACTGGAGAAGAAGAACAGAGCCACGCGAGGCTCGGGGGATGGAGTCACAGTGCCGTCCATCGCGATCTCTCGAGTAGATCCGTCGGCCTCCACGAAGGCGGCGATCAGCTTTTCGCCTTCCTTTTCGGGTGGCGGGGCAACTTCACGCGCGCCCGGGGGGATGGGGATGCGCTCGTAACGCAGCCGTCCCGCTGCCAGCGTGGCGGGGATCTGCGGGCCGCCATACGGCCAGCCGCTGCCGAGGGTCAGGTCGACTCTCAGACCCAACTCGCGGGCTTTGGCGGAGGTGAAGTGGAGGGCGTCCAGAAAGTCTGGCGACAGAAATGGAACGTTGTTGTCGAGCTCGAGCGGGTAGACGGGCTGGATCTCTACGCCTCCGATGCCGGCGTCCTTCATCGCGCGCATCTCGCGCTCGAGTTCGGGCTTCGTGACCGCCGGACCGAACCACCACCAGCGCATCATGATTCGCGCGTCGTCAGGCGGGCGCTGGAAGTGCTGTTTGAGAGAATCGATCTCCGCGGGCGTCGGCGGTGCGGCGATCGCCGCGATGGACGCGGCGATCAGCGCCAGAGAAGCTGTCCTGCCTACCGTCATGCGCACTCCGCCCGTTAGGATAGTGAACCCTCAGAGTGGCGTCAAAGCGGCTTTGTTGAACGCATCCTTTAGAGAAACGGAACGGTTGACAGTCAGCGCTTTTCGAGCTTGATCTCGACGGGGGCTCGTAGTCGCGCCGACTCGTCGGCCAGGTAGCGGTCCCAGTCTTCGACCGTGCGGAAATCGGGGCCCAAGGTCCAGCCGAACCCGGCGTAGGAAACGCAGGCCGCACCGGGGGCGATCCTGGCGAGCGCGTAGTAGTTGTGGTCGTCTTCCGCGGTGTCTTTGAGAGAAGCCGGATCGAGCAGCACGGCCTGGCCCAGTTCCCCGCCCTCATGGACGGGCTCCCAGGTCCGCAGGATGCCGCGCTCACGATCGAGCTTCATGCGCGTGGTTTTGAGCTTGCGGATGCCCACGGCGTGAAGGAGCCCGGCGGCGTCGCCATCGATGGCGTAGCGGCTCTCGAAACGATCGAGGCTGCGACCGGCGTCGAGCGTGATGCGCTTCTTCTCGGAGACGCGGACGCCGCCGGCGGTCCAGGTTTCGTAAGTCAACTCGAACAGGAGGCGGATGGGACCGACGGCGAAGACACGCGAGTCGCGGAAATTGGCCGAGGGATAGAGCTTGCCGCCGGCCCAGATTCCGGTGCCGCCGCAACCGCGAGTATTGCCGGCGGCGTAGAGGTCAGCGCCTTCGCCGTGGTCGCGGTGATAATCGTCCATCAGGTACCAATCGTTGACGACGAGTTTGCGCACGCGCTTAGTCCAGACATCCACGGCGCTGCTGATGAGAGGCTCCTGCGGCCAGGTTTCGAGTTCCTTGCCGTACATGCGGTGTGCGATGCGGTCATTCTCCCAGGCGAAATCGTCGCGGCGCTCGCGGACGAAGCGGCCATAGGTTTTGTAGTCCTCCACCCGGGGGATCTGCCTGTCGCCGGCGGTGAGCAGGAAGACGCGGGTCTGGCGCGGCGCGAAGTCGGCCTGGAACAGGAACTGCTCGAAGACACCGTCGTCATTGGTGTCGACGGCTTGCACCAGCAGGTCCTTGTCGGAGCCCTCGGCGCGGACGTGGATCTTGCGGACGTCATCGACCGCCAGCAGCCCGCGCAGGGCGGCGGCATCGAGCACGATGGTTTCGCCGGGGCGCGCGACGTCGATGGGATTGCGAACGGTGACGGTGGCGCCGGGTGCGGCGGCGAGGGCCGAGGCCAGGATGGGAAGTATGACTAACAGGCGGCTACGCATTTGGGCCGATTATATCCCGTTGGGCTGTCGATATGTGTCGAGTATCTTCAGGCCCTTGGCTTGATTCACTTTCATCCAGAGCTCGTTGTAGTGGGCATCGTCCAGCTTCTCCTTGAGCTGGAAGTTGAAGCTCTTGAGGTTGCCGTAGTGGGAAAGCGCGCGCTCGTATGTCGTGATGGTCAACTGGTAGGGGCCGTTGTTGCTGACGTTCTCGATGTCGGGGTACCGCCAGGTGCGCGAGTCATCATTCTTCTCTGCTGTGTAGACGACACGGTCTTCTCCGAAGGTGAGCACGCCTTGGGAGCCACCGAAACGGAGCAGGTGCTTGACGGGGATTTCCCAGGCCGCCTTGACGTCTTTGTCGGTCAGCGCGGCGACGAACCGTTGGTCGAGGCGGTTTTTCAGGAAGGCGTACGCATCGGTGAAGGTCTCGTTGCCTGTAAGGTCGAACCGGTACTCGCGGTCGGCCCCGAGCTTCCACTTGTTGTCCTTGTAAGTGAGCACCCGTAGCGCTCGGGGCGATATCTCAAGCTGCTGAATGTCCCGGTAGGCCCACTGCCAGACGTGCTTCTTGTTGCCGGCTTCTTCGAACGAAATGGCCGTGCTGGTGATGGTCAGCGTCCCCTTGCCGCCCGCCTTCTTGATGTGGGGCGGGCGCGAGTGGCCGTGCCACGCCTGGTAGCGGAACTCCTGCTCGCCGAGGGCCGCGGGCGCCGCTGCGAGAAGGATGGCTACGAAAGCGCCAACTGCTTTTTGACTTCGAAATTCCATTTCCAGACCTCGTAGATCGCGGGGTAGACCACCAGTTCCAAAATGAATGACGTGAAGATACCGCCGATCATTGGGGCGGCGATACGCCGCA
>CAZBQQ010000018.1:47273-53417 GCA_964493965.1 uncultured Solibacteraceae bacterium
TCCAAAATGAATGACGTGAAGATACCGCCGATCATTGGGGCGGCGATACGCCGCATCACGTCGGCGCCAGCGCCCGTGGACCACATGATCGGAATCAAGCCCATGAACATGACCGCAACCGTCATGAACTTCGGGCGGATTCTTTTGACTGCTCCGTGCATGATCACGGCCTGCAGGTCTGGCAGGCTGCGAAGCCTTCCTGCCTTCCGGGCATCGTCGTAGGCGATGTCCAGATAGAGCAGCATGAACACGCCGGTCTCGGCGTCCACGCCCAACAGGGCGATGAGGCCAACCCAGACACCAATGCTCATGTTGTAGCCGAGCAGGTACAGGAACCAGATCGCCCCCACGGCAGAGAATGGGACCGCCAGAACGATAATCATCGTCTTGACCATCGATTTCGTGTTCAGGTAGAGCAGCATCAGGACCAAGAAGAGCGTTACTGGGAGCACGATCTTCAGCCGCTCCCGAACGCGCTCCATGGCCTCGAACTGTCCGCTCCAGATGAACGAGTAACCAGGGGGTAACTTCACTCCGCGGATCGCCTCTTTGGCGGCGGCGACATAACTGCCAATGTCGCGGCCGGCTACGTCGACGTAGACGTAGCCATTCAGCATGCCATTCTCGTCGCGCAGCATGGCCGGTCCACTTACTAGCTTGACGTCGGCCAACTGGGAGAGTGGGACCTGGGCCTGCCCATCGCCGGTCGAGACCAGCACGCGTTTCAAGGTGCTGACATCGCTGCGATAGCCACGCATGTAGCGCACGTTGACCGGGTAGCGCTCGCGCCCCTCAACGGTTGTGGTGACGTTTTCGCCGCCGACTGCCGACATGACCACGTCCTGCACTGTGTCGATGGACAGGCCGTAGCGGGCCAGTTCGTCGCGGTTCCAGATGAAGTCGAGGAAGTATCCGCCACTGGTGCGCTCGGAAAAGACGCTGCGCGTTCCTTGGACCCTGGGCAGGATGGATTCGATCTGGGTGCCGAGCTCCTCGATCTTCTTGATGTCAGCGCCGTAGATCTTGATCCCGACGGGTGTGCGGATGCCTGTGGTCAGCATGTCCACGCGAGCCTTGATGGGCATGGTCCAGGCGTTGGAGGTGCCCGGAATCTTCAGCGCGTCGTTCATCTCCTCGACGAGTTGCTCGCTCGAGACGTGGTCGGGAGTGATCCGGCCCAAGACCGGCCTGAGCCACTTCGGGGCCCAGGGATCGTACCACGTACTCACTTTTCGCCACTCCTGTGGCGGCTTGAGAGTGATCACGGTCTCCATCATCGAGAAGGGCGCCGGATCGGTGGAGGTCTCGGCGCGGCCCGCCTTGCCGAGCACGGTATCGACCTCGGGGAACGACTTGATGATCCGGTCCTGAGTCTGGAGTAACTTCTGGGCCTCGGCTACCGAAATCCCCGGCAGCGTACTCGGCATGTACAGCAAGGAGCCCTCGTCGAGCGGCGGCATGAACTCGGATCCGAGCTTGTCAAATACGGGGACCGTCAGGATCACGGTCGCCACGGCGCCGGCGATTACGAACCACTTCCAGCGCAGGGACCAGGCGCACAGGGGCTCGTACAGCCGGATGAGAATTCTGCTGATTGGGTGGCTTTCCTCGGAGTGGATCTTGCCGACGAGCACGGCGTTGGTTACACGCGCCAGCCAGCGCGGCCGGAACTCGAAGTTCTTCATGTGGGTGAAGACGAGCCGCATCGCCGGGTCGAGCGTGATGGCAAGGACCGCCGCAATGATCATCGAGAAGTTCTTGGTGTACGCGAGCGGCTTGAAGAGGCGGCCTTCCTGCGCTTCCAGAGTCAGGACGGGCAGGAAGGAGACGGCAATTACCAGCAGAGCGAAGAAGCTCGGGCCGCCGACCTCCTTCACCGCGTTCACGACAACTGTGTGGTAGTCTTCCTTGCGGCCGTTGCGTTCCCATTCCTCGAGCTTCTTGTGCGTCTGTTCGACGACGACGATGGCGGCGTCGACCATGGCGCCGACGGCAATCGCGATGCCACCGAGCGACATGATGTTCGAGGTGAGCCCCATCGCCTTCATCGGGATGAATGCGATGATCACTGCGACCGGGATGGTGATGATGGGGATCATCGCGCTCGGGACGTGCCAGAGGAAAATCAGGATGACGATGGCGACGATGATCAACTCCTCGGTCAGTGTGTGTTTCAGGTTCTCTATGGAGCGGAGTATGAGGTCGGAGCGGTCGTAGGCGGTGACGACCTTGACTCCGGGCGGCATACCCGGCTCGATGTCCTTGAGCTTCTGCTTCACCCGCTCGATGACGGCGAGCGCGTTCTCGCCCTGACGCATGACGACGATGCCGGCAACTGTGTCGCCGGTCCCATTCCAGTCGGCGATGCCGCGGCGAAGGTCGGGGCCCAGCGTCACGTTGCCAACGTCCTGCACGCGGATGGGCACTCCGTTCTGGCTGCGCGTCAGCACTATCTTTGCGATGTCCTCCGTCGATTTCGCGTAGCCCCGGCCGCGGACCATGTACTCGGCGCCGGTGAACTCGACCAGGCGGCCGCCGACGTCGTTATTGCCGGCACGGACGGCGTCAACCACCTTACTGATCGCGATGTTGTATGTCTGAAGCTTGTTGGGATCGACGTTGACCTGATACTGGCGCACGAAGCCGCCCAGCGGCGCCACTTCCGCCACGCCGGGCACGGATTTCAAGTAATACCGGAGATACCAGTCTTGATACGAACGCAGGTCGGCAAGTGAGTGCTTTCCGCTGGTGTCCACCAGGGCGTATTGAAAGACCCAGCCGACTCCGGTAGCGTCCGGCCCTAGTTCGGTTTGAACGCCTTGCGGGAGGCGGGGTAACACTCCGGAGAGATACTCCAGCGTGCGAGAGCGGGCCCAGTAAATGTCGGTGCCTTCTTCGAAAATAATGTAGACGTAGGAGTAACCGAAATCCGAAAAGCCGCGGACGTCCTTCACTTTCGGAGCGCCCAGCATGGCGGCGACGATGGGGTAAGTGACCTGGTCCTCCATGATGTCCGGGCTGCGGTCCCACTTCGAGTAGACGATCACCTGGGTGTCGCTGAGGTCGGGTATCGCGTCGAGCGGCATGGTTTTCATCGACCAGAGACCGTACAAGACGGCCGCGCCGACCAGGACGAATACCATGAACTTGTTGTGGGCGGCGAAATCAATGATCTTGTTGATCACTACTTCTTGCCTCCCATCCCTGGCATGTCCGCCATGCCCTTTTGCTCGGGCTTTGCGGCGGGCGTGGCCGTCGCGGGCGCTTCGGGACTGGACATCCCGGGCATGCCTGGCATCCCGCCCATGCCCGACGCCGCAGCCTTTAACTGGCTCTCGGAGTCGATGAGGAAGTTACCCGACGTCACGATACGTTCGCCGGCTTTCAGGCCTTTGAGAATCGCAATGCGATCGCCGTGCTGCTCCCCGATCGTCACCTCGCGAGGCTCCAGGTAACCATTGCCGTGGTCCACAAAGACGGTATTTCTGTCGCCTGCCTCCAGCACCGCGCCGGCGGGCACGGTAAGCGCAGCCTCGGAATCGACCCTGAAGGTCACGTCAACATACATGTCGGGCTTGAGGGCGGTCGCAGGGTTGTCGGCATCGAGGCGCACTTTCAGGGTGCGCGTGGTCGGGTCCACTTCAGGCTGGATGTAACTCACTTTTGCCAGGAACGACTTGCTCTTGTCGTAAGAGGGCGTCACCCGGGCCGTTTGGCCCAGCCGGACATTCCCAGCCTCGTTCTCGAAGACGTCCGCCACGATCCAGACCTTACTCAGGTCCACCACGGTGTAAAGGTCCGTGTCGGGCATTACTTTCACCTGCGGGAAGGCTTTGCGGTCCAGAACGTATCCTCTAATGGGCGAATAGACCGTGACATTCTTGATTGGCTGTTTGGTCGCAAGCAGCTGATCGATCTGCGCATCGCTGAAATCCCAGAGCTCGAGCCGCCGCCGGGCGGCCTGAAACAGCGTTTCGCTCTGGTCTATGACTCCCTCGAGCGTGCTCTTCTTCATGACTTCTTTCGCCTTCACGGCCAGCAACAGTTCCTGCTCGGAGGCCAGGAGATCCGGACTGTATATGGTTAGCAGCGGCTGGCCCTTTTCCACAAGCTTGCCGATGAAGTCGACATAGACCTTGTCGATCCAGCCCTCGTACTTTGTGTGCACGTGCGCGATACGGGTCTCGTCGTAGGCGACCTTCCCGACGGCCCGGATCGTCTGGCCGCCGCTGGTCGTTTCAGCCGTGCCGTACTGAACGCCGATCTGCTGCTGCTTTTCCGGACTGATCCGGATGGTGCCCATGGGGAGGCTCGACTGGTCGCTTGCAGGGCCTGCCGGGGCGCTGGCGGCGTAGACCGGCTCCAGTTTCATGCCGCAGTCCGGCGCGATGCCCGGCTTGTCGGACTTGTAAGCCGGATGCATCGGATCCACATAGTAGAGAATTTTGCGGCCGGCCGCGGCCGGGTTCGCCGGGCCCGAGGGGTGAAACAGAGTCCGGTAGGCGTAGCCTCCAAAAAAGGCCGCCGCGAGTAAGGCCAGGCCGAGAATCATCTTCACGAGTTTCATCACGTTTCAATCCGTCAACTTCTGCGCGGTCATCTCCTCCAGGCGACTCAGCGCCTGGTAGTAGTTCGCGAGTTCCTCGTAGTAATTCATTTCGTACTCGAGGACCATGCTGAAGTTACTCAGCACGGATAGGAAGTCGACGCTTCCCGTCTCATAAGTAGAAAGAGAAGACTCGAGCGCCAGGCTGGCCTGTGGAACCACGGTCTTGCCGTAGAGCTCCATGAGCTTCCAGGAGGCCTGCGCCATAAGATAGTCGTCCTTGATGCGGAACCGCAGCCCCTGATCGGTGGCCTCATAAGTATGCCGCGCCTCGACCGCGTTGCTGGCCTGTTCCGCGACGCCCGCGCGCTGCTTGCGCCAGAAATAGACCGGCAGCTTGAAATCGACGCGAGCCATATACATGGGCGCCAGGGAGCCCTGATTGAAGTACCCGGCGGTGAGGGTGTAATCGGGGTAATAGTCTTTGCGCGCCAGGTGGAGCGCCAGTTCGGTGCGTTCGATCATTTTCTGATCGCGGCGCAGCATGGGCGATTCGGCGCGCGCGCCGTTGTAGAGCTGGTCCAGATTCAGCGCGAACTCTTTGGGTCTGAGATCCTCCGGCCTGGCCACGGGCGTGCCGGCACGGCGGTTCAGCAGGCTGTCGATCTCGGCCTCGGCGCTCGCGCGCTCCTGCTCGAGCTTCACGATGCGCGTTTCGAGAATGCTGATCTGGGTCTGGGCCTTGAATACGTCCTGCTGGGCGGCCTTGCCAACGGCGTAGCGCGCGTCCGTAACGCGGAGCAGTTTGTTGAGGAGCTCCCGGTCGCGGACCAATACGTCGGTGGCGGCGTAGGTGTAATAGAGCCGGTACCAGGCTTGCTTCAAGCGCGAGACGACATTCAACTGCACGGCCTGGTATTGCTGGAAGTCCGCCTCGGCCTCTTTCGCGGCCATCCCGCCACGCAGGCTGAGCTTGCCGGGGAAGGGGAACTCCTGAGAGACGGTGACGCCTGCGTTCGCCAGCTGCTCCCGGCCGATTCCGGCAACGGGATAAGGGCTTCCCACGCTCTGGTATCCCAGGGAGAGCATCGGATCCGGCAGCGTGCTTTCCTGTGTGGGACGCTGGCGAGCCGCCTCGTACCGCTTCTGTGCGGCCAGGATTTCCGGGTTGGCATGGAGCGCCTGGGCGACCAGTTCGTCGAGCTTGAGGGGCTGCGCCTGGGCGAAGACGGACGCGGCCGAGGCTGAAACCAACACGGCTGCGGCGGCGATGGATCGCATCCTCACGGAGCCTGCATAGTGCACGTGAACTGCCAACGGAGCCGGCGCACAAAAGGCGGCCTTGCGTCGCAAGATCCTCGGGGTGACGTGCCTGATATGAGGCAGGCGGCCGCGGGCATTGCCTGATACGGGCCAGTGGCCTCGCTCTGCGGAACTGAAGTTCCGCGCGGGCTGAAGCCTAATGCCGCATAGTTTTCCCGGGTGCGGACAGCCGGAGTGGGGCGGCTCTCCAGATCTGCGGCGGATGTCCACGTCCGGCTTCCTTCGTTTCAGGAAGTTGGACGGAGGCGGGTCTGGAGACCCGCTGCAGGACTGGA
>CAZBQQ010000019.1:0-7627 GCA_964493965.1 uncultured Solibacteraceae bacterium
ATGACGGCGTTCTCGGGGAAACGGGCCACTTCTTCGCCCGCGCTCACCAGCACCGGCTTGCCGATCCCCATGAGGCGGATGGCGATCCCCGAGGTTTCTCCCGCCGACGGGCTGCGCAGGCTGATGCAGGCGTCCACGTCCGCCGCGAGGGTCTGGAACCCGGCTTCGGGGAGATAGGGCACACGCGTGACACCCGGCGCGGCGAGCATGGGCGCGAGCGCGTTCTCGAGTTCCTTGGAGACAAAATCGCCGGCCACCAGCAGCCTGGCTGCGGCGCCCGAGCTACGCACACGGTCGAAAGCGCGCAGGATGGCGGGAATCCGCTTGGATCCGCGCAGGTGCCCGAACACGCCGAAAAGGAACCCGTCTGCGTCTGTGGCGCAGGCACTCTTGCCTGATGTGGGGCAGGATGGTATCCTGCGCGCCGGCTGCGAACCGGCGCCCGGCGTGCCTCTTAAGCCGAGACTTACAGGCGGGTTGCCAACCCGCCGCAGGTTGGACAACCTGCCCCACAACTTCTTGCCGGCCGCCTCGACATTCGAGTGCTCCGTGAACAGGTGCGGGATCTCCACCACGCGCGCCCCGGGAGCGTGCTCCCGCACGATCCGCGCGGCCGCCGGATTGTGAACCACCACGGCGCGCGAGACCTCGGCGATGCGGCGCACCAGGGCGCGTTCGAAGTACCGGGGGTCGAGCGCCGACCGGCTGCGCCCGTCCCAAAGCTCGGCCGCGAGGCCGCGCTCGAACTCACCGTAGTTGTAGACGAACTCCTCGATGTACCCCTGGCGGTCGAAGCACCCCAGAAGAAGGTGGTCCAGAACGGCGTCGTGGAGGACCACGACTCCCGGCCGGGCCAGCGCCTGCCGGTAGATTTCGGCGTGCAGGGGATTGTTCCCGATGTGATACAGGCAGACGTCGGCCCCGGTGTCGCCCACCCTCACATCGCAGAGCTTGCCCAGAACTTCGAGCAGCGCCGCCGAGTAGTCGGCCACGCCGGTCCGGGCCGGCGGCAATGGCGAGAAGAAGCCGGCGGTCACGGCTCCCGAGACCCGAACAGCGCCGTGCCGACGCGCACCATGGTGGCGCCCTCTTCGATTGCCACCTCGAAGTCGTGCGACATGCCCATGGAGAGCCGCGGCAGGCCGAGGCCGGCGGCCAGATCGCGCAGGCGGCGGAAAAAGGGCCGTGAGGTTTCCGGTTCGTCGGACCACGGTGGCATGGTCATCAAACCCGTCAGGCGCAGATTCGGAAGGGCTGCCAGGGCATCGGCCAGCGCGGCTACCTGCCCCGGTTCCACGCCGCTCTTGGCGGATTCCCCGGAGAGTTTGACCTCAATGAGGACTTCGAGCGGCTGTGCGCGCCGGCGTGGGGCGTCGTTCAGACGCTGGGCGAGGCGCAGGGAATCGACCGTCTGGATCACGTCGAACAACTCGGCGGCGCGGTTGCTTTTATTGGCCTGCAGGTGGCCGATGAGGTGAAAACGTGCGCCCGGCAGGGCTTCTGACAGAGCTTTGGCTTCGAATTCCTGGACGTAGTTCTCGCCGAAGTCCCGCAGACCGAGCGCGTAGGACTCAGCGATCAGTTCGGCCGGGAAAGTCTTGGTGACGGCAAGGAGTGTGATCTCCTCGCGGGGGCGCCCGGCACGGCTGGCGGACACACGTATGCGTGCCTCCACCCTCTCCATCCGATCGCGCAGCATGATTCTATATCATGGCGCATACGGACGGGTGCCGGTAGCCGCTCTGAAAGACTAGTCCTTCTTGGCCAGCAGTTCGGCCCGCACACCGAATATGGCCATCACCGGCGCCCAGATGCCGATGAGGACCCCAATGCCACGCGCGGCCTCCGCGTCGTAGCCGAGTCTTGGACCCGCAATAAACACCCAGAACGACAAGATAATGCACAAGTACATTACCAGGTACCACCGCTTCGGGTTCGACTTCGAATTCGCCATGCAACCACCTCAGACTATAGGTTTTAGGACTTCCCGCTGATTATACCCGCACAACACCTAGGTCGAACGTGGAATATTTGGGAACAGTTGCGGGGAGAAAGTACCATAACGTTAATACCAGTCCCCAGGTCTGGTGGCAGGCCCTCAGGGCGCTCGGCTGAGCACTCCGCTAGAGAGCCGCCCTCCTGTCCGGCCACCAACGTCTTGAATGCTCAAAAACGCAGCCGGCCGGCGCCTGGACGGGGCAGCGTCGGCCGAGGCCGCTATCCGGCGCTTCCTGGGCGTGGCTCGCCAGCCTGCACTGATCGAACCCGGCGAAGACCGCTTTCTGCTGACCGAGGGGGCCTACGCGCTTGAGTGGCATGGCAGCCGCCTGCTCATACAAGTATGGGATGAAAGGAGAAACCTGGCGCGCCGGATCGTCGGGGTGCAGGAGGAGAGGACCGGAAAGCTGGAGCTCGTCATCGAGCGTTTCGGGGGCGTCGAAGGACGCATCACCCTCCAGGATGTCGCTCGGGCAGGACAGGCGGCCGTGCGCCGGGCCCCGCGCCTGGTGTTCCGGGAGCAGTTTCGCCGGGCTTTGCGCCGGCAGTTTCCGGAGTGGCGTTTGGCGGAATTGAGCACCGAATCGAACCTGGAGGAGAGCCTGTCACCGGCCTATCCCCGCGCGCTGGTCCGCAACGGCGGCTCGGGTTGGGCTGCGATCGCTTCTCCGCCGGGCGGTACCGGTAGTGTGCTGACGTTCGGTTTAATCTGGCTGGACTACCTGCGAAAGCGGGAGAGGCGGGTCACCGTTGAGGGGCTCGCGCTCTTCCTTCCTCAGGCGGAAGCAGGGGCGGTTTGCCTCAAACTCTCCTGCTTGAATCCGCGAGCGGCGCAGTTTTCGGCGTTCGTGTACACGGCGGATGGCTATGAGGACCGCTTGGATCCCGCCGACTACGGTAACCTGGCGACCCGTCTCGATACCTGCGCCAGCCTGGCGCCCCAACGGCCGGAGGAAGTCGCCGGGTGGGTGGAGCGGCTCTCGGCGCTGCCTTCTGTCGAGCGGATCCCACGCCCCGACGGTTCCCTGAGCCTGCGCGTTCGCGGCCTCGAGTTCGCGCGCGCTACGGCGACGGATCTGCTGTTCGGGCTGGAACACAGATCGGCGGCGCGAGAAGCGAACATCGCCGAAGTAGAGGAGCTGGCCCGGGAGATCGCCCATCTGCGAGCGCCTGGCTCGGCCGGGCGGGAGAATCCCATCTGGCGGCTGCATGCCGAGGCGTGGCTGGAATCCCAGGTCCGCGCCAACCTGGAGGAGGTCGATGCCTCCCTTTACGCCGAACCCGTCTACGGCCAGGTGCCGGCGGTGGCTGGCGGCGACCGCGGCGTGCTCGATCTGCTGGCGGCAGAGCGAGGGGGACGCCTGGCGGTGCTCGAACTGAAGGCCACCGAGGATATACACCTGCCGCTCCAGGCGCTGGACTATTGGATACGGGTGCGCTGGCACGCCGAGCGGGGCGAGTTCACGCGCCAGGGGTATTTCCCGGGCATTCCGTTGAGCCGCGCCTGCCCGCGCCTCCTGCTGGTGGCGCCGTCGCTCGAATTCCATCCCCAGACGGAGACAGTGCTCAAGTACTTCGCGCCGGAGATTGAGGTGGAGCGCATCGGGCTGGGGGTAGAATGGCGGGAGAGGGTGAGCGTGATGTTCCGGGCGCGGGGCGCCCAGCGGCCCCTCACAGGGGAATATGGCCAGCGAGATTTACGCCCAGATCAAGACCGGATTCCGGAGCCTGAATCCGGCCCTGGTACGCGAAATGGCGGACCGGCGGCTCCGGATCGGACTGATCGCTTCAACTAGCGCGGGGTTCACGGCGCTCAACGGGCTCCTCGCTCCTCCATCGCCGGAGGCCCCGAGGGCTGAGATCGAACACCTGGTCGATGGCGGGGAGGGGGTGGCCGGCTTCGACCTGGTCTTGTGCGAGAGCGAACTGCTGGCGCCGCCCGATGCCTTCCCCTTCGATCCGGCCGATCCGCAGCGCACGGTTCGCGAGATCGTGGAGCGCCGCGAGGATCTGCGGCTCGCCCTGGCACGCAATTTCCGCGCGTTTCGCAAGCCCGTGATCGGAAAAATCGTCAAAGGGATCTCCCGGGAAAACGCCATCTTCTGTCTGCTGACGGCGCTGCCGGACGTGGTCCCAAGCCTGATTGAGCTGCCGTGGGCGGCCGGCGAATTCGCTTCCGACACGGCCGTTCTGACCATGAACCAGGTGCGCATGGCGTTCCTGATCGCCGGCGCGAGCGACCAGGACGTGGGCTACCGGGAGCAACGGGCGCAGATCGCGGGAATCGTGGCGGGCGCGTTCGGCTGGCGGGCGCTGGCCCGCGAGCTGGTGGGCAAGGTCCCCTTCGGAGGCGGGCTGATTCCGAAAGCCGCGATTTCCTACGCCGGCACCTACACGGTAGGCGTCGGCCTCGAGCGCTTCTACCGCATAGGCTATGGCCTCACGCGCGAGGAGCGGCGGCGGATTTATGGACAGGCGCTCGAGCGGGGCCGCGCGATCGTCAACTCGGTGGTGGACGCCGCGAAAAGACACGGCCCCGCTGCCATCGGGGGATAAGGCGCGTTTTTGCGGCATTGGGCACTCTTGCCTGCCGCCTCGACATTCGTGTCGAGGCCGGTTGTTCGCGTCGAGACAACCCCTCGGCCTTCTAGGACCCGCAGGTCCGGTCCCCGGTTCTGCGGCGGTACAATTGGATTTTGTGAACAAATTGAGTGCCACCGTCGTCTACGGATAGGGAGCTTTTGCGTGAAGCGGAAATGGAAAGTCTGGCTCATTATAATTGGCGTGCTGGTGTTCGCCGGCGGCATCATCGCGGCGGTGAACTACAACAAACGAGGAATCGTTGAGGTTCAGACCGGGCGCGCCCAGCGCCAGGACCTGTCCTCTATCGTGACCGCTTCGGGCGAGATTAAGCCCAAGAACTACATCAACATCGGCGCGAACGCCCAGGGTGTCATCACCGAGATCGTGGTCAAGGAAGGCGACCGGGTCCGCAAGGGCGAGCTCCTGGCGATGCTCGAGTCCGTGCAGCCGCAGGCCGATGTGAACGCGCAGAAGGCCAACCTGGATTCGGCCGAAGCCGACACCACGTCCGCCGAGGCGTCGCTGAGAGCCGCGGACGAGAACCTCACAAGCTCCCTGGCCACCGTGGACCGCAGCAAGGCAGACCTGGAGCAATCCAAGCTCGATTTCGCCCGCGGCCAGCAACTGCTCGAGGAAAGGCTGATCGCGAAGCAGGAGTTCGACAGCCGCCGCACCACGTACGAATCGCGACAGGCGGCCGTCCGCGAGGCGGAAGCCCGGGTCGCCCAGGCCAAGGCGCAGCAAGCCCAGGCAGCCTCGCAACTCGTCGGCGCCCAGAAGCGCATCGCGCAGGGGAAGGCGATGCTGACCCGCTTCGACGACATTCTGCGGAAGCACAACACCTACGCGCCGCTCGATGGCGTCGTGACCAACCTGCCCGTTCGTGTTGGCGAGACGGTGGTGCCCGGGATCCAGAACTCTTCGGCCAGCACCATCATGACCATTGCCGACATGTCGCTGATCACCGCCGAGGTGAAAGTGGATGAGACCGACATCGTCAACGTGGCCCTGGGCCAGTCCGGGGACATCACCATCGACGCCATCCCCAACAAGACCTTCAAAGGTCACGTGACCGAGATCGGCAACACGGCCATCCTGCGCTCCACCGGCCAGGCGGCCTCCCAGAGCGCGATTTCGAGCCAGGAGGCGAAGGACTTCAAGGTGGTGCTCGCGCTCGACAATCCGCCCGACGAAGTCCGGCCGGGCCTGTCCGCCACGGCGAAGATCACCACCGCCACGCGGAAGACGGCGCTCACGATTCCCATCCAGGCGCTGACCGTGCGCCAGAAGGGCGATCTGGAACCGGAGAAGAAGGGCGGCGTCCAGGCGGCCAGCAAGCCCGATCCGGTCGCGGAGAAGGCCCGGAAAGAAGAGATCCAGGGCGTTTTTGTGGTCGCGAACGGCAAGGCCGTCTTCCGTAAGGTGGATACCGGAATCACCGGCGCCACCGATATCGAAGTCCTTACCGGCCTCAAGGACGGAGACGAGATCGTCACGGGCAGCTACAAGGCGATCCGGACCATTCGTAACGAGACGAAGGTCAAGGTCAACAACGAGATCAAGGTTGCAGCGAAGACGGACTGAGATCGGCAGCAGCACCGAACCGCGCGCGTCAGCAGGCGGACGTCAGGGAGGGAGGACGAGCAATGGCAGAAGTCTTGGAACAGGCCGATCTGGGCGAACAGCTTAAGCGCCAGGGCATCGTAATCCGGACCTACGATCTGTGGAAGACCTACATCATGGGCGACCAGGAGATCCACGCGGTCTCGGGCGTCGATGTGGAGATCCACCGCGGCGAGTACGTCGCCATCATGGGGCCGTCCGGTTCGGGCAAGTCTACCCTGATGAACCTGATCGGTTGCCTGGACACACCCAGCAAGGGCCAGTATTACATCAACGGCCGCCTGGTCAGCGACATGGACGACGACGAGCTGGCGCGCATCCGGAACAAAGAGATCGGCTTCGTGTTCCAGACCTTCAACCTGCTGCCGCGGGCGACCGCGCTGCATAACGTCGAGCTGCCGCTGATCTATGCCGGCATACCCTCCGCGCAGCGCATCGAGCGCGCCAAGCAGGCCCTGCGGCAGGTGGATCTCGAGGCGCGCATGCTCCACAAGCCGAACGAGCTCTCGGGCGGCCAGCGGCAGCGCGTCGCGGTGGCGCGCGCGCTGGTGAACGATCCCTCGATTCTTCTCGCCGACGAGCCGACCGGTAACCTGGATACCGCCACCGGCAACGAGATCATGGCGCTGTTCGAACGCCTGCACGGCGCGGGCAACACCATTGTCCTGGTCACCCATGAAGCCGACATCGCCCGCCACGCGTGGCGCATAATCCACATCCGCGATGGCAAAGTCGAGAAGGACGAGAAGGTCCGCTAAGGCGCCGCCTGAAACCAGCCCAGTACCCGGCGCTTGAACCCCTCGGTGTCCGCGGCCGCCGCACCCGTGTGGCCGGCGCCAGGCACCAACCACAACGTAACGCTTCGGCCAGACGCCGCGATGGCGCGGGCGTGCGCTGGCGAGACGTTGTTGTCGCCCAATCCCTCGATGAGAAGCACCGGGGTCCGTAGCCGCTCGACGCTTCTGACCGGCGCGGCGGCATCGAGATCGAGGTGGTAGCGCAGGCGCGCGTACCAGAAGCCGCCAGTCACGAGAATACGCGCCACAATGTGCCGGAACGCGGGCGGCCCCGGGAGGCGCTGGACGACGCGGTCTTCGGCAACCCATCGCAAGCTCGCGAAAGGGCACTCGGCAACCACGGCACGGAAGACGGGCCGTTCCGCGGCGGCCTGAAGCAGGATCGCAGCCCCCATCGATTCACCCAGGCCGAAGATCTCCCGGCAGCCGGCCGCGCGTAGCCAGCGCGTCCACTCGATCACGTCCCAGCGCTCGGTCACGCCATAGGATACGGTCTGGCCGCCGCTCTCGCCGTGACCGCGGCTATCCGGCAAGAGCACGGCGTATCCCTTCTCAAGGAACATTGGGGCCAGGCCAAGAGCCGCGGCGCGCGTGTCGCCGATGCCATGCAGAATCATCACGCAGCC
>CAZBQQ010000019.1:7727-9520 GCA_964493965.1 uncultured Solibacteraceae bacterium
GTACTCTGTTTAGGTGCCAAACAACGACGCGGACTCTCCGGTGTGGTTGTCCGGAACGGTGGTGACCTTCCTCAACAAGCTTCTGTTCCCGGCTCTGTGGCTGGGCGTTCTGGCAGGCTTGATTCTGGCGGCTCTCATCCGCAACGGCCACATCTCGATTGCTCCCGGCTTTCGCTGGTTCGCCGCGCTGGTTGTCGCCGCCACCGTTTTCATGCTGTGGATCTCGGCGCGCATCCAACGTGTGGGCTACGCGGGCACGGACCTCGTGGTGGCGAACTACTGGCGTGAGACACGCGTTCCCTTCGCGCAAGTGGAGGCGGTGGAGTCCGTCTGGTGGTATCGTCGCCGCATGGTGAAGGTCCGCTTCTCTCCAGCGACGCCGTTTGGCGCGACCGTCTACTACCTCCCCAAGTGGGGCGGTCTGCGCGCCATGTTCAGCTCGCCTGAAGAAGAATTAAGGACCATTCTGTCAAGACCCGTCATCCAATAGGCCAAAGCAGGTGAAGTGCCGGGTATCCGTCGCCACCGCGAGGTGACATAATGAAGCCAGCAGAGGGGAGAGCGATGCAGCATCTACGTTATTTCCTCACCGTAACGGGCCTTGTTATCGGCTCGATTTCACAGCAGGCGGCCTGGGCACAGGTCCGCGCCATGCCGCCGTCTACCGCCAACGACACGTCACCTGACAGCGCCCTGGCGCAGCCCGGAGCCCGCGGAGACGTCGTCGAGCGCGGCTGGTTCCTGAGCGGGAAGGTGCTGATGGACGATGGCAGCCCCACGCCGGCGAACATCACAATTCAGCGCGTCTGCGCCGGCGCCACAAAGGCCATGGGCTTCACAGACTCCAAGGGCCGCTTCAGCTTCCAGATGGGCCAGAAAACGGACATGGCACCGGACGCCAGCGAAGACTCGGGCGAAGAACAGCGCGTGGCCCTCATGACTCCCATCGGGGGCTCCAGCACGGAGGGCCGGTTGTTTGGCTCCATGAACAACCGCCAGCTCTCGGGCTGCCAGCTCGAGGCGGCGTTGCCCGGCTACCGCTCCGACACCGTCGTGCTGGGTAACCGGAGGTACATGGACAACCCGGACGTGGGCAGCATCGTTCTGCATCGGATGGGCAACGTGGAGGGCACGAGCGTCAGCGCCACCAGCCTGGACGCGCCGCGCGAGGCCAGGAAACTCTACGACAAAGGGATGGAAGCGGAGAGACAAAAGAAATGGCCCGCCGCGCAGACCGATTTCGAGAAGGCTGTCGCCCTGTATCCGAAATACGCGGCGGCCTGGCACGAGTTAGGCAACGCGCGCCAACGCCAGGGTGACAGAGCGCGGGCTCGCGAGGCCTTCCGCAAGTCCATGGAGGCCGACCGCCGGTACCTGGGGCCCTATTTTCCTCTTTCCGTGATGGCGTTTGAAGAGAAAAACTGGGCGGAGACGGCGGATGTCACCTCGGCCCTCACGAAGCTCGATCCCGTGGATTATCCGATGGCATTTCTGTTCAACGCCATCGCCAACGCGGGCCTGGGCAAGCTGGACCTGGCGGAGAAGAGCGCGCGGACATGTGTCAAGGTGGATATCCGGCACCAGCTTCCGCGGGCGGAATACGTGCTGGGGCTCATCCTCGCCGACCGGCATGACTATGACGAATCCTTGACGCTCCTGAGAGGGTATATACAGCACGCGCCAAACACTCCCGACAGCGATAAGATCAAGCAGCAGATCAGCCATGTCGAGGAGATGGCTCGAACGCAGTCGCAGTCGCAGTCGGCGGCCGCGCAGTAGGGTCGCGATCGCAG
>CAZBQQ010000019.1:9620-53358 GCA_964493965.1 uncultured Solibacteraceae bacterium
CTCGAACGCAGTCGCAGTCGCAGTCGGCGGCCGCGCAGTAGGGTCGCGATCGCAGAGCCGCCAGGCGGCCACCCTGAAGCGCGCGACGGATCGCGCTAACCTGGGGTTCATGCACCAGGTCGATCCCGCCCGAGCCATGCTGCGGCATACCCTCGCCACCCTCGCCTACCGCGGCGCCAAAGCTCTCCGCGGCGCGCCGGAGGGCTTTGCCGGCCTTCGTGTCGGAGACCGGAGCCGCACACCCGGCGAGATCCTGGCCCACATGGGCGACCTTCTGGATTGGGCCGTCGGCCTGGCCAAAGGCGAGCACAACTGGCATGATTCGCCGCCGCTCGACTGGGATCAGGGAACCGAGCGGTTCTTCGCTGCCCTGGAGACCTTCGGCGCCTTGCTGGAGTCCGATCTCCCGCTCGAATGCTCCCCCGAGAAACTGTTCCAGGGACCGATCGCCGATGCCCTGACGCACGTCGGACAGATTTCGATGTTGCGCCGGTTGGCTGGCGCGCCGGTCCTGGGCGAAAACTACTTCGTCGCCCCAATCGCCGACGGCCGGCTGGGCCTCGATCAGGCCGCCGCGGTCAAAGAGTTCGACTGAGCGCGGCATTCGTTACCGAGCCGCGCTTACCCGGCCCGTACCGCCGACCGCTACAATAGGCTTTCGCTTTGCTTACCAGACGAAGTTTTCTTGTTGCCCCCGCGGCGGCCATGGTTGCCTGCGGCCGCCGGAAGGGTTCCGGCTATGAGGGCTACGCCTTCGTCTCCAATCAGGACGGCCAGGCCGTCGCGGCCGTCGATCTGATGACGTTCACGGTTGCCCGCTACATCCACCTGGACAGCGCTCCCACCATCCTCGCGGCGCCGTCAGGCCAGCGGTCTGTCTACGCACTGACGCCCGCCACCGGCTACGTTCATGAGATCGACGCCGCCAAGCTGGCGCTGCGGCGCGGGGCGCAAGCGGGCCGCACGGCCGATGCCATGCGCGTCGTGCCCGGGGATCGGCCGGCGCTGTGGGTACTGTGCCGCCAGCCACACCAGTTGGTTCGAATCGGATTCGATGCATTCAAGGCCGATGCGGTCATCCCTCTGCCATTCGAGCCTTATGATTTCGACTTTGCGCCGGACGGCGAGACCGCGGTGGTCAGCTTCGGCGAGAGCGGTCAATTCGGCATCGTCGATCTCGCGAAGAGGAAGTGCCGCCTGTTCGACCTGGGCCGAAAACTGTCGCTGGTGCGGTTCCGTTTTGACGGGCGCCAACTACTGATCGCGGGCGCCGAGGAGCCGGTCCTATCCATCGTGGACTTCAAGACCGGCCGTGCGATGGTCCACTTGCCCCTGGCGGTTCGCGCCCGCAACTTCTGCTTCAAGTCCGACGGCGGCCAGCTGTTCATCACGGGCGATGGTCTGGATGCGGTTGCGGTGGTCTACCCTTACACCACGGAGGTGGCCCAGACAGCGCTGGCCGGGCGCTCCCCGGGTTGCATGGCGGAGTGCATTTCCGAGGGAGACGACTACCTCTTCGTCGCGAACCCGGATTCGGGCGAGGTGACAATCCTCGACGTCGATAGCCTCAAGGTGGTGGCCGTGGTGGCGGTGGGGCGCCGCCCGGTGTTTATCGCGCAGACGCCGGACCGCCAGTACGCGCTGGTCCTGAACCGCGATTCAGGCGACATGGCGGTGGTGCGGCTGGCTGCGGTGGGAGGCAAGCGCGGCCGCTCGGCGCCCTTGTTCACGATGATTCCAGTGGGATCGCAGCCGGTGTGCGCAGCGGTGCGGCACGTGTAGCTTGGAGAATGGAGCGGGAGACCGGATTCGAACCGGCGACATCGACCTTGGCAAGGTCGCACTCTACCAACTGAGTTACTCCCGCTGAAGCAACCATTTTCTCTCGCCGGAGGGGTTGTGTCAAATTTGGCGGGTGTGGCGGTGCGCAACAGACCGGGGGCCCGTTCCGGCCGTCGCGGTTCTACATTTCGGTCTTTTGCAGGTGGCGGCCCAGCCAGGTCTGAAGCGGGAATCGGCTCGAACCGGGGAGGGGGATCCGGTGTAGCCCGTACAGAACCCGCCCCGGCTCACTGTGGGGGTTATGGTCGGCGGTTATGGTACTGGCGGGGCGACAGGATTGGGTAAAAATGATTTTTGGTTACAGACGTATCGTGCTTATAATCAGCAGCTTGGGTGGGTCGTTTTTTACGCGACACGGCACTGCAACTGTGCTATGCTGACGTTCCGTCACACATCGCGTGAGAACGAACAGTAACGAGTTCTCAGTTGCTGCTCGCCGGCGGAAACAACACTCAGTATAGGATGGGTGTCGCTAAAGTTTTCCACAGATGTGGAAAACTTGTGGAAAAGGGGTGTTCGGGCTTCTGGTGCTACGTATGGATGCATGGGAACTGATTAAGCATCGTGTTTCTTCCAAGGTCAGCGCTGAAGCTTTTCAGAACTGGTTTGGACGAACTGGTCTCAGAGAATTCCGGGATGGGACGATCTGGGTATCCGTCTCGAGCGAGTCCGCCAGGCAGTACGTCGAGTCCGAATACTCGGGCCTGATTCACTCCGCGATCCAGGATCTGGGTCTTCCGATCCGTGACGTCGTCTTTGAAACCGCCGCGGCTGCCATGCCCAGCCATGTCAGCTTCGGAGATTCGGAAGTAGTGTTTCAGAAGACGCTCGCGCAACTGAACCCTCGCTTCACGTTCGATTCGTTCGTCGTTGGTTCGTGCAACCAGTTCGCGCACGCGGCCGCGAAGGCCGTGGCGGACAAGCCGGCCGTGCGATACAACCCGCTGTATATCTATGGCGGCGTCGGGATGGGCAAGACGCATCTCATGCACGCCATCGGACAGAGCCTCACGACGAACTATGCAAGCATGCGGATTGTCTACACCTCGAGCGAGCGGTTCATGAACGAGATGATCACCAGCATCAAGCTGCAGAAGATGTCTCAGTTCCACCAGCACTACCGCTCGGCGGACGTTCTGCTCATCGACGATGTTCAGATCCTTGGCAAGAAGGAAGCTACACAGGACGAGTTCTTTTTTACCTTCAACGAGCTCTTCGAGAATCAAAAGCAGATCGTCATCTCGAGCGATTCGCCGCCCAAAGAGATCCCTGGCCTGCTGGAGCGTCTGCGATCGCGGTTCGAGTGGGGCCTGCTGGTGGACATCCAGGCGCCCGACCTCGAGACCAAGATGGCCATCCTCGACAAGAAAGCGGAAGCCGAGGGCATAAAACTACCAGAGGATGTGCGGGTCTTCATCGCGACCAAAACGAAGTCCAACGTCCGGGAGCTCGAGGGTGCGCTGGTGAAGCTGATGGCGTACGCGTCGATCACCGGCGAGCCGATCACGCTGCCGATGGCGCAGCAGACGCTGAAGCACCTGGTGCCGAACACGGATCGCCGGGTTAGCATAGACGCGATCATTCGGGCGGTCGCCGCCAAGTTCAACCTGCCGCCGAGCCAGATCAAAGTGAAGAGCAACCGGCGCGACATCGCGCGGCCCAGGCAGATTGCGATGTATCTCACCAAGGAGCTCACCCAGGCATCATTGCCGGAGATCGGGCGGGCCTTCGGTGGAAAACACCATACCACGGTCCTCCACTCCATCCACCGGATTGAGGAGCTGCGTCAGAAGGACGCGGATTTGAACAGGCTCGTCCAAAGCCTAATGGACTCGATCAATTGAACTTGTGACGATTTCCACAGGGGCCCCCAAAAACAGCCGTTGGAGTCTGTGGAAGCCTGGATACCGGGGCTTGAAGACAACCGTCATCCAACTGTTTTCGACAGCGGCCAGTAGCGTGGAAGCCGTTGGATTTTGTATAATTTAGAGAGAAACTGACATTTCCACAGCCCCTACTACTGCTGTTCTTGTTTTTGATATTGTAGAGGGTCGATGAAAGAGCATTCTGCACCGGCAGAACGGAGAAACTGAGCCATGGAATTCACGGTAAGCAAAGCGGACCTGGTTCGGGAGCTTAATCTATCCCAAGGGGTGGTCGAGAAGCGGACGACGATCCCCATCCTCTCAAACGTCCTGATGGAAGCGCGCGGCGAGCGCGTGCAGTTGACGGCGACGGATCTGGAGCTTGGCATACGATGTTCGTTCCCTGCCAGGATCGCCAAGGAAGGCGCCGGTACGATGCCAGTGCGCCGCCTGCTGGATTATGTGCGGTTGCTGCCGGAAGGCGAGCTCACCGTAAAGTTCATGGACAACGATTGGGCCAATATCACCTGTGGCCGCTCGCGCACAAGGATCGCGGGGATCTCGCGGGAGAGCTTCCCGGAGCTTCCACAGATGCCCGAGCCGATTGCCGAGGTTCCGGTTGGCGCGCTGGCTTCTCTGATCGGGAAGACGATCTTCTCGATCTCGGCCGAAGAGTCGCGGTTCACGCTGAACGGAGCTCTGCTCCAACTCCGGGACAAGGGTATGTTGATGGTCGCCACCGACGGGCATCGTCTGGCCTATGTGGAGACCACTGGTGAGATTGAAGGAATCCACTCGCCTTACCGTGCTCTGCTGCCGCGGAAAGCCATGGGTGAGATTCTGAAGCTTGCCGCCGAGAGCGGTGGCGATTCATTGGTGAAGTTCGCCGGCGATGAGAACCACTTGTTCTTCCAGTTTGGCGACAGGCTGTTGATCAGCCGCAAGCTGACCGGCACATTCCCGGATTTCGAACGCGTCCTGCCGAAGGACCACAAAGTGTTTGTCGTCCTTGGACGAGACGAAGTCCGCGCGGCCATCGAGCGCGTAGCGCAGTTTGCCGACGAGCGATCGCGCGCGATTCGCATGCAGCTTTGCCCCGGCGAGATCAAGGTCTTCTCTTCCATTTCGGAAACAGGCGAGAGCGAGGAGAGCATTCCGGCCGAGTATGCTGGTACGGCGCTGGACATCGGTTTCAACGCGCAGTACCTGCTCGAATTCCTGCGCGCGATTTCCGAACAGCAAGTCAGGTTCTCGTTCAAGGATCCGCACAGCGCCGCCGAGGTAGGGCCGGAAGTGGGTGAAGACGGCTCGCGCGAGCTTTACCGCTACGTAGTAATGCCCATGAGGATCTGAGGGGCTCCAAGTAGGCAATCCGTTTTCGAGGTTTTATGGCAACAAATCTAAATAGCCAAGGTGCGGGCAGCGGCGACGTATACGATTCCAGTAGCATCAAAGTGCTCGAAGGACTCGAAGCGGTCCGGCTGCGGCCGGCCATGTATATCGGTTCCACCGGCGAGGCCGGCCTCCATCATCTCGTGTACGAGGTGGTCGATAACTCAGTAGACGAAGCGCTCGCGGGCCACTGCAACGAGATCAACGTAACCATTCGTAGCGACAACTCGGTTACCGTGGTCGACAATGGGCGCGGGATCCCGGTGGGGATCATGGCGGAGCACGGTGTATCGGCGGCCGAGGTCGTCATGACCAAGCTGCACGCCGGCGGCAAGTTCGATACGAAGAGTTATAAAGTTTCGGGCGGACTGCATGGAGTCGGAGTAAGTTGCGTCAACGCTCTCTCGGAGAACCTGGACCTGGAGATCTGGTGCGACCACTACACCTGGATCCAGGAGTATCAAAAAGGCATCCCCCAGGGGCCGCTGGAGCGAAAAGGGAAGTGCGGGAGTAAGACCGGCACCAAGATCACCTTCAAGCCGGACAGCACCATCATGGTGGCCCAGGAGTTCAGCTTCGACACGCTCTCCCAGCGGCTGCGCGAGTTGGCGTTCCTGAACAAGGGGCTGAAGATCACGCTGGCCGACGAGCGCGTCGATCCGCCCAAGGCACACGAGTTCTTTTACAGCGGCGGGATCGCGGAGTTCATCAAGCATCTGAACAAGGGCAAGAACGTCCTACACGAAAAGCCGATCCACGCCGAGGGCTCGCGCGAGCTGTCCAACGGCGGCACGCTGACGATGGACATCGCTTTCCAATACAACGACGGTTACAGCGACAACATTTTCAGCTTCGCGAATAACATCAACACAGTGGACGGCGGCGCCCACCTGACCGGTTTCCGCAGCGCTCTGACGCGTGTCATCAACACTTACGGCCAGAGCGCCGGCCTGTTCAAGGACGTCAAAGAGAATCTTACCGGCGACGATGTGCGCGAGGGACTTACCGCGGTAGTCAGCGTGAAGCTGCCGCAGCCGCAGTTCGAGGGACAAACCAAGGGCAAGCTGAATAGCGACATCGGCGGGTATGTCACGCAGTTCCTCTACGAGAAGGTCGGCGAGTATTTCGACAAGAACCCGGCGGTGATGAAGAAGATCGTCGGCAAGGCGATCGATGCATCCCGTGCGCGAGAAGCGGCGCGCAAGGCGCGGGACCTCACGCGGCGCAAGGGCGCCCTCGATTCAGGCGGCCTGCCGGGAAAGCTGGCGGATTGCCAGGAGAAGGATCCGGAGCGGTGCGAGTTGTTCCTGGTTGAGGGTGAGTCGGCCGGCGGCACCGCCAAGATGGGCCGCGACCGCCGCTACCAGGCGATCCTGCCGCTCAAGGGCAAGATCCTGAACGTCGAGAAGGCGCGCACCGACAAGATGCTGAGCCACGAAGAAATCCGGTGCATGATCACGGCTCTGGGCACCGGCATCCGCGAGGATTTCGACGTCACGCGGCTGCGCTACTCCAAGGTCATCATCATGACCGACGCCGATGTGGACGGCTCGCACATCCGCACGCTGCTGCTCACGTTCTTTTACCGCCAGATGGGTGAACTGATCCAGCGCGGCAACGTGTACGTGGCGCAGCCGCCCCTGTACCGCATCAAGAAAGGCAAGCAGGAGCGGTACATCAAGGACGAGAAAGAGTTCGTGCGCGAGATCTTGCGGCGGGCCACCGAGAACGTCGCCGTGGAGATCGGTGCGAGCGAAAACGGTCCGGCCGCGCGCCTCGAAGGCACGGAGCTGCGGGCTTTCTTGAATTCGCTGGATGAATACCAGCAGGTGTTCCACCGTGTGGAGCGCAAGGTGCGCGACGCGCGGGTGGTGGAGATCCTGGCGCGGCCCGAACTGAAGCTCGATACCAAGGCCGATTTCACCGTTGAAGAGAACCTGGCGCCCGTGGCCGAGGCCTTGAAGGCTCTGAAGCTCATGCCGGAAGTGAGGCGGGACGAGGAGCATTCGTCGTGGTCGGTGGGCTATCACGATTCAGCCAGCGCGGAGCGGCTGATCGACATCCAGCTCGCGGCGCTGCCGGAGTACCGGCGCCTGCGTACTTTGACGAAGCAGATCGCGCGCTACAACCAGCCGCCGTTCGTGGTGGTGAAGGACACCAGCCGCGAGCCCCGCGCGGACTGGCGCGAGCTGCTCGAATACGTCAAGGCCGAGGGCATGCGCGACGCCCAGGTGCAGCGCTACAAGGGGCTGGGCGAGATGAACGCCGAGCAACTGTGGGAGACCACCATGAACGCCGAGAAGCGTTCGCTCCTGCAGGTGCGCTCGGAAGACGCCGTCGAAGCCAACGAGATTTTCACCACGCTAATGGGCGAGGACGTCGAGAACCGCCGCAAGTTCATCGAAGAGAACGCGCTGGACGTGCGCAACCTGGACGTGTAGAAGCGCTCGTCGCTTGTCGCCCGTCTCGGCGCCGAGGTGTCGGCAGGAGTGCCGACACGGCAGGCTGAAGCCCGCGCCACGGGACTCCGCATAACTGTCAATCTGCCTCCGCTGGCGCTACCCATAGTTCTATACGTTCTAAGGTTGACACGGACAAGTTCCCACGGCATCATCCCCATTGATGCGTGTCATCCTGGGATGCCTTCTCGCCACCGCCCTTGCCTTCGCCGAGCACCCGCCGCGGTCAGCCTGTACCAAGATCACGCATGGCCGCCTGTGGCCCGAGGAAGCGAATACGGACCGCGGCGTCGCCCTCCAACTGATGCGCTCCGGAGAGGTCTACCTGTGCTCCTACGGGCGGCTACACTACCGCTGGGAGCCTCTCTCGACGGACTGGAAGACGCTCGAGGCCGCGCACGCGCGCGCGACGAGCGAGGCCGCTCCACAGACGGGACAGGCTGAAGCTCGTCCTACTTCATCAGCTCGATAACCGCCGACGTCATCGCTAGAACACCCGTGCGGAGCGCCGGCTCGGCCTGCGGGTAGAACAGACTCGAGTGCAAAGAAGGCAGGGGCGTCCCGGTCCGCAGGCTCTCCGCCAGCTTGCCGGGGTCCGCGGCGCCCAGGAAGAACATGCATGTGGGGATCTGGCGGCCTTCCAGGCCGAACAGGCCGAAGTCCTCGCTCACCATCAGCCGCTTCGCCTCGACCACGTTCCCCTCGCCAAGAGACCCAACGAACGCACCGCGCAGCCGCGCCGCGAGCTTCGGGTCGTTGTAGGTCACCGGCGCGCCGTCTTCGCTCACCTTAACGATGGGAGCGCGATCGTCGGGCACGCCGGCCGCCAGGGCCACTCCCCGGGCCTCGCGTTCGATGGCGGCGAGAATGGTCCGGCGGACCTCGTCGCTGTAAGAGCGCGTGGTGAGCTGAAGGACCACTTGGTCGGGGATGATGTTGTGCTTCGAGCCGCCGTGTATCGAGCCGACCGTGACCACGGCTGGGTCGAGCGGCGAGATCTGACGGCTGACGATGGTCTGAAGCGCCAGGATAAACTGCGCCGCAATCACGACCGGATCCTTGGTCAATTCGGGCCGCGCGCCGTGCCCGCCAATGCCGCGAATGGTCACATCGACCGACGTGGAGCTGGCCATGAGCGGCCCGGCGACAACGCCTACCTTGCCGGCCTCGATAGACGGCTCGTCATGCAGCGCGATCGCGTAATCCGGCTTGCCGAGCCGCGAGTAGAAGTCGTCGGCGAGCATGGCGCGCGCGCCGGCGACCCCCTCTTCCGCCGGCTGCCCGATCATCATCAACGTGCCGTGCCAGCGGTCTTTCAGCTTGGCCAGGAGCCGGGCGGTACCCAGGAAGGACGTCATGTGCAGGTCGTGACCGCAGGCATGCATCACGCCGGCATTTTGGCTCGCGAACGGCAGTCCGGTGCGTTCCTCGACCGGCAAGGCATCCATCTCCGTGCGGACCAGGACCGTGGGGCCGGGGCCGTTCTTCAGGATCGCGGCGATGCCGAAGGCCGCCGTGCCATCGGGATACTTGCCGATGTGGTCGCTGACGGTGTAGCCAGCCTCGCGCAACTGAGCCGCGAGAAAGGCGGAGGTGCGCTCCTCGTGCCTCGACAGCTCCGGATGCGCGTGCAGGTCTTTGTAAACGGCCAGAAGCGACGGCAACTCCTGTTCCACCTGTGGGCGGAAGTCGTCCGCCGCCCCGGCGAACAAGGGTGCGAAGGTCGCGAGGCAGAGCAGTGCGAAGGTTCTCGGGAACATGACTTAGCGTAACCTAGCTGCCTCTAGGTCGCAGTATGATGAATCCAACTACCAGGAGGCCGGGAGATGCTTATTCGCTTGGCGGCGGTTCTGCTCGGGTCCGCCTTGCTGGCCGTGGCTGCGGATCCGGTGAAGGTCGCTGTCCGGACTTTAACCAGGAGCCTGCGGGCGGGCAACGAGGTCGAGATCGAAGTCGCGCTGGAGGACTCCGCCAGCCAGCCAGCGAAGGCGCCGAAGCAGCTGAGGGTCAGCGTTGAAGTGAAGTCGGCGGACGGGGCGGTCGCGCCGCTTGGCAAGATCAGCTTTGAGCCGGGTCAGCAGGTCAAGCGTGCGCGCTACACCCTGCCGAACCCCGGCCTGCAATACCTGTGGGCCAGGCAGGCCGAGTTGCTGGGCGGCGGCACATTCGTCAAGGTAACGGGCCGCCCGGCGCCGCCGAGTTCGCCCGCCGAGGCCCCGAAACCCGCTTTTCCGGCGGCGTCCCAGGCCTCGCCGCCGCGTTCGCCCGCCGAGGCGGCGCGCCTCGCTTTCCCGGTGGCGTCACCGGCCTCGCACCGCCCCACTCTGGCTCTCCGTTACAGCCCGCAGCGCAGGCTCCTCGCCAACGGCCGGGAGTCTGCGACCATTCAGGCATTCCTGATGGGAGACGACTGCACGGCAAGCGCGGACATCCGCATACGGTTCGCCAGCAGCGGAGGACGTCTCGAGCCGGCGCCGCTCGTGATCCCGCACGGAGCAGACTACGGCGAGGCCGAGCTCACCTCGGATGAGGCCGGCACGGCGGTGGTCGAATACATGAACTCGGACCCGCCGGTCGAGCTCGACGGCGATCGTGCGCTCAAGATCGCGTTCGACCCGCCCATCAGCTCTCTCTCCTTAAGCGCCAGCCCCTCCGCCATCAGCCTGGTGGATTTCGCCGAGCTCATCGTGACGCTATCCGACGACGCCGGCCGGCCAGTCCCCACGGCGCTGGACCGCAAGGTCTCCCTCGCTCTCGTCTCCGGGCGCGGCTCGATCGAGCCGGAGGTAAGCGCCGTCCTCAGCCAGGGCTTCGAGACGCGGGCGACTCTCCGCCCTTTCTCGAGCGGTCATTTCGTGATTTCGGCGTCGACGCCGAACCTGCTGACCCGCACAGCCGAAATCGACGTCCTGCCGCCATGGTTGTTGCTCGGACTCTCGGCCTTGGGCGGAATTGCCGGGGCGTGGCTCGCGGTGCGCGAACGGCACATGAAACGATGGCGGATCCCCGCGGGCGCTCTCACGGGCTTCCTGTTTTACTGGGCGGTCCTGTTTGGGCTCCTGCCGGTTCTGCCGCGAATGACGATCCTCAATCCCCTGAGCGCCGCGGCCATCTCGGCCCTCGGCGGCTGGGGTGGCTCGGAGGTGTTGAGGGTCCTCTGGAAGCGCATCGTGCCGGCCTAGAGGCCACCGCTGGCGGGTTTGGTCTCCGGCGCGCGCGCCCCCGTCACCCTCCGTATCGCTCCGGTAACGCCCTCTTCCCGCGCCGTCCGCATCTTTATTGCGATCCAAAGATATACAATTATTCGTGGCTGGGCGCCGCAATTAGAGCCCCGGACCGAACAATAGGAGGAAATTATGGTGCAGCAGGTATGGGCCGATGGCGGGGCGGATTACGGCACGATGCCCCAGAAAGCGATATGGCTGGTGACTCCGGGCCAACAGTTCCAGAACGTACCGAATGGCAAAACCCTGAAAGTATATACGGCGACGTTGAGCTATCTTCCGGAATCTCCGCAAGGAACGGTCGGAAGAGCCGATCTTTGTGGACGCAATGCGCAGGGCAGCGCGGTATGGAGGCTGCAAGTCGTGTACATCGAGAAGCAGAGGACGCTCCACCTCACGTTCCCGCAGGGCCTCGAGATCGGGGCAGGCGGATGCCTGGAGGTTTTCGCCAGCCCCGATGGCGACGCAACCCCCAATCCCACCGGTCCCGGAGACATCCACTACAGTTTCACGGCCACGTTGACCGGGGCAGTGGTGGCGCGCCGTTCTGGTGCCGCGCGTAAACGCGCCTGACCTAGACGTACACCCGCGCCACCCGCGCGCGGATGCCGCACAGCACGTCGTAAGAGATGGTGCCGGCGGTGCGGGCCATCTGCTGCGCGTCGATCGACGCCTCGCCCTCGGAGCCCAGAAGCGTCACGGCGTCGCCGGGGCCGATCGAGGGGCAGCCGGTGAGGTCGATCGTGGTGAGGTCCATCGAGACCGCGCCCAGGATGGGAACCAGCCGGCCGGCGGCGATAGCGTGGCCGCGGTTCGAGAGCCGGTGCGAAAGGCCGTCCGCATAACCCACCGCGAGCACGCCGATCCGCATCGCGTGAGGCGCGCGGAACATGCCGCCGTAGCCGATCAGCGCGCCTTCCGGTACGTCCTTGACCGTGAGCACGCTGGCTTTCCACGTTAGCGCCGGCTTGACGCTGAGCACCCTCGGCGTCGCCGGGCCGCGCGCCCCGGAGAAATATCCGTAGAGCAGGTGCCCCGGCCGCACCATGTTGTACCAGGCATCGCGCCGGCCGTAGGCGATCGCATTGGTGCTGGAGAGGTGCCGGAACGGGGGTGCGATTCCCTCCCTGGCCAGAGCGCGGCCGAGATCGGCGAAGGCTTTGTTCTGCTGGTCTGTTTGCGCCTTGGTGTAGTCGGCCGAGGATGCCAGGTGCGACATCAGGCCCTCCAGATCGAGGTGGACGGCGGCGCGGACCGCCTCGGCGATCTCCCGCGCTCCGGCCAGGGTCCCCAGGCGTCCCATGCCGCTATCGACCTTCAGGTGGTAGGGCAACCGCGCGCCGCTGCCGGCCGCGAAGCTCTCCGTCGCCCGCAAGTCGTCGAGCGAGAGGATGACCGGCGTCAGGCTGAATTCGACCACCGCGTCGCGGGCGAAGGGCTGGCAATCGGCCATCACCAGAATGCGGGCCGCGATGCCCGCTTGCCTGAGTGCCACGCCCTCCTCGGCCGAGCTGACTGCGAGCCAGCGTGCGCCCTCCGCCGTGAGCGTGCGCGACACTTCGACGGCCCCGTGTCCATAGGCATCCGCCTTCACCACGCAAACCGTCTCGACCCCGGGGCCCACCGCCGCGCGCACGGCGCGATAGTTTTCGGCGATCCGCTGCCGCGAGATCTCGACCCAGGAACGATAGGGAAGTGCTTGCATACTCAACGCTGCCCGGCAAGAGAGCGCAGCAGGTCCTCGTAGGCGCTGGTCACGGCGTCCCAACTGTAACGCTCGGCGACCCGCGCGGCCGCGCGCCCGCGCCACGCCTCCCGTTCATTTTCCGACATTTCGAGGACCTCGCGAAGCTTGCGGCCGAGGGTGGCGGGCTCGAAGGGAATGCCGGCGCCCGCCGTCACTTCGGCGTTCTCGAGCGTGTTGAGGTAGAGCACCAGCGCGCCGCGCCCCATGGCCTCGATCAATGCCGGGTGCGTCCCGCCGACCTCGGTCGCGTGAATGTACGCGAAGCAGTGGGACTGCAGCTCGTGATACCCGTCTCCGTAAATCGCGCCGGGCATCACGATGCGCGGGTCGCTGGTCTGGCGGACTCGAGCGATATACGACTCGGCATAGGGGGCGTCGCCGACCAGCGCCAGCTTCATGTCCGTCTCCAGGCCCTCGAAAGCCTCCCGCACCAGCAGCGCGTTATTCTCCGGCTCCATCCGGCTCACGTAGAGGAAGTAGCGTCCGGGCTCGAGCCCCAACCGGGCCAGCGTGCCCGAGCACGGCGTCTTGCCGGTCTCGGCGCCATAGGGAATGAACTGGGTCCGCTTGCGGTAGCGCTTCTGGTAGTAGGCGGCGATCCGCTCCGCATCGCTCACCACAACGTTCGGGCAGACGGTAGCCAGGTGCTCGGAGACCAGGTACCAAGTGCGAGCCAGCCAGTTCCACTTCTTCCTCTTTCGCTCAAGCCCGTCCACGTTCAGGGCGACGCGAACGCCGGCCATCCGGGGCATCCAGGTGAAGACCGCGTTGGCCGCGTTGCAGTAGAGCGCAACGTCCGTGCGGTGAGCCATCAAATGGAGAGTCGAAAGAAAGGTGTGCGCGAGGGTCTCGAAGTATTTATGGCGGATGGTGGGCAAGTACCGCAACTGGACCCCCCGGTAGCAAGGCTCAGCGTGCCGCTGCCGTGTATAGACGCAGACCTCATGCCCACGCGCTGCTAGCCGGGTCGAAAGCTCCTCCGCGAAAGTCTCGAACCCGCCATACCGAGCCGGAATCCCACGCGTGCCGAGGATGGCGATCTTCACAGAGTCTAAGGATAGCGGAAGTCGGATCGAGCGGCTTGTGGCTGATAGCTGACAGCTGAAGGCTGATAGCTGCCGGCGCCGGCCGTCGGCTAATACTCGAATAGCTCGGCGTGGGACGCAGGCTGATACTGGGTCCGCGCCCGCTTCGAGAGCTTAGGCGCCGGCTTGCTGACCGGCTCATAGTGGAACCACGTGGCGATGTAGTCGTCGTTGACGCGCCGCCGCCGCATGATTTCGTGCCGCTTGGCCAAAATGCGCTTGTGGTTCCGAACCAGGAACCAAAAGGCTTTGAGCGAAGTCTGTTCGCGCACCATGCAGCAGGCCAGCACCACCAGGTCGCGCGCGGTGATCGCCAGCCAATAGCGCTTGTAGAGGCCGCCGGTCATGTTCTTCATGCGCATCAGGAAGCGATTCTTCACCGAGTGCATGTTGATTTCGGCCGGCAACGCGCGCCGGTTGCCCGGAAGGACGGTGCGGACGTGATAGCCCCGGGCGTGCGGCGTGTACACACAGCGCCATCCCATCAACTGCGCCCGCCAGGCGACGTCGGCGTCCTCGCGGTAGACGAAGAAATCGGGATCGAAGAACTCGCGGTCGATCGCGACGTCGTCGATCATCTCGCGGCGGTACAGGGCGGCCGCGGCGGTCGCGCCGAAGACGTACTCGTAGTTGAGGTAGTGGCCGTTGTCCACTTCCTGGCTGCCACGATCCAGATGGCGCAGCATGGGGGTGAAATACATCCCCGTCGAATCCACCAGCGGGTTCTGGGGCAGAGTGAGGTTTGACCGCATGGTCAGCAGTTTCCCGCAAACCGTGCCCACCTTCGCATCGGCGTGGCCGGCGTCCACCAGCGCATCGATGAAGCTGGAAGTCAGCAGCACGTCCGGATTGAGAGCCAGAACCCAATCTCCGCGCGAGAGCTGTATGGCCTGGTTTTGCGCGGCAGCAAATCCGATGTTGGTTTCGTTGAACACCAGGCGGCAGCGATCCTCGAACTGCTCCAGGATGCCTAGGGTGCCGTCGGTCGAGGCATTGTCTACTATAATTACCTCGATTTCCGGGTAGCCTTGAGCCAGAACCGACTGGAGGCACCGCTTGATGAACCGACCGCTGTTGTACGTAACGATCGTTACGGATACGAGATCAGTATGGCTCATGACAAATGAACTTGAGCACCAACAACTATTACGGCCGCGCCATCCTACTGTACCGCAAAGGCCGAGGAAATGTACGAATTCCAGTATGGCCGGAAAGAAACAGCACTCCGGCTTGCCGAATCATCCTAACACAGCTAATGATCCCATCCAAGGGTTTTCCCCTAAACGGCGCCAAAACCGCCCGGAGAATGGAACCCGCCGCAACGGACGCGCATACCGCCATCGCCCCCGGTCGGGCGAAGTGCTTGAAGGTATACTCCAGCAGGCTACCACACCAGTGGAGGTCTCTGGTGGAGCGGGGTAGCTGGCCGACTGAATGGCCACCGCTGTGTTTTGCAACGGTCTCAGGCGAGTAGCGCATTCTGTACCCCGCCATCGCTACGCGCTTGGCGAAGTCGACATCCTCGAACCAGACCGGGAAAAAGGACTCGTCGAATCCTCCAAGCTGCCGCCACACGTCCCGCCGGATCATCAGGAACGCGCCAGCGGGCTGCTCCACTGTGGCCTCAACGTCGGGATCGAGGTCGAAACAGCGGTATCGCCGGTTCACCGGGTTGCCCGGCCAGAGGCGATTCAGCCCCAGGGTTTCGAAGACCAGCGTCCAGGGCGTGGGCAGGCGCCGGACCATGAATCCGGCTTGCGAGCGTCCATCGCTGCCGAGCAGCTTCCCTCCCGCCCCGGCGACATCCGCGAGGTTGAATTCTGAGGCCAGCGCATCGAGCGCGGACACGAGCTCGACGTCCGGGTTGAGCAGCAGTACCAGGTCGCAATCGAGGGCGCCGATTCCCTGGTTCGCTCCGCCAGCGAAGCCGCGATTCCATGGATTCGCGATGAGCTTGACCGGCCGGTTCGCGACCTCCCGGCGGGTGCCGTCCTTGGACGCGTTGTCCACCACCACCGTCTCGACGCCGGCTGGCAGCGAATCCAGGCACCGCCCGATCTCGCGCTCCGAATTGTAGGCGACGACGACAACGCCGATGCGGTTCATATCAGGGTCATGTCAGGTCAGGGCGAAGTACAGCCGCCAGTACGAGTCGAAACCGGTGCTGCGCTGTAGACGCAGGATTTCCGCCTCGCTTTGTTCCAGAATCTCGGAGAGGCTCTCCACTCCGCGGCCGGCCGCCGCTGCCTCGCGCCGGAGAGACCGGAACGCCGTCAGGCCCTCGATCTTGCCGCGCAGGAACGGAAGCAGCCGCCCGTGCCGCAACGCCACCACTCCCCACAACCCCTGCGCGACCAGAATCGCCCAGCAGTATCGCCGCAGGTCCCGCTGCCGGTAATGCTTGGCGACCAGCAACAACTGGTTCCGCGCGATGCGCTCGACCACCTCGGGATGCCACCGCCCGAGCGTAGCGCTACCCTGATGCACGGCCACCGCGCCGGGCACGTACACTCCGGAGAAGCCCTGGCGCGCCGCGCGCAGGCAGAGATCCACGTCCTCCAGATAGGACTCGAACCGCTCGTCGAGCAGGCCGACCTTCGTGAACAGGTCCGTCCGGAATAGGGTGGCGGTAAAGGGAGCGAAGCGGATCGGCATGGGGCGGTTCCAGAGTTCGCCGTCCGTGCGGCCATGGCCGGCGCGCCAGGCGCAGGCGCCGCGCGAGAGTTCGTCGTAAGCGCCGTCGAGCGAGCCGGGCCGGGCGGCGCTCAGGAGCTTTCCGGCGGCGAACCACACCCGCGGATCCCGCACCGCTTCGACCAGCCGCTCCAGCCAGCCGGCGGCGGGCTCGACGTCGTTATTCACGATGGCCACCAGCTCGGTGGAGGTCTCGGCGATCCCGCGATTCACGGCGGCGCTGAAACCGGCGTTGTGGCCCAGTTCGAGAACGCGTGCGCCACTCTCGCGGGCCGCGGCGGCCGAGCCGTCCTGGGAGCCGTTGTCTACGACGACGATCTCGGCGATGGGGTGGCTCTGGGCGCGGAGTTGCGGGATCAGCCGCTCAACCAGGTCGCGGCGGTTCCAGTTCGGGATGACGACCGTGACACCTGGCATCGCAAGCCCGTTCATTCTAGCATCCGGCGAATTTTGGCGTGAACGACTTTTTCGGGTTCCGCCGCGTCCTACCAATGAACGAATGAAACGAATGACGGCCGCCGGCTCGGTGCCGCACGGCCGATCGCTTATTATGGTACCTGTCATGAAGCCGACTATCGTCCTTCTGTTTTCTTCGCTGGCCGTTGCGCTCGCGGCGCCACCACCCAAGACCGAGTTGCTGCAGGTTCACAAGGTGTACCTGCTGCCGATGACGAACGCCATGGAGCAGTACCTGGCCAACCGGCTCACCGGCCTGGGCGTCTTTCAGGTGGTGACGGACCCGAAGAAAGCCGACGCGGTCTTCACCGACGGTATCGGCGCGTCCTTCGAGAGCCGTCTGGCCGACCTGTTCCCCCAGAAGCCGGTAAAGCGGGCGAGTGAGGAGACGGCAGCAGCCGCTCCGGAGGAAACCACCCCTGTCGTTGCCGTGCAGCCTCCGGCGGCTACACCCCCGGCGTCCGGAAACCCGCCCACTACGGCTACACCAGCGGCGGGCGCAGCGCTGCCTCCGCCTCAGGCTGCCGCCACCCCGGCCACTCCGCCGCCTGCGCCAGCGAAGGTCGCAGCCCGCGAACCCGAGAAGCAGGATGACACGGCTGCTGGCGCCCTCGGAGGGGAGAGGTTCGTGCCGGTGACCGCTTTCCACCGGGCCAAAGGCACCCTGTTTCTGGTCGATCCGCACTCGCAGTTGGTGCTTTGGTCGATCTACACGCAACCGAAGGACGCATCCCCTGTGGAGCTGGACCGCACGGCCGCCTACATCGCCAACCGCCTTCGGCAGGATCTGAAAAGCCACTAAGTTCGCATGTGGGGCAGCTTGTCAAGCTGCGCGCCGGTTGGCAACCGGCGCTGAAGGCGGGTTGACAACCCAATGCCACTTAGTTTTCGCAAGACCGGGCAGAAACCGTGGGGCAGGACTCCAGTCCTGCAGCGGGTCTCCAGACCCGCCTCCGTCCAACTTCCTGAAACGGAGGAAGCCGGACGTGGACGTCCGGCGCAGATCTGGAGAGCCGCCCCATTCAGGCTGTCCGCATCTGGGAAAACTAAGTGGCATTGGGTTGACAACCCGCGGCAGGCTGCCAGCCTGCCACAGGTCCACTAGCGGCGAGAACCAGCCGCAGCCATCGGAATGGTGGCTCCGGCTGTGACGCGGCAGCGCTTCTCCCGCAGGGCTTCCCGATAACTCTCGACCAGCCTGCCGGTGGCAGCGCGGATGTCCCAGACCGTCTCCGCCTCGCCCCGCGCGCGCTCCGCCATCGCGGCTGCTCTTTCGGGGTGGTGGAACAGATCAACGATCTGGCCGGCGAAGGCGGCCGGCTCGTCGGCCAGGGCGCAAAGCTCGCCGTCCGTGCGCGTCAGGCCCTCGGCGCCGAGCGTGGTCGAGACGGCGGGGATGCCGGCAGCGAACGCCTCCAGCAGCTTCACCCTGACCCCGGAACCGCTCAGCACCGGGCACACGAACAGGGAGTAGCGCCCCAGCGGCTCCCTCGCGTCCTCCACCCTGCCGCGCAGTTCGATCGCGCTCGATTGCGGCAGGCTGTGCGCTGCCGGCATCCCCGAGCCCACCACCACCAGCCGGGCGGCCGGACACTCCGCCGTCACCAGCGGCAGCACCTTCTCGAGGAACCATTCCAGGGCCGCGAGGTTCGGGGGGTGGCGGAAGCTGCCCAGGAAAAGCATGGTGGACGGTTCCCGTCCCTGCGCCCGAAAACAGTAGCTGCCCGTGTCGATGCCGGCGCGCAGACCGGTCTCGATCCGGTTCTCCAGTTTGGGCAGGAAGGACGCCAGGTATTCCTTGTTCTCGCGGCTGCAGACCTGAATGCGATCCATCCGCGGCAGGACTCCCAGCTCGTAGCGCAGCGTCCGCAAATACTCGAATCCCGCCTTGAGCCGCGAGCCGCCGCCCCCCGCCCCCACGCCGCGGCCGATCGACTGGAAGGAGATGTCGTGCTCGAAAAGAACGCTGGCCAGCCGGCGATACCGCCCCGCGTACTGAGCCAGATGGGTGTACTCGAGCTGAATGACATCGACGCGGCGGGTGTAGATCTGGCGATCGATGAGCCACTGAAAGTCGTCGTCGGCGAATTCGCGGACCTCGTTGGGCCGCGGCGAAGCCAGGCTGCTGGTAGGACCTCGCCGCACCAGGAACTCGGCTGACGCACACAGGCGCGCGACCTCTTCCTGGGCCTCCCGCTGGCTGGGGTGTTCGAGCATGCAGAGCAGGTGCAACTCCGACAGCCGTGCCAGCTCCCGGACCGTCGCATTCATGAAGACGGCTCCGCCATGGACCGGCGGCAACAGCGGATAAGGGGAGACGAAGAGGACCGACAGCCTCTCGGGGGCGCCGGCAGCCTCCTCCATCTCGAAGCGATCGCGGAAGTAGCCGCCACGCGGCCGGAGGAACGCTTCGGTATCGGAAACCCCGGCCATGCGGCGCGCGCGCCAGCGCGAGACGAGCGCTCGCGGAAGCTGGAGGAAGGCGCGCAAGACGCCGGCGGCGCTGGCCCGCATGGGGGAGTCGCCGGCAACGGCGCTGGCCAGCGAGCCGCCCAGAGCGAAGGCGAAGTGCGCGGCCAGTTTGCGCCAGTCATGGATGTTCTTCCAGGCGAACAGGACGTAGTTCTTCTGGTAGACGGCGTTGATCTGGTCCGCCGTGAAATGCTTGCCGATGGTGCCCCTATGCTCGTGGTACACCGAACTCGCCGGCTGGTAGAGCACCTGCCATCCGCGCTTCCAGGCCAGGAACCCGAGGTCGGCATCCTCCAAGTAGAACGGCCGCAGCAGCGGATCGAATCCGCCGAGCTCGAGGAACTTGCGCCGGTCGAAGGCGCAGGACCCGCCTCCGCCGTAGAAGCAGGGATACAGATCCCGCACCTCGTCGTCGACGCGGTGGCCCAGCCGGATCGCGCCGTCGCGCCAACAGCCCTCGGTCAGGCCGGTCTCTTCGCGCCTGCGGTTCGGGTCGCTGAAGAAGATCTGGCAGGAGACCGCGAAGACGTTCTCATTGCGGAAGCCCGCCAGCAAAGGCGCCAGGAAATCCGGCGCCACGCGCATGTCGTTGTTCAGCAGAACCACGATGCCGTTTCGTGCCGCGCGGACTCCGGCGTTCGCGCCCCCGCCGAATCCGAGGTTGCGGTCGAGCGCCACCAGCTTGACCCCCGGGAAACGCTCGCGGACGAACGCGGCGCTTCCGTCCGTAGAGCCGTTATCCACCACGATGACTTCGTTTCCGGGATGGCCGGCGAGCGCCGCGATCACCGAGGGGAGATACTTCTCGAGCAGCTCGCGCCCGTTCCAGTTGGGGATCACCACCGAAGCAGCGGAGCCGTCCGGGAGCGCGTCGGCGCGGGCCTGCCGCTTTCCCACAAGGAGCCACAGAAGGTCGCAAATGGCCAGCGCCGCGGCGGCCAGAGTCAGGGCAAACGGACAGAGAACCAACAGGGGCACACGCAGCAAATAACGGATGGGCCTCCGCATGTCACTCGCCGTTGAGCCTGGGACCGAGTCCGAGGAGATTTCCCAGTTTTACCCAACGCGAAGCCCTAGCGCAATTGACCCGCTCCTCCAGCTGCAACATCCGGGCGGTGCGCTCCTCGAGCGTGGTTTCGGTCGCGTGCAGCACCTCTAGACAATGCACGAGGTCTTTGCCCTTGCTTTCGAGCTCGGAATCCAGACGGCGCGCCCAGACGGTCTTGGCATCGTTCTCGGCCTCGACTTTGGCGAGCTGGGCGAAATAGCCTGCCACGGCCCGCTCCAGTTCCTCCAGGTTCGCCATAAGCTGCTGTCCCCACTTGGTCTTAGCGCAGACCTCGGCGTGGAGCTCGGCAAGTGTGGAGTGATCGCTGGGGCAGGGCTTGGAGAGTTGAGACTCGAGATCGAAGACTCGAGAGACCGCCGCGGCCAGTTGCTCCGCGACATCGGTAGCCCTGAGGTTGCTCTGCTCGAGGGCCGTGGACAGGACTGCGGTCCACTCGGTCTTGGCGCGATTCTCCTCCCGGAACGCAGCCTCCACGTTTTGTAGCTCGACAATGCGGGCGGAGGCAGCGGCGAGCTTTTCCTCAAGTTGCAGGGCCCATTCGGTTTTGATGCGGTCCTCGCTTTTGAGCGTGGCGATTTGAGCCTCGAAGCCGGCGGCGGTCTGTTCGAGCTCGTTCTGCAGTTGGACGATGCGGGCCGAAGCCGTGGCGAGCTTCTCATCAAGTTCCCGGGCCCAGGCGTTCTTGGTGCTGTTTTCGGCCTGGAGTTCGACTATGCGGGCCACGGCGGCGGCGAGCTGGCCGTCGAGCTCTCGGGACCACTCGGTCTTGGCGCGGTTTTCGCCCTCGAGCGTGGCCACCTGGGCTTCGAAGCCAGCCGCGGTCTGCTGGAGCTCGGCCTGCAGCTCGACGATGCGGTCCGAGGCGGCCGCAAGCTTCTCGTCGAGACTGCCCGACCAGCGGTTGGCCTCTTCGAGAGCGGCCTTCTGGACGCGGAACATCTCCACGAGTTTCTCTTTGTCCGCGCGGAGCTGGTTGACATCGATTTCGAGCTTTGCGATATGCAGCTCGCGCTCGTGGAGGACATTGGCCGTGGTGGGTACGTAGACGAACGGCGCCGGCGCCGGCTGAGGCGAAGAGGAGCACGCGGCCAGGAAGAAATGGGCGCCGTTGGGATCGGGGGCGAGGCCGGCCTGCTGCAATTCCGGTTGACCATGCCCGGTGGCCGGGGCCGGCTGAAAAGAGATGCCCTCGACATGGTTCTGAAGGAAGAGATGAACGTGCGGAAACAGGGCGCCGAGGGCCGCGCCGAACTCGTCGAAGTTGAATTCGTGGACGTGAAACGGGTTGGGGCCGGAGACGCTCCGGGCCTCGGCGTAGTAGTCGCGATTGGGTGTCGATAGCATGAAAATGCCGCCTGGAGCCAGAACGCGACGGCTCTCCGACAGGAAGGCCTGCCAGTCCTCGAGGTGCTCGATCACCTCGAAGGAGATCACCAGGTCGAAGGCGGCGTCGGGCAGGGGCATGGCCGAGCACGAGCCTTCGAGATACGTCACTCCCGGGGCCGCGGAATGTTCGCGCGCATGAGCGATGGCCTCCGGTGCGATGTCGAGGCCGGTGACGCTCGAGGCCCGCCCGGCCAACGCCGCGCAGCCGTAGCCCGTGCCGCAACCGGCATCGAGCACGCGTTTCCCCGCGGCCAGACGGGCCGCGAACGCATAACGGGCCAGGTGCTCGTTCCAGAGGTCGACATCTACCTGGCCTGGGACGACACGCTCCCCGGTGAACTCAATCAAGGATTCGCCTCCAATGTGGATGCAGGCCCCGAGAGCTTTGTATTGAGCTCGATCCGGCACGGGACGCGCGTGTAGCCATATACCTGTTCCGTTCCTGACGCCATCTGGACCGTGATGGCGTTGTCGATCCAATCGCACATGGCCGATGGCTCGAACACGCCGTCAGCCACGGCCGGCGAGAAGGAGAACACGGCCGGGTAGAGTTCCGGCAGATCCATGTGGAAGTCCACTGCCAGGATCTCGCCCGCCCGCAGCTCCGGCAAACTCATATTCTCCCGCAGTGAGTCCGTCCCGGAGAAATCGATGCCCAGATGATTGCGCAGCATAAAGCCGATGATGGGGCGCCCGATGGGCGCATGGGCCCGCACCGCAATGCGGACGACCAGACGGGACGACGGCTGAAGCTGGGCTACCGGCTCGCCCGTTTCGTCGAGTAGGGCGATGCCCGTCACGCGGGCCCGGCCGTCGCCGGAACGATGATCCACGTTGGGCAAGTGGTCCACGGGAACGGGCGAGAGGGGTGGCGCCTCCGCGTGGTCGAGTGACCGCCGGCTCTGGAGGTATGCGGCGTCCTTGCGAGCCATGGCTTGGAGATACCGCTCGACCACGGTTTCGGTGTCGCCGAGCTCGCGGATGCGGCCGCGGTCCAGCCAAAGCGTTCGGTCACCGATGGCGCTTACGTCGGCGAGGGCGTGCGAGACGAACAGGATGGTGATCCCTTTGGACCGTAGGTCGTGCACCTTCCGCATGCACTTCTGTTTGAAGTAGACGTCGCCGACCGCGAGGGCCTCGTCCACCAGCAGGATCTCGGGGTCGGTGTGGATGGCGACGGCAAAGGCGAGGCGGACCACCATCCCGCTGGAATAGGTCTTCAGGGGTCGGTTCATGAACTCGCCAAGTTCGGCGAAGTCCTGAATCTGGGAGAACTTAGCGTCTATCTCGCGGGCCGAGAATCCGGCGATTGCGCCGTTGAGGTAGACGTTGTCGCGGCCGCTGAATTCCGTGTCGAAGCCTGCGCCGAGCTCGAGCAGGGCGGAGACGCGGCCGGCTATAGTTACCGTGCCTGCCGATGGCTGTAGGATGCCTGCGACCAGTTGCAGCAGCGTACTCTTGCCCGCGCCGTTTTCCCCGATGACACAGAAGACCTCGCCGCGTTCGACGGCGAAGGAGACGTCGCGGAGAGCCCAGAAGTCCTGATGGTGGGCGGCCTTCCGGAATGAGGCCAGCTCTCGCAACCGGTCGCCTGGAGAACCGTAGATGGAATAGGTCTTCGAGACTGACTCAAACCCGAGGGCTTTCACGGAGAGCTCGTTTGACGCAAAGCCAGCGTCCTATCAACAATCTAGCCGAGTAGCGGGAAGGAGTCAAACCACAGGAGGGCAAAGAAAGGAAGGGGCGACCGCCAGCTCCTCACTGGCACGGTCCTTGTCCAGTCAGCTCCGAAGGAGCCGTACCGGGCATCCGTGACTCTGGTTGCCGTATGCCTTTTTCGCGGTGCAAAATACCGCGGCGCGCTGGCCGTTTTAGGGGCCCAGCAAACGTCTAAAGGCGACAGCCAGTCAGCGGAGGAAGCGGGTAGCCGCCCATCATGTGGAGTTCTATATAGACTTCCTCCTATCGGAAACTGACCTGCCGGTTTGCGACAGATCTCATGGCCCCCCAAATGGAGGCGCCAGAAGCTCAATTGCTCTAAACTTCGCAGCTTCTGTGTCAAATATGCACCCAAAGACGGTCGCTGTCAAGACGGGTGAAATCACCTAGATTAAGGAAGAGTAATGAGGCTGAGTCTAGGGCCGCGTTGACAAAGCGGGGTGGCGGTAAAGTACTCTGATATAGAGCCCTTTCGAGCGCCGGTGTAGCTCAGGTGGTTAGAGCGTGGGTCTCATAATCCCAAGGTCGCTGGTTCGAGTCCAGCCGCCGGCACCATTTCTGACAAGCAACCCCGATAGCCGTTACCGGTCCTCCCCAACAATCAGGGCATAGATGCGCTGAAGATCGTCGGGAGAGTAGTACGCGATCTCGATGTGCCCCCGCGCATCCGGTTTGCCGGTTATCTTGACGCGCGTGCCAAGCACGCGTTCGAGTTCCTGGACCGCCGCCTTCACGTTGGGATCCAGCGCTTCGTCTACGGACTTTGCCTCGCGCGGGCCGGTCATCTTCTGCACGAGGTGCTCGACTTGGCGGACGGAGAGGCCTTGGGAGCTGGCCTTTTCCGCGACCTGGCGCTGTAGCTCCTCCGTAGGGAGTCCGAGGATGGCGCGTGCATGGCCCATCGAGAGGCGGTGCTCGGCCACCAGCGCCTGAATGTCGGCCGGGAGCTTGAGGAGCCGGAGAGTGTTGGTGATGGAGGTGCGGTCTTTGCCAGTGCGGCGGGCGATCTCGTCGTGGCTCAACTCCAGGTCGCGGGCGAGGCGGTCGAAGGCGTGGGCGATTTCGATGGGGTTGAGATCTTCCCTCTGGATGTTCTCGACCAGAGTGATCTCGAGCAGGCGGTCATCGGGGATATCCTGAACCGAGACGGGGACGTCGGTGATGCCCGCCAGGCGTGCGGCGCGCCAACGTCGCTCACCGGCGACGAGTTGGTACCGGCCATCCCGGGGCCGCACTACTAGGGGCTGGATGATTCCGTTGGCCCGGATTGAGTCCGCAAGTTCCTGAAGACGCTCGGGTTGGAAGGCGGTACGCGGCTGGAGCGGATTAGGATCGACGAGATCGAGGGGAACGCGTGAGATGACATCCGCGGGAGGAGTGGCTGGTGCCGCGGGTTGAGCGACGGGCTCCGGCTTCGGGGCGGTGCGGTTGACCAGGAGGGATGTCAGACCCCTGCCGAGGGCCTTGCGTGGGTTATCTGGTGCCTTGGTCATTCTCGAGGATCTCCTTGGCCAGCTTGATGTAGCTCTCCGCGCCGCGCGACCGGACGTCATAGAGAAGGATAGGCTTGCCATAGCTGGGCGCTTCGGCGAGCCGGATACTGCGGGGGATGACAGTGCGAAATACCTCCTTGCCGAAGAACTCGCGCAGGTCGTCCGCCACCTGGCGTGCCAGGTTGGTGCGCTCGTCGAACATGGTGAGGAGGATGCCCTCGATCTTCAGCGAATGTTGGAGGGAGTCGCGCAGGCGGTCGATCGTGTCCATCAGCTCGGAAACGCCCTCGAGGGCGAAGAACTCGCACTGTATGGGGATGAGAACGGAGTCCGCCGCAGCCAGGGCGTTGACCGTAAGGAGGTCGAGGGCTGGGGGGCAGTCGATGAGGACGTAGTGGTAGGCATCCCTTAGGGAACTGAGGCTCTCGCGCAGGCGGAACTCGCGGCGCTCGAGATCGACGAGCTCGATATTGGCGCCGACGAGGTTCTTGTCGGCAGGGACGATGTCGAGGCCTTCGAATCCGGTGGGCTGGACGGTGGCGGCGAGGTCCGTGTGCCCGAGAAGGGCGTCGTAGATGGTCGGGGCGCCGGTGTTCTTGGCGACGCCGAGGCCAGTTGTCGAGTTGCCCTGGGGATCTGCATCGATCACCAGGACGTGTAGGTCGTTCGCGGCCAGGGATGCGCCGAGATTGATGGCGGTAGTGGTTTTCCCGACTCCGCCCTTCTGGTTGGCGACTGCGATGACTCTTCCCAAAGTTCGATGCTCCTCGCGCGGAGAGACCAACATGCTATCACGGTTACGGTGAGTGAGTCTTGCGGGGGGCCGAGATGTTCCACGTGGAACAATGTCGCGAGCACCGGCTCGCCACAAGGTTTCTCGGGACCATGTCGCGCCAAGGGGGGCGGGCGTAGGCGCTGCGCTCACATGCCCCGTGTCCTGTAGGAGGAGATCGGCGGCACGCTCACCTCGCCCCAGGTCTTGCCCGAGGGTCGGAGGTGGTGGCGCTCTGCCGGGGTTCCACGTGGAACCGCCTCCCACCCGCGCCGTTCAACGTTCCACGTGGAACACTTTGACGTCGGGCGGCTAGTCGCTGGGCAGGGCTGTCTGACCAATCACCAGCACCCTACGGTGGCCCCACGGGAGCGGGATCGCCTGGCGCCAGGAGAACTTCGGTTGAACGACCACCTCCGCTGCGTCCTCCTGCCCCAGCAGTAACGCTACTGTCCGGATTGGGACGACGGCGGCGCCTGCGACGGCAATCTTCAGTACGTCCGGCCACTTCACCGCCCTCGAAACCACCCAATCGAAGGCGCCCTCGACCTTCTCCGCACGGCACGCCGCCACGCGAACGTTCGAAAGGTGCCGGGTTGCCTCGCGTAGAAAGACCGCCTTCCTCTGATGGGACTCCGCCAGCGTAACCCTGCAATCCGGGCGCAGGATCGCCATAGGAATCCCTGGAAAGCCGGCGCCCGAGCCAAGGTCCAGAACGGACACCGGGCTTGTGGGGAGATGGATCCCCACAAACAGCGACTCGCAGTAGTGGCGTAACACGGCCTCTTCGAGACCGGCGATGGAAGTGAGGTTGAGAGTCTTGTTCCAGCGGAGAAGGAGTTCGTAGTGGCCCAGCAGTTCGGCGATCGTTTCGGGCGAAAGAGGGTGGAGCGGGCCAAAACTGCGCGTCAAGATGGCGGCGAACCCAGGCGCATCCTTCATAGCGAAGCGACGCCAGCTCCGATCGTCAGGTAGACGTCGAGAACCGCTATCGCGGCCGGAGTCACCCCCGGTATGCGCGCCGCCTGCCCCAGCGTCTCCGGCCGCACCCGCTCCAACTTCTCCGAGATCTCGCGCGACAGCCCTGGTATGCCCCGGAAGCCAAACTTCGCCGGTATCTTCCGCCCCTCAGACTCCCGCAGACGAACAATCTGACGCTCCTGTTGCGAGATGTAGCCCGCGTACTTCACTTCCGTCTCCACCGTGCTTAGAACCTCGCGCACCGGCTCTTCCCCAAGCGCCGCCACTAGCAAGGAGCGAACCTTCTCAATGCTTGCCTCGGGCCGCCGCAGCCACCCCGCGACCGTAGGCCGATCCCCCGGCGTCAGACCCAGACCGTCGGGCGGCACTCTTGTGCTCTCCAACAGCGCTCGCAGCCGCTCCTTCTGGGCCTGTTTCTTTGCGAACAGCATCCAGCGCTCCTCCGTCACCAATCCCAGCCGGCGGCCCTCAGGCGTGAGCCGCTCGTCGGCGTTGTCGATGCGAAGGTGCAAGCGGAACTCGGCGCGTGAGGTGAACATGCGGTATGGCTCGTCCGCCCCTTTGGTCACGAGGTCGTCAATCATGATCCCGATGTAGCCATCCGTACGCCCGAAAACGACCGGTGGACGACCGCTCACCCGGCACGCCGCGTTGATCCCGGCCAGAATGCCCTGAGCCGCAGCCTCCTCATATCCCGAAGTTCCGTTGATCTGTCCCGCCAGAAACAGGCCAGCGATCCTCTTAACCTCCAGAGAATGCAGGACTTCCCTTGGATCGACCGCGTCGTACTCAATGGCATAGCCCGGGCGGATCATCTCGGCCAAGTCCAGGCCCGGGACCGAAGCCAGCATGGCGATCTGCACGTCGATCGGCATGCTGGTGGACATCCCGTTGACGTAAACCTCGTATGTATCAAGCCCTTCCGGCTCCAAGAAGATCTGGTGCCGCACCTTGTCGGGGAACTTGACAACTTTGTCCTCAATTGAAGGGCAGTACCGCGGCCCGATACCCTCGATCTGCCCGCTATAGAGCGGCGAGCGCGGAATCGCCTGGCGCAGGATCTCGTGGGTCTTCTCGGTGGTGTAAGCGATGTGACACTCGATCTGGGGACGGTCGATTCCCGGTGTCAGAAACGAGAACGGGGTCGGAACCGGGTCTCCGCGCTGAACCTCGAAGCAGGACCAGTCGATCGTGCGGCCGTCCAGCCGCGGCGGCGTGCCCGTCTTCAGGCGCGTCCACTTCATTCCAAGAGTCCGAAGCTGATCGCCGAGCAGGTTCGACGGCGCCTCTCCGTTGCGGCCGCAGTGGTAGGTCTTCTCGCCGACGTGCGCCAGACCGTTCAAAAACGTGCCGGTGGCCACCACGACGGCCCCGCTCGAAAGCACCCGGCCGTCCTGGAGTCGGACGCCGCGCACCTGTCTTCCGCCCTCGCCCGCCTCAATCACGAGCTCCGCCACCTCTGCCTGGAGAATACGCAGGTTGGGCTCGCGCTCCAGCACCTCGCGCATGCGCATGCGATACAGCTTCTTATCGCATTGGGCACGCGGCGACCAGACCGCCGGTCCGCGGCTCGTATTCAGAAGCCGGAACTGGATGCCCACCGCATCGGTCACCTCGCCCATCACTCCCCCGAGGGCATCGATTTCTCTGACCAAGTGGCCCTTCGCGATTCCTCCGACAGCCGGATTACAGGACATCTGGGCGATCAAGTCCAGATTCATGGTGACCATGGCCGTCTGGAGGCCCATGCGTGCGCACGCACGTGCCGCTTCGCAACCGGCATGTCCGGCGCCCACCACGATCACGTCATAACTGTTCGGACGGCCCATCGCTTGCATTTCGGCCCAGCTTTTCTTCTATTCTAGGGAAGTGCGCGGCGCGGCGGGCGCACGGGGGCGTTTGTGCGCCCCTGTGCCAACGCGGAACAACTTTCGGCCGCCCAGCATTCTTCCTGGAGAGCAGAGTGAAAGTACTGATCCTCGGTGGCGGTGGCCGCGAGCACGCGATCGCGTGGCGTCTGGCCCAGAGTCCTTCGGTGACGGCTGTCTATGCGACGCCGGGAAACCCGGGCATTGCCCGCGTCGCAAACTGTATCGCCGCGCCCGGCAACCCGGAAGGATGGCTGCGCGCGGCCGAATCCGTTGAGGCCGACCTCACCGTCGTCGGGCCGGAGGCTCCTCTGGTCGCGGGTGTCGTCGACGCGTTTCGCGCCGCGGGCCGTGCGATTGTAGGGCCCACCAGCCAGGCGGCCCGCCTCGAGGGCAGCAAGATCTTCTCGAAGGAATTCATGGTGCGTGCGGGCATTCCCACGGGCGGCTTCGTCCGCGCGGAAAGCGAGGCCGAGGCTCTCGCGGCGCTCGACCGCTTCGGCTGCCCCGTGGTCCTCAAGGCCGACGGTCTCGCAGCAGGCAAAGGCGTCATCATCGCCAACACCCGCGCGGAAGCCGAAGCAGCCATCCACGGACTGCTCTCCGGCGAGCTGGTTGGGAAGGCCGGCGCGCGCCTCGTGGTGGAGGAATTCCTGACCGGAGAGGAGGTCAGCTTCATCGTACTGAGCGACGGCCGCCACGTCCTCCCGCTCGCCCCGACGCAGGACCACAAGGCGGTGCACGACGGCGACACCGGCCCGAACACCGGCGGCATGGGCGCCTATTGCGACTCCAGGATATTGACCGCCGCCGAGCGCGCCGACGTCCTGGACCGCATCATCGCCCCCACCATCGAGCGAATGAGCGCCGAGGGCTCGCCGTTCACCGGCTTCCTCTACGCCGGTCTGATGATGACCGACCGCGGCCCGCAAGTGCTGGAATACAACGTACGGTTGGGCGATCCGGAAACCCAGGCGCTGATGCACTGTGTGGACTCGGACTTCGCCGAAGCGCTGATGGCGGCGGCTCACGGCGACCTCGCCGGAGCCAAACTGGCGTGGCGCGCCGATCCCTCGGTCTGCGTGGTTCTGGCGTCCGCCGGATATCCTGCAGCGCCGCGCACCGGAGACGCGATCAGCGGTCTCGACGAAGCCGAGGCGCTCGGGGCCACCGTCTTCCACGCCGGAACGCGGGCGGGCGCGGGCGTGATCGAGACTTCGGGCGGCCGAGTGCTGGGCGTCACCGCGTCCGGCTCCGGCCTGGCGGGCGCCATCGAGAACGCCTACCGCGCCGTGGACAAGATCCATTTCGACGGCATGCACTATCGCCGCGACATCGGCCACAAAGGGCTCAAGCGCTGGGGCTAAAATAGAAGCTCGCGGGGACGTAGCTCAGATGGATAGAGCGGCCGCCTCCTAAGCGGCAGGTCGGCAGTTCGAATCTGCCCGTCCCTACCACTTCAACTTCGCGGTAGACTCGCAGCGGGTTTCCGGATTCCAACTCTCGGTGCGCTCGCTAGCGACGCTCCTCTTTCCTCTCCCTCGCGGCGCTCTTCCAACTCGTCGAGCTGCCGCACCGGCCGGGCGACCAGCCAGATCCTTGTTCGTATGCTGGGAGCGCTCCTCGGATGCAACCGTCCGCAAGGTGCGTGACTCGCACCGCAGACTCCGTGCGATTCACGTGCTGGCCGCCTGGGCCGCTGGCGCGAGCTGGCTTCCGAGCAGAGATACGCAGGGCAGCCCAACCGCTTGCGCGAAGCAATTGACCAGCGCGGACTTGCCGATGCCCTCGGGCCTCTCGGCGGAATCCATCTACGGCCCGATCGATCACCGCGTCGGGCTGCGCAGGCACTACCGATTGGCAATAGGCCAGCGCCTGGTTGATGTCGGTACCGCCTCCCACTGCGCCGCCCGGAGGACACCATTCTCGTTCTGCTGAGCGATCTGTTCGAAGGTGGCAACCGCGAGGAGATGCTGCGCCGCGCCGCGTCACTGGTAGCCAGCGGCGTCCAGCTGATTGCCTTGCTGGCTCTGAGCGATCAAGGCGCGCCCGCTTACGACCACAATGTCGCCGCAGCCTTCGCCGAGCTTGGCGTGCCGGCCTTCGCCTGCACGCCGGACCGCTTCCCAGACCTGATGAGCGCGGCCATCCGGCGCCAGGATTTAACGCAATGGGCGAGCGCTGGGGAAGCCGCAGCACGCTAAACGGGCGCGATATAGAATCGATTCGCTTGACCCCGAACCCAAAGGTCCCGTGGACCGGCACACGAAACCCAGCTGTCTCCGCACAACCTCTCGCTGAAGAACGAATGTCTTGACTAAGGGCCGCAGTTCGCTATATAGTAACTAGTGATGCGGCGCTTCCTCAGTCGCGGTCTCCTATCCTACCGACTCTCAGTCGGACACTCTTGGTGTCTCTCACTTAGTCTGTAAGTTCCCTGTAAAGTCATTAGCAGCAGTTATCCGGAAGGCTCGGGTAATTGGTATCCCACTGGCCCGCTAAGCCAGGGTCCCTCGGGACATAGGCGTTCGAGTCGCCTGCCTTCCGCCAGATCTTTGACAATTCGTGTTTGGGCAGTTGGCTGAGAGGCTGAAAGCGCCTGGCTGTAGCCCCGGTAACCCGATGGGAAACATCCGAGGTTCAAATCCTTGACTGCCCACCAACGTTCGGGTGGCGCAACCTGGCAGACGCGCGCGGTTGAGAGCCGCATTGTTGCGAGTTCGAATCTCGCCCCGAACACCACAGGCTCGTAGCCCAACCAGGCAGAGGCAACGCGCTCAGACCGCGTCCAGTGTCGGTTCGAATCCGACCGAGCCTACCATGCGCCCGTAGTCCAACGGCAGAGGCAACCGCCTCAAAAGCGGTACAGTGCTGGTTCGAATCCAGCCGGGCGCACCACTTGCCCCGGTTGCCGATGGTGAGGCTCGCGGATTCCAAACCCGCTACTGGGTGTTCGAATCACCCCCGGGGTGCCATGCGCCGCAACAGCAGGCGGCGAGCGGCCGGGCCGCAAACCCGGCGTGCGCGGTTCAACTCCGCGGCGGCGCTCCAGTTTCTTGCCATGCGGAGGAGTGGACGAGTTGCCAAAGTCACCAGTCCCGAAAACTGGCGTGAGTCCGACAGGACCACCGAGGGTTGAATTCCCTCCTCCTCCGCCAAAAGAAGACACATCAAAGCTCTTGAATTCCGTTGCCACCTCGTTTACAATGTAACTGCGTGACACACGTTTTCCAATTCGGCACCGAACTTAAAGGTTCGGCGGGGCGCGTCAATTACGACGCCCGCGAGGTGACCTGACCGTCTTGGAATAACATAACGATTTCAAGAAGGGGCGGCCACCAAAAATGGCCGCCCCTTTTTTTGTGTCTGTGTGTCACCTGACGCATTCTGCCTGACTTGCTTGCCGTTGGAAGCGAGACTGGCGAGGTGTGCCTCAGCTTAGCTCTTTGACAACTGAATAACATCACAGAAGTGTGCATGAGCGGGCGTGGTATATAGGGTGTGCCCTGGGCCTCCAACCCAGAGAAGAGATTTCGATTATCTCCGTTCGCTCCAAAGCTTCCGCGGGTGTGGCCTATTGGTTGGGCATCGGACTGCCAGTCCGATCAACGGAGTTCGATTCTCCGCACCCGCTCCACGCCGGAGTAGCTCAAGTGGGAGAGCGCCGCACTCGTAACGCGGAGGTTGGGGTTTCGAATGCCCCCTCTGGCTCCAGCCGGTGTAGCTCAATGGGAGAGCAGTTGCACGGTAGGCAACCGACGAACGTTCGATTCGCTCCACCGGCTCCAGGATCTCAAGCCCTGTAAGCATAGATGGCGATGCGCCGGACCTGTATTCCGGAAAGGTCAGCTCGCGTCTGACACAGGGCTCCACATCAGTTGCTGCGGGCAAGTGAACCGGTGACATGCTGGCCTCATAAGCCATGAGAGTGGCGTTCGACTCGCCAGCCCGCAACCAGCTTCGGGGGAGTCGTCCAACGGGAGGACCGCTGGCCCGCATCCAGCAAATGAGGGTTCGACTCCCTCCTCTTCCACCAATTCGCCAGGGTGGCCATTGCGGTCAAGGCGCCGGTCTGAAAAGCCGGACAAGCACGTTCGACTCGTGCCCCTGGCACCAACTGTGACCGTGGCCGAGTGGGTCAGGCGTGCGACTGTGGATCGCTCCACGAGAGTTCGATTCTCTCCGGTCACCCCATTCTTGGGAGGTCGTTCAGCGGCCAGGACGCAGGTCTTTGAAGCCTGCCACGGCAGTTCGAGTCTGCCCCTCCCAACCAGCAGTTCTAGACGCGGGCGTCGTTCAACGGATCAGGACACCCGGTTGCGAACCGGGAGACTTCGAGGTTCGAATCCTCCCGCCCGTACCAACGTTTGCGGAGCGTAGACCGACTGGCGAGGTACCCGGCTGTCTACCGGGCTTAGGCGAGTTCGATTCTCGTACGCTCCGCCAAGACGGTTACGGCGATGTGGACAAGTTGGCTAAGTCGCCCGCCCTTCAAGCGGGTCATCGCGGGTTCGAGTCCCGGGGGTACCCTCTGGGTCCGCCACCATTGGCCTGAAGCTCAACTTTTTGTAGGGTAGCTGAACTGGTCCAGCGCTCGACTGTTAATCGAGAGGATGTGGGTTCGAATCCCACCCCTACAGCCAGCTCACGCCGGGGAACTCCGCTGGTCGCGGAGACTGGTCCTACAAACTAGCACAGTTGAGTTCGATTCTCAGCCCCGGCACCAACTCGGGAGCGTAGCTTAGACGGGAGAGCGCCGTCCTTTTAAGTCGGAATAAGAGGAGATCAAGATGTCGGAAACCACTTACAACGTGATCGCGCCGGAGACGGGCGTGCCGGTCAAGGCGTGGACGAAGGGCGTACCCCTGGAGGACGCGGCGCGCAAGCAGCTCCTGAACGCGGCACAGCTCCCCTTCGTCTTCAAATGGATCGCCGCCATGCCGGACGTGCATTGGGGAATCGGCGCCACCGTCGGAAGTGTGATCCCGACCAAAGGCGCCATCATTCCGGCCGCGGTTGGCGTGGACATCGGTTGCGGCATGATGGCCGTTCAGACCAGCCTGAATGCGCGCGATCTCCCCGACAATCTGAAAGGGATCCGCACGGCGATTGAAGCAGCCGTGCCGCACGGCCGGACGAACCACGGCGGAGCGGGCGACCGCGGGGCGTGGCACGACATTCCGGCGCGCAACCGGGAGGTCTGGATGGGAGACCTGGAGGCTCGCTACGATGCGATCCTGGTGAAGCACCCCAAGCTGGACCGCGGGAATCACGCGAACCACCTCGGCACGCTCGGAACCGGAAACCACTTCATTGAGGTCTGCCTGGACGAGTCGGACGCTGTCTGGTTTATGCTGCACAGCGGGTCGCGCGGAGTCGGCAATCGCATGGGGAGTTACTTCATCGACCTGGCCCGGAAGGACATGAAGCGGTTCTTCGTGAACCTGCCGGACGTCGACCTGGCCTATTTTCCGGAGCACACCGAGCACTTCGACGACTACGTCGAGGCCGTCGAGTGGGCGCAGGACTACGCGCAGCGGAACCGCGATCTGATGATGGAACAGACCATCGGGGCGGTCCGTAGTTCCGGCGAGGTGCCGCCCTTCAGCGCGGAGTTGAAGGCCATCAACTGCCACCACAACTATGTGGCCCGCGAATCGCATTACGGGGAGAATGTTCTCGTCACGCGCAAGGGCGCCGTCCGGGCGCGCGAGGGCGATATGGGGATCATCCCCGGCAGCATGGGAGCGCGCTCCTTTATTGTGCGCGGCAAAGGCAACCCGGAGAGCTTCTCGAGCTGCAGCCACGGCGCCGGGCGGGCCATGTCCCGCAACGAAGCCAGGCGTCGATTTACAGTAGAGGATCACGTGCGAATGACGGAAGGCGTGGAGTGCCGGAAGGACGAGGACGTGATCGATGAAACTCCGGCTGCCTACAAGCCGATCGATGCGGTGATGGCGGCACAGGCGGACCTGGTGGAGATCGTCCACACGCTTCGCCAGGTGGTCTGTGTGAAAGGGTGAGTTGTTCGGCTCGAGATCCTGTTTTCTGGGAGATTGAGCCCAGGAGACAAGGTCATGATTCGGATTGACGGATCGTTCGGCGAGGGCGGCGGGCAAATCCTGCGTACCGCGGTGGGCCTCTCCCTCGCGACGGGGAAGGCCTTCCGCATTGAGAAGATTCGCGCGGGCCGCGAGCGGCCGGGGCTGCTGCGCCAGCATTTGACAGCCCTCCTGGCCGCTGCCGAAGTTGGCGGCGCGGAGGTTGAGGGCGCGGTCCTCGGATCTACCGCTCTGACCTTCTCGCCGGGCAAGGTCCGCGCTGGCGAATATCGGTTCAGTGTGGGCACGGCGGGAAGCGGCACTCTCGTTTTTCAGACGATTCTTCCGGCCCTCATGCTCGCGACGGAGCCGAGCCGCATCGTGATTGAAGGAGGCACGCACAACACCGCGGCGCCTCCTTTCGATTTCCTGGCGCGGACGTTTCTGCCGCTGCTGGAGCGGATGGGACCACAAGTGCGCCTCGAATTCGAGCGCTACGGGTTCTATCCGGCGGGCGGCGGCCGTTTTTGCGCCGAGATCGAGCCATGTGCTGCGCTCAGGCCCCTGCACCTGGGAGAGCGCGGCGAGGTCGTCTCGCGCGTCATTACCGCCGTCGTCGCCAATCTTCCGGGACACATCGCGCTGCGCGAGATCGAAACGGCGGCGGGCATGCTCAACTGGAGCAAGGACTGCGGGAAGATCGATCAAACCCGCAACTCGGCCGGTCCTGGCAACGTGGTGATGGTCGAAATCGGAAGCGCGGAAGTAACGGAGATCTTCTCCGCCTTCGGCCAGCTCGGCGTGAGCGCCGAGAAGGTGGCTTCGACGGCCGCGCGCGATGCGCGGGAATACCTGGTGTCTCGGGCCGCCGCCGGCGAGCATCTGACCGATCAGTTGCTGCTCCCTCTAGCGTTGGCCGGAGCGGGCTCGTTCACGGCCGAGAAGATCAACCTGCACGCGCGGACGAACATGTCGGTCATTTCGGAGTTCCTGCCGGTGCGGTTTGAGACGAGCCAGGAGGAACATTTCACGAGAGTCAGCGTCGCGCAGTAGGCGTGCGATTGTTGGACCGCCACAAGCAGGCTGCCGGCGCGACTCCAGCGTACGATAGCGTAAAAGGCGCGACGGCAGCGCTGGCAGTCGTGGCCGGGTCTCTCTCAGCCCTATCCTGCGTCTCCTCGGCGGCGGACCTTCGTGGACGGCTTGCGCCGCGGTCTCGGTCGCGCCAGTTGCGCCTGTAACTCCTCGACCTGGCGCCGCAGATCCTCGACCTCGGCGTTCGCGGTCCCGGTCGGATGCGCCTCGGCGCCAAGCAGGCGCCTCACGAATTCCATGGGATTGGTTACGGCCGACCTGGCTTCGGAAACTCCGGAGAGCACCGCCGTCCCCGTTTTCTTGTACAGCTCGAAGACCGTGTCCAGATACCACGAAAGGAAATCGTGGCTGACGCGGTCCGATGCGACCACGAGCTGGCGCAGCAGTTTGACGGGCAGGCCGTTCTCGCCGCCGCGTGTGTCGTCCATGATGATCTGGGTCAGGATCACCCGCGTCAGGTCCTTGCCCGTGCGGCCGTCGACAACCTTCACGTCCGCGCCCTCCCGGATCAAGCGCGCGATGTCGTCGAGATTGACGTAGCGCCGGGCGGCCGAATCGTACAGCCGCCGGTCGCTGTACTTCTTGATCACCGTTGGACGGTCAGGCATATGTGGAATTGCACTCGCAAGATACCACTTTGGGGTTGACGGCGGGGCGATCCCGCCCTATACTCAAGCTGGATACTGCAGCGCAGTATGCGCAGTGCAGAGGAGGCATCGTATGAGTGCAGCAGCAGCTCCGGCGCGGTTGTCCGCGCTGGCCGGTCTTTCCCAGAATTGGGCCAGGCAAGGCGCCGAAAGCGCAGCCGCGGCCCTGAAGATCATCTCGGACCTCACCGCGCAGGAAGTCGCCCTGCTGATCGGCATGCTGCGCGAGCGCGTGAATCGAAAGGCACTCGCTTCAACCGTGGAGGCGTACGGCCGGGTGGTGGTGGGTACGGCGGACGCCGGCAAGATCATGCTCGATCTGGCCGCCGGCGAAACAGCCGTCGTGGCCGAGGGAGTGAAAGACGTATTGCAGCTGGGGCCCAGCTTCGCGGCTCTCGTGGATTTCATTCCGCGCGGAGTGGGAACGCTCGTCGACATGCAGAAGAGCTTGCTGGAGACGATCTCCGAGCAGACCACCGAGGCCACCAAAGCCTACGCCGATGGCCGTCCGTGGGTCAACCCGCTGGGTGCGGCGAGGGCGGTCCGCGACGGAATCGAGCAGTTCATCCTGACCCAGAAGATGCTCCTGGACCAGGTGGCGGAGCAGGTGACCATCGCCACGGCCGGCGGGCAAGCCAAGCCATACCGGAAGAGCCGGGCCAGCGCGGCAATCGACGCGACCCGGGAAGGCGTGGAGAAGTTCATCGAGGCCCAGAAGGCTGTCCTGGAGCTGGTGGTCGAGCGCGCCCAGGCGGAAGAGAGTCGCGCCCGGGTGAAGCCGGCGCCGTCGACATCCTTCGCCGAGTTGACCCGCAAGAGCGTCCAGAACTTCACGGACGCGCAGAAATCGCTCCTGGATCTGGCGCTGCGGCCGCTTCCGGCGGCTTCCAAGACCGAGAAGCCGCGAGCCGCGGCCCGCCGCAAACCCAAGGCGGCCAAAAAGAGAGCCGCAACGCCGGCCGCCAATTAGGCGTCTGACCGTGTGATCTGGTTCGTATGTGGGGCAGCTTGTCAAGCTGCGCGCCGGTTGTCAACCGGCGCTGAGGGCGGGTTGCCAACCCGCCGCAGGCTGCCAGCCTGCCCCACCGGCCAAAGAACAGCTTCACACGGTCAGCGACCTGGCCCGCTGTCCCGGGTGAGCGAGAATCTCGCTTTCCGTGTCGGGATGACTTACACTTGAGGCACATGGGGGGTTACCCGGTCCGAAATACTCCGTTGCCTGTATCATTGCCTATCTGGCAAGAGTTACTGGTTGGCGTCGAGATACTGTATCTGAAGATCTCGCCGCTGTACTGGGGATATGGCATTCCCGAGGGCGATGGGTCGGCGGTGGTTGTCGTTCCGGCGTTTCTGGGCTCGGACCGCTACCTCACGGAGCTTTGCTCGTGGCTCCGCCGAATCGGTTACCGCCCTTACAGTTCCGGAATTCGGGTGAACGCCGAATGCCCCAACTTACTTATTCGCAGACACGTGGCCGACGCCATCAAGAAGGCATACAGGGACACGGGGCGGCGTAAGGTCCACCTGATCGGCCATAGCCTGGGCGGACTGATCGCACGTGCGGCCGCGGCGCAGGCCCCCAACCACGTCGCGTCTGTGATCACCCTCGGGGCGCCGCTCGGTGGTTTATCGGTCCACAGCGCCATCGAGCAGATGGCCAGATCGGTACGCAAGGAAATCCTGGAGCGCAACGGCCCGGACGTTTTGCCGGCCTGCTACACCCCCGCCTGCACGTGCTCCTTTGTCGAGTCATTGGCCCTCAGCGATCTGGGGCCTGTGCGCCAGACCGCCGTGTACACGAAAACGGACGGGATCCTCGACTGGCGGGTCTCGAGGACGGGCGACCCGGCGATCGACGTCGAGGTCTCCACGACCCACCTGGGGCTGGTCTTCAGCCCGCTCGCGTATGAGGCCATAGCAAACCGGCTGTTCGCAGCCCGGGTTCCGGAGCGAAAGGCGCGTCGTGGAAAACCTACCCGAAGGGCGGCCTGAGCAGCTTCAGAGCGCTCTCATCGCGGTGCTGACGCGGTATCCGACCACCGCGGAACGCGTGGCCGTGGTGGAATCCATCCTGAGCGGACCGGCCGGCCCGCTGTGGCGCCGGGAGCTCGGACGGTGGGCAACCTGGCTGGTCCCGGTCGAGGAGCTGGTGCCGGAATCTTACCGCCACTGGCGGCCCCTGGTCCGGGACGCAATGCAGTTCGTGGTTTCGCATTTGTCGCCCTCCCGCCTCGCGCCGAAGGTGGTGGAGCAGATGGAACTGCCACCCGGGATGCCGGCCGAACAGCGGCTTCTCCGGCTGATCGCGAAGGTGCCGGGATTGCAGAAAATCGGCCAGGTGCTGGCGCGCAACCGGCATTTTGAACCGCGGTTCCGGCGGGCGCTGTCGCAACTGGAAAACGGAATCTCGGACGTGGGCATCGAGGAGATCCGCGCCGTCGTTGTGCGGGAACTAGGCCCGCTCGTCGAAAGCTACGGCGTAAGGCTCGATTCCCGCATCTACTTCGAAGCCAGCGTCAGTGCGGTGGTCCGGTTCACCTGGCGCAACCCGGAAACACGGCATCGCGAGCGGGGCGTGTTCAAAGTACTCAAGCCGCATATCCCAATCTGCTATGCGGAAGACATGAAGATCCTACAGAAGCTGGCCGGGGCTCTGGCGCGCAAATACCTCGACGACCGATCCCGGTTCTCCGGATTCGCCGAGATGCTCACCGAGATCCGGCGGTTCCTGCAACACGAGGTCGATTTTCGCGGCGAACAACGCACCCTGGACGCTGCGCAGCGTCTGTACGGGTCCGCTCCCGGCGTTCGTGTGCCCCGGTTGATCGCGCCCCTCTCGACGGCCGTGATCACCGCCCTCACTCACGAAGCGGGAGTGAAGGTCACGGACGCGCTGCGACACCAGCCTGCGCAACGGGTCAGGCTGGCTCGGAAACTGGCGGAGACGCTGCTGGCGCTGCCCGCTTTCTCGCGGCAGGAGGATGCCATCTTTCACGGCGATCCGCACGCCGGCAACCTGCTCTACGACACGCGCCGGGGAGACCTGGTGATCCTAGACTGGGCCCTGACCGAACACCTTGGCCGCCAGCAGCGCCGGCTGGTGACGCTACTGGTGCTGATGACGATGCTCAGGGATGGGGACGGAGTCTGCAGTGCCATCGAGGATCTTCGCCTCCACCGAAGCGCCGACAGCGTCAGGCAGGCTCAAGTGGTCCGGACTACCGTCGACCGTTTCCTGAGCGATCTGCCGCTGTTCTACGTGCCGGGACCAATGGACGCGCTGCACCTGCTCGATGAAGTCGCCCGCCTGGGAATCCGGTTTCCCGCGTCGATGCTCGTCTTCCGGAAGGCGGCCTTCACGCTGGACGGAGTTGCCGCGGACGTCGCCGGCGCCGCGGTGGGAATGGATTCCCTGCTCGCCACTTACGCTCTCAAGCACTGGAGGGCCGCAGGCATGGCTCTGTGGTCGGTGCTTTCCCCGTCCGACTTTATCGCGCTGCCTTGGAGCGCTCTTACCCTGGCTCCACGGCTATGGATGCACGCGCTCGCGTCGCCGCTGCGATGGGCCGATCGAGTCGCCCGGGATCACGCCATCGCCGCCGCGCCCACCTCGGGATGAGCTCGCATGAACTCCACCAGCCGCCCCGCATACTCCGGGAAGCGCGGGCAGTGGATTCCTCCGGCCTGCAGCGCGGCCTGGGTCTTCTGGGTGGCGTAGCGGCCGGGGTGAACGAAGTAATCCATCGTGTCGGGCGGGATGCCGACCAGCCATTCAACCGGCGGCACGTGCGCCAGCATCCACTTGACAGGCCGGAACGGCGCCGGAATCCGTAGCACCTTGCGGCCGGTCGCCCGGGCCATCTCCTGCACGATCTTCGCTACGGTCAACGGATGCGGATCCGCCAGTTGATAGACCTGGTTTTTCGATTCCGGGCGGCCGCTGAGGAAGACGATGGCGTCCATCACGAAATCGCGGGGCACCAGATTGACCTCGGTTCGCGTGGGGTCGCCCATGCTGGGCAGGACGGCCAGGCGCGGCTGGCGCAGCAGGAAGCGGAACACTGAATACGGCCCGTCGTACTTCTGCGTGCTTCCCGTCTTGCTGTCGCCCACCACGATGGCGGGCCGGTAGATTGTCACCGGGAGCCCATCGTACATGCGCCGCTGGACTTCAACCTCGGCGAGGTACTTGGTCTCTTCATAGAAGTTATGGAAGCCCTGGCCGCGAGCCAGGTCCGTCTCGGAGAATACGCCGGCATAGGTTCCGCTCACGTAGCACGTGCTGACGTATTGGAAGCGCTCGAGTCGCGGGCAATTGCACGCGAACTGCAGCATGTGGCGCGTGCCGTCCACGTTGACACGCATGCCAGTCGCGCGGCCAACGCCCAGGTCGTAGATGGCGGCCAGGTGAAAGATCTCGACCACGCTCGCGGCGAGAGACGATCCCTCTTCGAGCCCCAACCCGGGGCGCGTGATGTCCCCCTCGACCAGTTCGATACGATCGCGGAGCGCCGGGTGAGCGTCCTCGATTTCAATCATGCGCCGGCGCGCGAGCTCGGCGAATTTGGATTGCACCAGGCAGACAGCTCGCTGCTCCGGTGAACGGGCAAGCAGTCGTGGGAGCAGTTCTGCGCCTAGAAAACCGGGAAACCCCGTGAAGAACACAGCATTCATGGAACGGCCCTCTCTAAGAGAAGCCTATCCCAAAATCCTGGTCCAGCGCAGCACCTTTAATAATTGGGTCATGACGCGCGCGTGCAGAGCGGGGTCCACCGGGCCCGGAGGGGCGATGGGAAGGACCCTCTGGACGGCGACAGTCTGGCTGTGCGTGTATTTCAGAATACCCTCCACGCCATGGCGGGGCCGCAGGCCCGATTCCTTCAGGCCGCCGATGGGAGAATCCACCGACGCCCAGGCCGCCGCATACGCCTCGTTGACGTTGACGCTGCCGGTCCGGATTTGCTGGGCAAGACGCACGCCCCGTGCCGTGTCGCGGGTCCAGATGCTGGCGCTCAGCCCATAGCGGCTGGCGTTGGCCCGCTCGACGGCTTCCTCCTCCGTCGCGAAGGGATAAACGGCAACCACCGGCCCGAAGGTTTCCTCCTGGAAGGCTTTCATGCCCTCCCGCACGTTGAGCAGAATGGTCGGCTCGTAGAAGAGCGGTCCCAGGTCCGGCCGCCGGTGCCCACCGGCTGCCAGCGTCGCTCCGCGAGCCAAGGCGTCCCCCACGTGGTCCTCGACCGTCGCGACCTGGGATTCCCTGGTCATCGATCCCATCTCGATCGAGAAATCGAACGCCGGGCCGATCCGCATGGAGCGGGCGCGCTCCACAAAGCGGCGCACGAACTCCTCAAAGATCGACTGGTCGACGTAGATCCGCTCGAGCGATACGCACACTTGTCCGGCGCCGACGAAGCAGCCACGGATGGCGCCTTCCACGGTCCGGCTGAGGTCCGCGTCGCGAAGCACCAGCATGGCGTTCTTGCCGCCGAGTTCGAGCGAGCAGCCGATCAGCCGCTCCGCCGCCTGGCGGGCAACCAGCCTTCCGGTCCTGGTGCTGCCCGTGAACATCAGGAAATCCACCCGGTCGCCCAGCAGAGGCCCTACCGTCGGGCCGTCGCCGGTCACCACCTGGAGAACATCCGCGGGAAGACCCGCCTCGCGCAACAGGGCGACGGCCCAGAGCGCGGTGAGCGAAGCCTGCGTGTCCGGCTTGAGAACGGCGGCATTTCCGGCCATTAACGCGGGCAGCAGGTCGGTAATCCCCAGAATGAGCGGGAAATTCCAGGGAGTGATGAAGCCTACCACGCCGAGGGGCGCCCGTACTTCGAGGGTCCGGGTCAGCAGAGGCAGGGCCCCCTTGCGACGGCGCGTTCGCAGCAGCTTTCCGGCGCGCCTGGCGTAGTACCGCGACACCACGGCCGTGTCCAGCACTTCCTCAAAGGCGTGGCGCCGGGCTTTGCCGCATTCCAGTTGGATGAGGTCCAGCACTTCACCCTGGCGTTTCAACAGCAGGTCGTGGAAGCGCAACAGGACCTTGGCGCGCTGGCGAATCGGACGCGCTGCCCAGGCCGGTTGCGCGGCCCGCGCCCGGTCAACGGCCAGCGCGACGTCGGCCTGCCGGGCGGCCGGGAGCGTCGCCACGGTCTCGCCGGTATAGGGCGCCCGGACCGCGATTTCTTCGTGCGGCCCGTCCAAAAGCGTGATCGAGGAGAGGATCTTGGCCAGTTGCCCGGCAACGGGGAGGGCAGAAACGGCGGACGCCGGTTGGGGGATGGGTTTCGCGCTCGTACTCAAGGGAACCTCGTAGACCCAGTGTAATGAGTGACTTTGACCACATGATAGCACGCCGTGGAGGGCCGATCAGGCCTGCTTCACCTCATTCTCGTTAAACCCCTTGACAAAAGTCCGGCCCAACGTTAAAAAAGATTCAACACGATCTGAAGGTCTGATTACCGTTTTCAGCGGGAGGGCGCGATGGAAATACCGACTTTGACGCCGCCCGAGGAGATCCTCGAGCCTACGGATTGGTATGAGGAGGAGTTCGATCTGCTCGCGTTCGAACTCTGGCAGCGGGCCAGTCGTCCAGAAGTGGAGGTTGATCGGACCTCTGAAGAAGTCGAGCCATGGTGCCACGCCAGTTGTCTGTGACTTGAAACGCCGGTTAGCCCGGGAGGGACCAGGTTATGGATACCGATGGCGCGACGGCCGCGGATCGCCGTCTGTCAGGATTGGACTCTGCCTTCCTTTATCTGGAACGCAAGGAGATTCCTCTCCATATTGCAGGCGTCTTTCTATTCGACGGCCCCATCCCATTCGATGAGTTCGTCCGAAGCGTTCAGGTGAACCTGCGTGGCATCCCGAGATACAGGCAGGTGGTCGTGGTGCCCCCATACAACGCCGCCTATCCCACTTGGGAGGACGATCCGCAGTTCGACATCGGCCGGCACATTTTTCGGGAGCAGCTGAGGGCTCCCGGCGGAGAGGCCGAGCTCGAAGAGCTGACGGGCCGCATCCTGAGCCCGCTGATGGACCGGAGCAAGCCGTTGTGGGACATCCACGTGGTGGAGGGCCTGAAGGACGGCCGCGGCGCCCTGATCCTGCGTGTGCACCATTCTCTGGCCGACGGCATCGCGGGGGCAGCCGCTGTCATGAGGCTGATCATGGACCCGCCGCCAGGCGCGGCGCCCGCCCCCGCTCCACGACGAGGCCGGGGACGGAAGCCCGAGCCGCCGCCGGGACTGGCGCAGAGTGTTGCCGTGGGTGTCAATAGCTCGCTCGGCCACCTGGTCAGCGTCGCAAACAGCTTCATGGAAGTGGGGAGAGCGATGGTGGGCGACAGTGCCGCGTTCGCACAGGCGGCCGCCCTCCTGCCGGAGATAATGGGGTCCGTCGAGCGGCTTCCCTTCAACAAACCCTGCTCCGGAGAGA
>CAZBQQ010000020.1:0-39704 GCA_964493965.1 uncultured Solibacteraceae bacterium
GTCCCAGAGGTTTGCGGAGTGTGCGATAGCCGACGGTAAAAGGCAAAGCGCAGACGACGCGAAATTCGGTCCAGTCCCAGAGGTTTGCGGAGTGTGCGATAGCCGACGGTAAAAGGCAAAGCGCAGACTGCGCGAAATTCGGTCCAGTCCCCGGGTTGCGGTTCATTCGGTCCCAGAGGTTTGCGGAGTGGGGACATATCAACGGGAGCGGGCGGGCTTCAGGGTTGTTACGAGCTCGCCCAGGACGGTGTCGACGCGGGAGAGTTTTTGGCCGAGGGTGTTGAGCTGAGTTTGCAGGCCGTTGGTGCCGGCGACCAGGGAGCGGGCTACGTCGATGGTGGCGTGGCGAGCGAACTCGGAGAGATTCTGGCCGCCGTCGATGCGGCAGGCGGAACAGACGGCATCGTATTCCTGCTCACTAACGCGGAATTGGATCACGCGGGAGCGGGGGCTGGAAATCGGGAGTTTGGGCATGGGTTGAAAGGGGAGGGTGAAGACGGTACCACAGGAGAGCGTTCGGACAGCGCTCTCGCTATGCGAGTCACATCCCAGAAGGACTCTGAACTCGGCGTACGAACTGGCCTCTGTTCCGAGGGAACGGGGGACCGCGCCGAAGAAGACCGCAAATCAGCGCGAGAAAAAAGTTTATCGCAGACACACTTGTAATACAAGTGTTTTTTAGGTCTTTTTTGTCCGGAACTCAGTTAACTTCCGTTCCTCTAACTGAGTTGTAAGTACACCACCGCCACGGGGGTAATCAATATGCGGGAGGGTAACTGGTGAAATCACCAGCGTAGTAAGAACGGTACCTAGTGAAATGCCCAGGGTCAGAGGCGGCGGGGCGAGTTTTTGGCGGCGAGCGCGCCGAGTAACATCCAGAGGCAGGCGGAAATGGCGGGCTTGTGCAAGGGGAAATCGACGGCGGCGTGGAGGAATACGGCGAGGATGCCGAGAGCCCAGGGAGAGCGCCAGGCGGCGCGCGCGCTCCACATGGCGATCGAAGCGAGGAGGAGGAAGAGGGGAATTCCGCCGTCAGCGGCCCATTCGAGCCAGTCGTTGTGGGCGTGATTGACGGTAAGGCCGGCATCGAACAGGGCATAAGCGGGATAAGCGCTCTCGAAAGTGCCGAGGCCGAAGCCGATCCAGGGGCGATCGCGGACCATTTGGAGAGATGAGATGTCGATTTCGCGGCGGGATTTGAAGGGATCGGGATCCTGAAAACGTTGCCACACGACTTCCCAGCCGACGATGGAGATAAAGACGGCGGCGAGGGCGGTTAAGCGGAGAAAGCTGGCGGCGCGGGGGCCGGACCCGTGTTTACGGCTCCAGAGGGCGGCGAGGGAGATGACGGCGACTTCGAGGGTTCCGACGATGGTTCCGGCGCGGGAGGCCGCGGCGATGATGGTGGCGAGCATGGCTCCGGCGATGGCGGCGTAGGCGATCTTGTGGCGGTGGGACCAGAAAGCCTCGACCAAGGCGAGGGGGAGGAGGAGTTCGATGAAGGCGCAGTAGTGGTCGCGGTTGAGAAACGGCCCGACGACGAATTCGGCGTACTCGGTCTGGAAGAGCCAGAATACCTTGCCCTGGGAGCTGAAGAACTGGGCGACGGAGACGACGCTGAGGGCGAATCCGAAGACGAGCAATGCGCGGCGGAGGCCGGCGCGGGCGGAGGGTTCGGCGTAGAGCTGGAGCGAGAGGAAGAAGAGGGCGAATAAGGCGGACCAATCGAGGAGGGCGGTCCAGGTGGCGTAACGGTAGACGGTGCGGCCGGTGGCGAGCTGGAGGAATCCCCAGAGGAGGATGGCGGCGAGGGGCAGGAGGAGGATGGAGCGCTCGACGGGCTCGGGGCGGGCAACGCGGTGGAGGGCCCAGGCGGCGGTGAGGGAGAAGACGGCGGCATCGAAGACGAAGGTGCAGGAGCGGCCGGGGATCCAGCTGGTGAGGACGAGCAGGAAGAGAAGGGCGAGGAGGATGTGGCGGGCGGCGGTGTTCAACGGATGCGCTCCAGGGTGAAGTTGCGGAGGCGGACGGCGCCTTCGATGCGGGTGGTGCCGGGGGAGCGGCGATAGCTGAGGTCGAGGCGGGCGAGGGTGAGGGTGGGGGGCGTTTCGAAGAGGAGGGTGACGGGCTGCCAGTCGTCATTCGAGAGGTTGGGGGATTCGGCGATGACGGCGGGCTGGGCGGTGAGATCGACGGTACGGACGCGAAGGCCGGAGCGCGGGGAGAGGCCGGTAGTGGCGTACTCGAAGGCGAGACGGTAGCGGGCGGCGGGCAGGAGGGCGGCGTATTGCCAGAGGGGCTCGCAGGCTTCGGGCTGGGATCCGGTGAAGGCGATGCGGAGGCCGGGGAGGTCCTGGCTGACCTCGATGCCGTCGGCGGGGTTGAGGCGCCAGTCGAAGCCGTAGCCGGAGGGAGGGGTCTGGAACGCGCCGTTGACGGGGCCGCGGGCGGGATCGATGGCGGGGAATTCGATGAGACGGAGGCGGGCGAGCTGGTTCCAGAGGGCGAGGGCGGCGGGGCCGCGGGCGGCGGCGAGGAGGCGGTCGCAGTAGGCGAGGAGCAGGGGGGCGTCTTCGGGGTCGGGGCGCTGGAGGAGGCGCTGGGCGGCGGGGGCGGCGGCGTCCCAGTGGGGGCCTGCGATGAGGAAGCCGAGGTATTGGCGCACGATGGCGGACCGGTCCGGGATGGCGCGTTGGAGGATTTGGGGGCCATCGTCGGTGTAGTTCCAGAGGAGGCGGAAGAGGGGGGCGGGCTCGTAGGCCATTTCGGCGGCGGCGCGGGACCACTTCCAGAAGTTGGGGGAGTCCTGACGGCGGAAGTAGTAGTTGGCGAGGGTCCAGCGGGGGTTGTAGCCTTTGTCGGTGCGCGAGGCTTGAAGGAGATCGCGCTCGGCGGCGGGGAAATCGTTGCCGAGCTCGGCACGGAGTCCGAGGGCGATGAGGGCTTCGGAGTCGCCGGGGCGGGCGCGGAGGACGGACTGGAGGACGCTTTCGGACTGGGCGGGGGAGAGGCCGGCGCCTTCGGCGAGGTCGGCCCAGCCCTTGGCGTAGCGGGCGTTGCCGGGGGCGAGTTCCGATGCGCGGCGGGTGCTTTGGGGGGTGGCCTGAGCGTAGAGGAGGTCGGCGAAAGCGAGGCGGGCGGACCACCAGGCGGCGAGGGCGGCGAGGAGGGCGATGGCGAGGAAGAGAGGGCGGCGGAGGGTCATTGCTCGTCTCCGCGGATGAGGACCGCGGTTCCGGAGACGAGGCCGAGGGAGCCGAGGCGGGTAGCCCACCATTTGACTTCCATGGAGACGGCGGTGAGGGCGTGGAGGCGGACGCGGCCTTCGGCTCCGCCGGGGCCGGTCCAGGAGAGCTCGGCGTTTTCGGGCTTGTTGGCGGGGCCGAGGAACTCGAAGGCGACGTCGGGGGAGACGGGGCGGTCGGTGACGCGATACCGGGCGCGGTAGCTGCCACGGAGGATTCCGTTGTCCTCGGTGATGGCGAGCTCGATCATCTGGGGGGCGTAGAGGGCGGGATCGCGCTCGGCGACATCGTGGGAGAAGAACCAGCGGCCGGCGAAATAGGAGTGCGGGGGGCGAGGGGTGGGGGTTGCGACGGGCGGCGGCTGAGAGATGACGGGGAGGGCGAGGGGCGGCTCGAGATCCTCCGGGGCGGGGGTGGCGGCGGGGACGGGTTCGGGCGGGGCGTTGTGTGACAGGCGCGCCTCGGCGATGGGAGCGGGGACGGGTGTCCGACCTGGTTCAGGAGCGGACCTTTTGCGGAGGGCGCGGGACGGGGCGGGAGAGCCCGCGCGGGAGGGCCTGGCTTTGATCTCTTCGGGGGCGCTGTCGGCGCGATAGGGGGTCTCGCCGGCGGAGGCCGCGCTCCAACGGAACAGGAGGGCCATGAGCGCGATGCCGAGCACGGCCGCGGTGAGCCAGACCCAGGTGGCGAGGCTCACACGGGAGAGAAATTCGCGGACGTGGTCCAGACGGCCGGGGGCGACTACGACGGGCCTGCCTTGCTGCTGGAGGAGTAAGTCGTATTCGAGGCGGCTGGCGGGGTCTTCGAGAGTCTCGGCAATTCCGTTGAGGCGCGCGAGCTGGCGCTCGCAGATACGGCGGAGGGTCTGGTCCTGGTACTGATCGGGATGCAGAAGCTGGGCGAGCTTGCGGTAGGCGCGGCGGATCTCTTCGGGCGAGGCCGAGTTCTCCAAGCCGAGCTCTTCGTAGTAATTCATGGGCGAATTGGCGCGGAAGGGCAGAGGCAGGCAAATAGGACACGCGGTTGTTGTAATACAAGTGCGCGACGCGGATTCTTACCGCTTGCCTGTTGAGCCATAAAAGAATACAATTCTAGTCCACAGGAGTTACTCGTGTCCTCAATCCGCGTATTGCTCGTTTGCATGCTCGCCGGGGCCATCGCCTTCGGCGCGAGTCCGTCCATCGGTATGGCGGTTGCCAACGGCAGCTTCCAACTGGACAAGTCCAAAGTATACGGCAATGCCACCCTGTTCGATGGCAGCTTGATCGAAACGGCCGCGGTGTCGTCGGATCTGGTGCTGCACAATGGCGCTCGGCTGCGGCTTGGCACCGAATCGCAAGCCCTAATCCATCCCAATTATCTGGTGCTGGAGAAGGGGCAGAGCGAAATCAACGGGTCCACGGGATATTCGATTGAAGCGCTGGGCCTGCGCGCCGCGCCGGACACTCCGCAATCGCGGCTGGTGGTTACTTACAATGGCGCCGCGCACATCCAGGTGGCTGCGTTGATGGGGAGCGCGCGCATCTCGGGAGCGAATGGCGCACTGGTTGCGAACGTGCCGGCCGGGACCGCGCTGGATCTGAATCCGCAGGCCGCGGGCGCGGCGACCGCGTCCACTCTCTCGGGCGTGCTGCAGTCCAAGGCGGGTGCGTTCCTGCTGCCCGATCAAGTTTCCCACGTTACTTACACGCTTCTCGGCGCCGGGTTCGAACCTTTCGTGGGCAAGTGCGTGGAAGTTACGGGGGGCATCGACGCCTCGGCGCAGCCGGCCACCGGCTCATCGCAGGCGATCCGCGTTCTGACGATTCACGAGTCGAACGGCTGCAAGCGCACGGGGGCGTTCTGGCACAGCCCCAAGGTGATTATCGCCGGAGTGGCGATTGTCGCAGTGGGAACGACCGCCGGCGTGCTGGCCACCCGCAGCTCGTCATCACGGGAACTCAGCGCCCAGTAAGTCACTGGATCGCGTAGGCACGATGAACCTATGCCGCTTGCGTGGTACGCGTTAGTCGTCAAGCCCAACCACGAGAAAGCTGTGTTCGATCACTTGTCGGTCTCGGCGTATGAGACCGTGCTTCCGCTGTACAAGTCGCGGCGACGCTGGTCGGACCGTTTCAAGGAAGTAACTCTACCGCTCTTTCCGGGGTACGTTTTTTGCCGGTTCTCGTACCGTGGGCGGGTGGGAGTTCTGCGCGTGCCGGGCATACGCTCGGTGGTGAGCGCGGGTCCCGAGCCGGCGCCCATACCGGCGCGGGAGATCGAAGCGATCGAGGCCGTCATTCGTTCCGGGCTGCCGGTGAAGCCGTGGCCATTCCTGAAGGTGGGGCAAAGAGTCGTGGTGACGGCCGGGCCGTTGCGGGGTATCGAGGGCATTCTGGTGGAGTTCCGCAAGACGTGGCACGTGATTGTGAGCGTCGAACTGCTCCAACGTTCGGTGGCGGCGGAGGTGGACCTCGATTCGGTGTCGCCGATCAAGTAGCGCTCCTTTGGCACTGAGCACCGCGGGGAGGTTGATACCGCTCCTTTGCAGTCGCGGCTCTGTCAGGTCGCGCCAGGCTGCCTTATGATGGATGGTGACCGCAGGGACAGCGGTTGAAGGATTGAGTTGGAGAAGATCAAGAGTATTCAAGCGAACCCGGCTCTCTTCCAGGTTTTGTGGATCGCGGCCATCGCGGCTGTGATTACCGGGGAGCTGCTGCCCGGCAATAGCGGCGTGATGCGTCTTGTCGCCGCCACCCACATCAACGACAAAACGCTGCATTTTACGGCCTACACGCTGCTGGCGTTCCTCCCCGGGTTCGGCTTCAAGCCGGGGCGCGGGATCCCGCTCGCGTTGTCGATGATCCTTCTGGGAGTGGCGCTCGAGTTTGCCCAGCGCCTGGTGCCGTTCCGCGGCTTCGAGGTCGCCGATATGGTGGCCAACGCATTGGGGGTCGTGGCCGGAATGCTGCTGGCCCTGGTGGCGCAGGCCTCCCTGCGTGTGGTGGAGCCCTGATGGCCGCGGGCGATCCACCTTCCTCCCGGCACGAGGGCAGCGCTTGTCCGAACTGCGGAGCGCTCAATGTTCACCGGTCGCACCGCAAAGGTATCACGGAGCACCTGCTCGCGATCGTGGGGGCGAAGATTCGCCGCTGTCATGCGTGCAACGCGCGCTTCGCGCGGCTGTTCAACTCCGCCGTATACATCGACGACGCGCGGCGCGCGCTGCTGCGTGCCGGGATCCTGCTGCTGATGATTATCGGCGCGGCAGTGGTGGTCCTGGTGATGCTGTGGTTCATGAAGAAGCAGGCGGCCATTGGCCCTTCCGACTGCTTCCTGCGCCTGCCTGGGCCGTTTCGGGCTTAGCCCGCTGCGTTTCGCGCGCGGCTCGACCGAAGTTCCCCACCGCGCCGCTCCGCTTCAGAAACCGTGCATCGCCGTTGGGCTCGATTGTGGGCGTGCGTCGCAGTCGAGCGGGGCGCACTACGCCCGCAGGGAAGACGATGGGCGGGCGGTTGGGGCAAGCAGGCAATCAGAAGGGCCGATGGCCGCCTGCTTCTTCATGAACCAGAGCATGGTGAGAATCACCACGGCAGCTCCAGCGATCATGAGCAGGAGCAGCGCGACACGGCGGAGCGCGCGGTGGACATCGTCGATGTAAACGGGGGTGGCGAAAAGGCGCACGAAGCGCACATTGCAGGTATGGCAGCGGCGAATCTTCGCGCCGACGATTGCGAGCAGATGCTCGGTGGCACGCTTGCGGTGCGAGCGGTGAACGTTCAGAGCGCCGCAATTCGGGCAGGGGCCGCCCTCGTGCCGCGTCGAGGCAATCACCAGGTTACCCTCCGAAGTAAGATGCTCCTCACTTTACACTACCTCCAAGCGTTCGGGCGCGGCTTGTCGCATCGCGTCCGCGTCTTGTCCGGGCTTGGAGCGCGGGAGTTCGGTATGACGCTCGCGAGCAGCCCGCGTGGACGCTGGGCATCCCTCAAACTCCTTACCGCTTCGGGGGCTGCGGGACGTCGCTGCTGGAGGACTCGATTGCTTTTCGCCATTCCTCGGCTTGGTCCGGCCGGGCCCAGAGGGTGTAGAGATGGACGATGCTCTGGCCCGCATCGCGGATCGAAACCGCCGCGGGCAGCACCGGTTTGCGCTGCACCAATGATGAAGGCGGCGGTGCGGAAGAAATTGGATCTAGATCCCTGCGCCGGTTTCAGGCTCACCGTCAGAGCGAACCACCCACGGGCGCCAGCGCACGGCCAGCGCCGTCACGTCATCGCCTTGCGGCGCACCTCGGGAGAACTCCCCCACCTCGCGTATCAGCTCGCCGACCACGGTTTCGACGGGCTGGCTGTGCAGCCGCTCCAGCGTCGCCGTGAGCCGTTCCTCGGAAAAGCAATCGCCGGCGCCATCCTCGGCGTCGGTTACGCCATCGGTATAGAGCAGCAGCGCATCGCCGGGCTCGAGCGTTGCATGCCCCGTGTCGAAGGCCGTTTTCTCGAACATCCCGACCAGCGTTCCGCCGATCATCGGCAGCCGCTCCACCTTCCCCTGCCGGGAAAAGCGATAGGGAGGATTGTGCGCACCGATGCTGAACTCGAGCTCGCCGCTGCTCGTGTCCAGGATGCCGTAGAAGATGGTGACGAACATGGACGCATCGCACTGGCGGTTCAGCATGCCGTTGAGGTAGGTGAGGCACTGGCCGGCCGGAAGGCCCTGCACCGCCGTGGCCCGCAGCAGCGTTCGCGCCACCGCCATGAACAGAGCCGCGGGAACGCCCTTGCCCGACACGTCGCCGATCACCAGCCCCAGCCTGTTTTCGTCGAGCAGGAAGAAGTCGTAGAAATCGCCTCCCACCGAGCGCGCCGGCAACATCTCGGCGTAGATCTCGAAATCGTCGCGGCCGGGGAACGGCGGGAAGGTCCGCGGGAGCATCGACTGCTGGATGCGCGTGGCGATGCTCAGTTCGTGCCGCAGCGCCGTCAACTGCTCGCGGGCCTGCTGTCCCTCCTTGCGCACCACCAGTTCCTGGATGGTCTTCTCGATGGTCAGCTCGAAATCCTGGAAATCGATGGGCTTGGTCAGGAAGTCGTAGGCACCCCGATTCATGGCGGTGCGGATGTTGTGGATGTCGCCGTAAGCGGAGACGATCACGATCTTCAGGAGCCGGTTCAAATTGTTGAGGCGGCCCAGCAGGCTCAGGCCGTCCATGACCGGCATGTTGATGTCGGTCATGACGATGTCGATGGCCGGGTCGCCGTCTATCAGATCGAGCGCCTGCTGCCCGTCGCGGGCAAACAGGAAGGCATACTGGCTGTCGCGAATCTTGCGGCGGAATCTCTGCCGCACCAGGGTCTCGACGTCGGGCTCGTCGTCCACCACCAGGATCTTGTAGGACGTCGCCATCATCGGCAGGCGCCCCCCTCGGCGCTCGGCAGCAATACCGTGAACTCCGCGAACTCACCTTCCACGGACTCCACACGGAGCTCGCCGCGGTGTTCCCGCACCACGATGTCGTAGCTGATCGAGAGCCCCAATCCGGTGCCCGATCCGGCGGGCTTGGTGGTGAAGAACGGCGCGAAAATCTTCTCGCGAGCGGCCTTGGGGATGCCGTTGCCGTTGTCGCGAATGCGAATCTCGGGCCGGCCCGCCACGTTTCTGGTCGATACGCTGACTGTCGGCTGGAAGGCCTCGCCGGCGGACAGCTTCTTCTGGTGGACGGCATAGTACGCGTTGCCGGCGATGTTGAGGACCACCCGGCCCACGTCCTGTGGCACCATGCTCACGACTCCCACCGCGGGGTCGTAGTCGGTCTCGATCGCGACGTTGAACGAGGCGTTTTGGGCGCGCATGCTGTGGTAGGCCAGGCGGACGTTGTCCTCCACCAGCGCGTTGAGGTCGGCCGGCTGGCGTTCGCCCGCCTGCCCGCGCGAGTGCATCAGCATCGACTTCACGATGCCCTCGGCACGCTGCCCGTGTTCGCGAATCTTGATCGCGTTCTTTTCCAGATCCGACAGAACGTCCGTCACGCCCGCGCGCGTCTCGTCGCCGAGATCCTGACGCAGCTCGCCCACCAGCTCCACCGCCAGCTCGGCGAAGTTGGTGACGAAGTTCAATGGGTTGCGAATCTCGTGGGCGATGCCCGCCGTGAGCGCGCCGAGCGACGCGAGCTTCTCCTGGACCATCAACTGATCGCGCAGGCGCTTCTTCTCGAGCGAAGCCCCAATGCGCGCGCGCAGCAGCACCGGGTCGAAGGGCTTGGCCAGGAAATCCTCCGCCCCCATTTCTATCGAGCGCACCACGCTCTCGAACTCGTCCAGCGCGGAGATCATGATCACGGGCAGATCGCGCAGAGCGGCGTCGGATTTGATCTCAGAGAGCACCTGCAGCCCGTTCAGGCCGGGCATCATAATGTCGAGCAGAACCAGGTCGAAGTTGCCGCGGCGCACCATTTCCAGGGCCTGGTACCCGTTTTCGGCCAGCGACACCCGGTAGCCTTGCCGCACCAGGCGACGCTCCAGCACGTCCCGGTTCCCTTCGCTGTCGTCCACCACCAGCACGTGCCCGGTGGCGGCCAGATTGTCGCGCCGCTCCGGAGCCGGTGGCCGGTCCTCGGCGGGCGGCGCGGTTGGCGCGGCGGCGGCCTCCTGCTCCGCGAACTCCAGCAGCCGGCCGGCGGCAGAGCGGATCCTCGCGATGTCGGCACGCTGTTCCTCGCCCGGGACACCGGTGAGAGCGTCCACGTCCCCGAGCAAGGCCGCCACAGGCACGCGCATTTGCCCTCTCAGCTTCGCTACCGCGCTCTCGTCCGCTCCCGGCGCAAGGGTGCAGTTGATCTGCCGCAGCAATTCGCGGGCCGCGTTGTGAATGCTCTTCACACCCGCGGCCAGGCTATCGTCAGCACCGGCCTGCGCGTCCTCCAGCAGCATCTCCGCGTAGCCGAGGATCTGGTTCAGAGGCGTGCGCAGCTCGTGCCGGATCCCGGCCAGAGGATCGATCTTGGCCGGCGAGCTCATGAAGCCGCCGTCCTCTGCCGGTTCCCGAGCAGGGCTTCGATCTTGCCCAGCAGCCGCGCGAACTCGATCGGCTTGGTGTCGTAATCGTCGCAGCCGGCGGCCAGCGCCTTCTCGCGGTCTCCGGCCATGGCGTGGGCCGTGAGCGCGATCACAGGGATGCCCTGGGTCGAGGGCGCCGCCTTGAGCCGCCGGGTGGCTTCCCAGCCGTCGAGCACCGGCAGGCTCATGTCCATCAGGATCAGGTTCGGAGCCTCGGCCTGCGCGACACGCAGGCACTCGGTGCCGTCCACGGCCAGAACAACCGTGTAGCCCTTGCGCTCCAATCTCCGCGACAGCATGTCGCGATTCATTTCGTTGTCTTCGACGATCAGGATTTTGGCCATCTTATCCACCTGCCCTCCTGGTCTTCGGTTCCGCGCTGGCTGCCACCAGCTCACGCACCTCGCGCAGCAGCTCCTCGCGGTTCTGCGCCCCCTTCTGAAAGACCTGTTCCACACGCCCGTTGAGCCGCCGGTGGTCCTCTTCGGTGATATCCTTCGCCGTCAGCACCACCACCGGAATACGCCGCCACTGTTCGCGTTTGTGCAGCTCCTCGACGAACTCGAACCCGTCCATGCCGGGCATCATGAGGTCGAGCAGGATCAGTCCCGGCTGCCATTTGGCGATCGCCGCCAGCGCCGCCTGGCCGTTATCCGCCTGGCGCACCGCCCAGCCCTCTTTCTCCAGCCACTTCCCCAGAAGCTGGCGCGTGTGTTCGTCGTCCTCGACGACCAGGATGGACGGGTGCCGCCGATGCTTTTTCAGCACCTCCAGCAGGCGGTCGCGCTCGATAGGCTTGGTGAGATAGTCGGAGGCGCCCAGCGCAAAGCCCATGCTCCGGTTGTCGGTGATGGTCAGCAGGATCACTGGCGTCGCGGCAAGCTCAGGATCGGACTTGAGCGCGGTGAGCACGCTCCAGCCGTCCATTCCCGGCATGATGACATCGAGCGTGATGGCGTCGGGGTGCACTTCGCGGGCCAGCCGCAGGCCCTCCTCGCCGCTCGACGCCACCTCGACGCGATAGCCTTCTTTCCCCAGGAAGTTGCGCATCAGGTCGCGCACCACCGGGTCGTCGTCGATCACCAGCGTGGTGAGCTGCAGACGGGCCGCAGGCGCGGTGTCGCCCCCGGCCACCCGTTCCGCCGCCGGTTTTTCCTTCGGCCGCTCCCGCACCTCCACCGGCAGCCTTAGCGTGAAGGTCGTCCCCTTACCCGGCTCGCTCTCCGCGCTGATGGCGCCGCCCATCATCTCGCAGAACTTCCGGGTGATGGTGAGCCCGAGCCCGGTGCCGCCGTACTTCCGCGCGATCGAGGCATCCGCCTGGGTGAAGGAATCGAAGGCGCGGTCCAACTGTTCTCGCGTCATGCCGATGCCGGAATCGCGCACCCGGAACACGATCCACTCGCCATCGCGCTCCACTTCCACGGCCACCGTGCCTTCGCGGGTAAACTTACAGGCATTGCTGAGCAGGTTGAAGAGCGACTGGCGCACTTTGGTGAGGTCGGCGCGCATCCGGCCGACGTCCGGCGCCGAGCGAACCTCCAGGGTGTTGGCGTTCTTGTCCACCAGCGGCTGGATGGTGGTGGCCACGTCCCGGACCATTTCGCCGGCGTCGAAGGTTTCGAGGTACAGGTCCATCTTGCCGGCTTCGATCTTGGAGAGATCGAGAACATCGTTGATCAGCGTGAGCAGGTGCCGCCCTGCCGCGTTGATCTTCTTCAAGTCGGCGACGAAACCCTCCTGGTGCAGCTCTTCGGCCTGCTCGCCCAGCATCTCGCTGTAGCCGATAATTGCGTTCATCGGCGTGCGGAGCTCGTGGCTCATGTTGGCCAGGAACTGGCTCTTGGCGCGATTGGCGCCCTCGGCAGCGTCGCGGGCTACACGCAGCTCTTCGTGCGCTGCCAGGAGCCGGCCGCTCATATCGTTGAAGCCGCGCGCGAGATCGCCCAGTTCGTCCCGCTGGTCGAGCGCGATCCTGTGGCCATAGCTGCCACCACCGATCAACGCGGCGCCTTCGCCGAGCTGCCTGAGCCCTCGCGCCAGGTACCGCGAGAGGTGCCAGGCGACAATCACGGCCACCATCGCCGAGATCAAGAAGATCAGAATGGTGATGCGCGCGGTGAGCCGGGCCACGCTATAGAAGTTGTTGCTGGCCTCCTGGACCAGATCGCGCTCGGTGCTCTGCAGTTCAGGCAGCAGCCGCTGCGTCAGCGTCTGGCTGAGCGGTTCGGCCCGCACCACCAACTCCGAGATGGCAGCCGACTGCCGGACCCCCAGATTCTGGTAGATCCGCAGCCAGGACGCGCTCAGCTCCTGGAACACCCGCTGGAATGCCTCCACCTGGGCTCGCGCCGCGCCTCTCGACATGTCGCGTACGCTGTCAATATCGGTCCCTACGTGGTCCAACCGCGCCCGAAAGCGCTGGATGTCGGCCGGATCCGCGCCCTTGCCTGCGGCTTCCGGCAAGACTTGGCTGAGCAGATTCACCTGCCGCGCGATGTCGTTGAGGTCTTCACGGATCGAGGAGATCAGCAACTGCCGCGCGCTGGCGCGGCGCAATTCTTCGACGGTCTCGCCGCGGCGCTGATTGCTCCAGAAGAATACCAGCAGGTTCAAGCCGAACAGCAGCAGCACCAGCAGGAACGACAATGTCAGACGCCGTCGGATGGTCATGGCTCTCTCAGTGCAACGGGTAGCCTCGCTCGCCGGGCAGGTGGCCGTCGATGCGCAGGATCTTCAGCCCCTTGGGCACCTGGCCGGCTTCGACAAACGCCACCGCGCCCGGGATCGCCGCCACCAACTCGGTCGCGGTGTCGTTCGAGTAGACGATCTTGGGCCCGCTCGGCGCTTCCTGGCGGAACACCTTTTCAATCCAGAATCTACGGAACTCCGACTCGCTCATGCGATAGACGGTTTTGAGAATGACTTCGCGCTCGCGGGCTACCGGCGCGCGCATGAGCAGGGTGACCCGCAGACCGGGGGTCCAGAACTGGCGGTCGCCCATCAGCAGCTTTCGAACGTCACCGAAGCTCAGGTCACTGACCGGCAGTTCCGGGCGTACCACCACGGCGACGTCGGCTTTGGTGTCGGCCGCTGGGGCGGGCCAGGGGATGGCGGCGATTCCGAGAAGAATGACGCCGGCGATCGCGAGCCGGCTTCCGGACCGCTTCGAATTGGATGTGGGAGAGTCCATTTTGACTCGTCAGAACGTGAACGAGACCTGCGTCGCCAATCCGTTGTAACCGGCCGCCCGCCTCAACTCCGTGCGGTCGTACTCGAGCTTGAAGGCGGCATAGTCGCTGAAATCCCAACGCGTCCCGAAGGACGGCCCGTGCATGAGCCCCACGTCAGAGAACAGTGGGTCGCCCTGTGGAACATTGACGTATTGATAGCGGAAATATGGCCGTATGGGCCCAAACTTTCGCGAGATCTGCGTGTACCAGCCGGGCGTGTGCAGAACCCGTCCGCCGACCATCGTCTCCCTGACCACCAGCGCTTCGTTCAACCACTCGAATCGCGATCCCTGGTAGACCACGTGCCCGGAGTAGATGAACTCGCCCACCGTAGGCAGCCCGAGCGGCGTCAGCCGGTCATGGTACAGCGAGAAGCCCGCCTGGAAGCCGCGCCACGCGTCGGGCCGGGCGTAAAGCGCAAAGTTCACCGCCTTGCCGTTGTTCTCGTCTCGCACGTTCTGTACCGGTTCCTCCGGGGTTCGCGACGCGCGTCCGTTGCCGACTTCCGCCACATAGTGCAGTCCCAGCCCCCCTGAAGGAATGTGGCCCGTAGCCGTGATCCCTACGTTGTGGATGGGAAGGATGCCGCCATCATCCTCGAAGGCAAACAGGAACGGCCGGTCCACCGCCGTCTGCAGCCAGGTGGCGTGGTGGTATGCGGTGTTGTAGAAGCCGATGGCGGTGTGATAGCGGCCGATGCTGACATTCAGGTAGTCGGAGGCCGCGTAGGTAAACAGCAGACGCTCCAGTTCGACGCCGTAGGCGTTGGTTTGATCGGCCTCGAACACGGTCTCGGCCAGGAAGCTCAGCCGGTCGGTAAGTCGGGAGGTGATGAACAGGTTGAATTGCCCAAGCGCAAATGAGTTCTTCGTGCCGCGCAGGCTGCTGGCGTGATAGTCCACGTCGGAGAACCCGCGGAACTGCATGCCCGTGAATCCGGCAAACGGTCCCTGCGGCTCGCCCATGCCGGCGTGCATGGATGCCGCAGGCTCGGCCGGAATCGGAGTAGGCGCCGGCGTGGCTTCAGCGGACGAGGACTGGGCCGGAGCGGGCGCCGTCTGATGCCCCTTCAGCTCCTGCACTTCTGCTTCAAGCTGCCGCACGCGCTCAAGTAGCTGCTGGACCAGTTCGTGATCGGAAGTGGGCGCAACCTGTTGCGCCGCGGCCGCGTGCGCGAGCAGAAGAAGTGCCAGAACTGTACCCCGCATCCCCTCGAGCCTCCCCAGGACGGCACCATACAACGCCGCCGTCGTAGCGTTCCACGAACCCAGTTCAGAGATTGATTATCCTCAGAATATACATTCGGCCCACGGATTGCAATTAGCCCCGGCACACCAAGCGCAACTCCGTGGACGCTAACTCGGGAAGGCTAACAACCAGCCGGGTCGGGCGCACCCGCGTCCATTTCCCACAACAGGAGGCACGTCATGGCCACAGCGTCCGGCCACGTTGACAGCCAAGGCGATGGACCTGTCCGCGCACGTCGCCAGCCGCCAGGCCCGGACGCCGCTTGAGCGGGGCTCGAATGCCAGGCTGCGGGAACTTGCATCTGCGTCGAACCAATATTGAGGTAATTCTCAGCTAAAGGCCAGAGACAACGGCTTCGGAGCGCGCGGGCCGGGTGTAGAATTGATGCTGGCCAGAAGCGAAGGGCGCTGTGATGAAGAGAATATCTGCCATCGCATTAGGGCTCCTGCTCATCGGCGGGAGGGTTGTGGCGCAGCAGTATTTGATCACGACCATAGCGGGCGGCAGTCTGCCTCCGACGGACGTGCCCGCGGTGACTGTGTCGCTAGCAAACACGAACGCAATCGCAGTCGATGGACACGGAAACGTGTACTTCAGTGCCGCTGGGCAGGGGCAGGGGGGATACCCAAGTGCCGTGTTCAAGATCGACCGTGGAGGGGTTCTCACGTTGGTGGCGGGCGACGTGCGGAACGCCGGCTTTTCGGGCGACGGGGGCCCCGCCACCGCAGCCAGGCTGAGCGATCCCATGGGACTGGCGGTGGACCCGGCCGGGAACCTCTACATCGCGGATTTCCTCAATAACCGGATTCGCAAAGTAGCGCCCAACGGCATCATCACCACGGTGGCCGGCAATGGGAGCGCGGGCTATTCGGGTGATGGGGGCCCGGCCACCAGCGCCGCGCTGAACGGTCCGAGCGCAGCGGCGGTGGATGCCGCGGGCAACCTCTACATTGCCGACCGTTGGAATGACCGAATTCGGCAGGTGTCGGCCAACGGCATCATCACCACGGTAGCCGGCAATGGGACCGAAGGGAACACGGGTGATGGAGGCCCGGCCACCAGCGCCGAACTGACCCCTGCCGGCGTGACTGTGGACGCCGCGGGCAACTTCTATATCGCCGACAACGAAGAGGGCTTCAACAATGGTTCGATTCGCAAGGTGACACCAGATGGCACCATCACCACTATGGCGAATCTGGGGACCACGGTTCCCCCGTTTTCGCTTGGCGGCCTGACGGTGGATGCCACCGGCAACGTTTTTGTGGCCGGCGAAGACGTAATTGTCAAGGTTTCGCCCGGAGGGACCACGACGATCGTGGCCGGCACCGGGATACCCGGCCACTCCGGCGACGGGGGGCCGTCCACCAGCGCCCAGCTCTATGGGGCGTCGGGCGTGGCAGTGGATCCCTACGGTGACCTTTACATTGCGGACAGCGGGAACGGCGTCCGCAGGGTCTCCCCATCGGGCATCATCACAACGATAACGGGAGCAGCCGGTGGTCAAAACGTTGTGGTGGCCGGCGACGGCGGTTCCGCCGCGGGAGCCTCGCTCATTTCCCCCGCGGCTGTGGCTTTGGGTCCTGCCGGCAGCTTCTACATCGCGGACGTCGTCGGGGTTCACAAAGTGGCGGCCAGCGGCATCATCAGCACCGTGGGCCAGTTCAACACCCCTGGCGGCGTAGTAGTTGATGCGGGCGGAAACCTGTACGTCTCCGACACGGGAAACTACCGGATTCGCAAAGTGGACCCGAGCGGCGCGATCAGCACGATTGCAGGCAACGGGACCCAGGCATATTCGGGCGACGGAGGACCGGCCACCAGCGCCGAACTCCTCGGCCCGCGCGGTCTGGCTTTGGATACCGCAGGCAACCTCTATTTCGTGGACTATCAGGCTTACCCCTACATATGCGGCGTGAACCCCTTCGACCTGGAGCCGGTCATCTGCACCGTCGTCACGAGCCTGGTTCGCAAAGTGGCGACGGACGGCACCATCAGCACAGTGGCGGGGACCGGGACCTCAGGCTACTCAGGGGACGGCGGCCCCGCCACCCAGGCTCAAATCAATGCTCAAGGGGGCCTGGCGTTTGACGCCGCCGGTAATCTATATATCGCGGACGGGTTCGTAGTCCGCAAGATCGCGGTAGGCGGCACCATCACGACCGTCGCCGGCAATGGCGCCCAGGGCTGCACAGGTGACGGCCCGGCCACCACCGTCCCGCTCGCCCAGCCATTCGCGGTCGCGGTGGATTCCGCCGGCGACCTTTTCATCGCGGATGCGTTTGGGAACCTGATCCGCAAGGTGGCTCCGAACGGGACCATGACGACGATCGCGGGCAGCTGCTCCATGGCGAACGGCGGGTATTCCGGTGACGGCGGCCCGGCCACCAGCGCCCAACTGAATTTCCCTGAAGGCCTGGCGGTGGACGCCGCCGGCAGGGTTTACATCGCCGATTCCGGCAACAACGCCGTGCGTCTGCTTGTGCCGCGGGCCACCAGCCCGTTTCTTACCGTGGCCGTGACGCACGCCGGTGACCTCACGCAAGGACAGACGGGAGCAACCTATTCCGTGGCGGTAACGAACGGCCCCGCCGCCGCGAGCAACGGAACGGTAACCGTGACGGACCTTGTCCCGCTTGGGATGACACTTGTTTCGATGGCGGGGACGGGCTGGAACTGCTCGGGCAACTCCTGCACTCGCACCGACTCGCTCGGTTCCGGTTCCAGTTACCCGCCGATCATCGTGACGGTGAACGTCGCGGCCGGCGCATCCACCTTGGTGATCAACCAGGTGACGGTCTCAGGCGGCGCCTCGGCTACAATCAGCGCGACCGACCTGAGCACCGTCCGCTCGCTCGCCGCACAACCCGTCCTGGCGTCTCCGGCCAACGGAGCCGCCGGCATAGTGGTGGCCCCGGCTTTGGTCTGGAGCCTCTCGAGCGGCGCCACGTCCTACGACGTCTACTTAGGCACGTCGTCTCCGCCGCCCCTGGCGACAAACACCACCGCGACCAGCTACGCTCCGGCAGTGCTGAACACGGACGCAACGTACTACTGGCAAGTCGTGGCGCGGAATGAAGCCGGAACGATCGCATCCGATACGTGGTCCTTCACCACCGGTCGGCCGGCTCAGGGCTTGCACTTCGTGCCCGTCACTCCCTGCCGCCTGGCCGACACGCGCTATACATCCACCATCGCCGGCAGCACCTCGCGCGATTTCGCCGTCCCGCAACTCGGCTGCGGCATCCCCTCCACTGCTCTCGCCTACTCGCTGAATGTCACCGCGGTGCCCAAGGGGGCGCTCTCTTATCTGACTCTTTGGCCCGCCGGCCAAAACCGGCCTGGCGTCTCCACTTTGAACTCCTGGAGCGGAATCGTGGTGGCCAATGCGGCCATCGTGGCCGCCGGTACCGGCGGCGCGGTGAGCGTGTATGTCACCAACGAAGCGGATGTCGTTCTGGACATCAACGGCTATTTCGACACCTCCACCGGCACGTCTTCTTATGCCTTCTATCCCACGACACCCTGCCGTGCGGTGGACACGCGAGGCCCTTCGGGCCAGTTTGGTGGACCGATACTGGACGGGCCGGTGAGCCGGGAATTCCCGCTGCCGATGAGTGCGTGCGCTCCGCCTGCCACTTCGCGGGCGTACTCGCTGAACGTCACTGTAGTGCCGGACCCGGCGAAGCAGTTCCTGGCCTATCTGACGGCTTGGCCGACCGGGCAGGAGCGCCCCGGCGTCTCGACGCTGAACTCCTGGACCGGCAAGGTAGTGGCGAACGCGGCGCTGGTTTCCGCGGGCACCAACGAATCGGTCTCGGTTTTCGTGACCGACCCGACGGACCTGATTCTGGACCTGAACGGTTACTTCGCGTCGCCGGGCAGCGCGGGTGCGCTCCTGTTCTATCCCGTCGCTCCGTGCCGGATAGCGGACACGCGCGATCTTGCGGGTCCGTTTGGCGGGCCGACGATGGAGGGCGAGGAAGCGCGCTCTTTTGTAATCCCGGCCAGCCGCTGCAATATTCCTGCGAACGCAGCGGCATATTCGCTGAACGTGACGGTGGTGCCGGACGGCGTCCTGTCGTACCTGACGGCGTGGCCGGCGGGATCCGCGAGGCCGAACGTCTCGACGCTGAACTCGTGGGATGGAACGTTGGTGGCAAACGCGGCCATCGTGCCGGCAGGCACAAATGGAGCCATCAGCATCTACGTGACGGATCGTACCGAGGTCATCCTCGACATCGACGGGTACTTCGCGCCGTAAGGCCCTGGGTGGCCCTCGCCCCGCGTACCGTCAATGGCCCGTTGGCATGCGTACCTGTCGGGATGCGGGACGGTTGTGGCGACTCAGGTGAGGGACAACAAGAATCTGGCGCCTAGCCTCTATTTTCTGAGGCGGGACCTCGCCCTTAATGGTGTGAGACGACCGCCGAGCGGAAACTGCAGGACTCGATCCCGGCGGGACAAAGGCGGTTCACGGATGAAGCGGGGTAGCATCGTGGAGGGCAGGCAACCGGTCGGGAAGGCGGGATCTGACACCCGCGCCGATGAAGATGCCGGTCGACTAGCGGACACGCTCTATGCGTTGACCAGGGCGATTGCAGCGGCGTCCGCCAATCTGCGCGCTCTCAAAGCTCTCGGTTCTGGAACAACCCCCAATGACGCAGCGGCGCGTTCGACCCGAATTCCGGGGTCTAGGGAACGCAGCCGAAGCTGACGGTCCTTCTCTGCATCTAGTAGTCTGTGAGCGTGCCCCTCCTCGAACTGCGGGACCTGAGCGTCCGGTATGCGGGACGGCAACCTGTGTTCGCCCCCGTATCGATCGCCCTCGAGAATGGGGAACGGCTGGGCATCGCCGGCGAGTCCGGGTGCGGAAAGACGACGCTTCTGAAAGCCGTTGCCGGCTTGCTGCCAGCCGCGGCAACGGTGGGTGGCAGTCGCACGATCCGCGGCCGTATCGGCTATATCCCGCAGCAAGCGCTCGCCAGCTTCTCTCCCTTCCTGACGGTCGGCGAGCAGATCACGGAATTGACCGGCTCCGCGCGGCGGACCGCGGACCTTCTGGCTTTGGTCGGCCTCGATAGCCCGCGCTTCCTCCAGGCCTATCCGCATCAGTTGAGCGGCGGCGAACGCCAACGAGTATTGATGGTGCAGGCATTCGCGCTCCATCCGAGTCTGATTGTGGCCGACGAGCCGACCGCCAATCTTGATCCGGACCGGGAAGCCGCGTTGCTGGAATTGCTCGACCGGCATTCGCTCGAAACAGGCGCCGCCATCCTGGTGGCATCTCATCGCGAACACGTCTTCCGGAAGCTGGGCTGCCGGATGCTTCGCATGACGCCCGACGATAGCCCCGCGGCGCCATTCGCTCCGCGGGACAACGTCCCCCGGCAGCCGTTACTCGAGGTTCGCCGCCTGACCAAGACATTCCACCGGCGGGATTGGCTGACCCGTACCCGCCCGGTGGTGCGGGCCCTCGACGACGTCTCCATCGAGATCGGAGCCGGGGAATGCGTGGTCCTTTACGGACCGTCTGGCGCCGGCAAGTCGACGCTGGCGCGATGCATCGCCGGTCGCGAACGTTGGGATTCCGGTTCGATCGACTGGCCGACCGGTGCCGGGGCGCCCGGGCCGCGGCGCGTCCAACTTGTGCAGCAGGAGCCCTCCGAGTCCCTGAATCCGCGGATCTCCGTCGGCGATGCACTCCAGGAAGCGTGTTCCGAGGCCGACAGGGAGTGGCTCCCGAAGGTCCGGCTTCCCCGTGAATGGATCGGCCGGCGGACCGGAGAGCTAAGCGAGGGCCAGCGCGCGCGCATCGCCATACTGCGCGCCGCCGCCCCTCTCCAAAACGGCCTGTTGATCCTGGACGAATCTCTCGCGGGCCTCGACCCGACGAATCGCGGGCACATCCTTTTCTTCTTGCGCGCCCTGCAACAGGAGCGTAACCTCAGCCTGCTGTTGGTGACACACGATCTCGAAGTGGCGGCCGCTCTGAACGCGCGAGTGGTTCACGTCGCGGCGGGCCGCATCGTGGCGGAGCCTCGAAACGCATGATCTTCTTTCTGTGGAGGTCCCTGGCGAGCCTGGCTCAGCTCCTGGTCCTGTCGGTTCTTCTGTTCCTGTTCTTCCGCGTCTTGCCGGGGGACATCTACACGGAGCAACTCGCTGATCCGCAGGCCTCACGGCAAACCGTCGAGGCCCTTCGCGAGGCCGCCGGGCTCAGAAACTCGTGGCCGCATCGTTATCGCGATTGGGCGGCTTCCTGCATTCGGGGAGATTTGGGCACCTCGCTGGCATACGGAATTCCGGTCAGCCGCCTCATTGCGCCGCGCATCCAAAAGACCCTGGAGATCGCGGTGCCCGCGCTGGTGCTCGCGTGGTTGCTCGGCACCGGTGGCGGGTTGCTGGCCGCGCGGTTTCGCTGGACGATGACGCTCGATCCCGGAGCCGCCGCCGCTGCCATGATCCCGGACGTGATTGCCGTGAGCCTGATGCTGTGGCTGGCGGTCTGGGCCGGCATGCGGATCACCGGCGCCTGGCTGCCGATCGTGGGGCTTACGTTTTCACTCCTGCCGGTGGTGTTTCTGCACGTGTCGCAGCAGGTCCGTCAGGCACGTGAGCTCGCGTTCGTCCGCATAGCCGAATCGCGGGGTATCTCCGGCGCTCGACTCTGGCTTCGGTTCATTCTACGGGCGGCCGCGAACCCGTTGGTTTCGCTCGCGGGCTTGTCGGTCGCCGCCACGATCGGCTCCTCGTTCGTGGTCGAAGCGCTTACCGGCTGGCCCGGGCTCGGTCCGCTGTTCCTCGAAGCCGTGCAGGCCCGGGACTACCCAATCGTTCAAACCATCCTGATGCTTCTGGCGGCGGTGCTGGCACTCTCGAATCTCGCCGCGGACCTGGTTCTCTACCGCCTCGATCCGCGCATCCGGCTTCCCAATGAATCGTAATTTCCCGATCGCCGTCCTGGCCGCGCTGGTCGTGCTCTCGCTCGCGGGACCGCTTCTGGCGCCCTACAGCCCGCTGGAGCAGCACCGGGAGATTACCAACGCCCCGCCGAGCCGGCTGCATTGGCTGGGAACCGACGATTACGGCCGCGACGTACTATCCCGATTCCTGGCCGGTGCAAACTGGTCTGTCCTTGCGGGGGTGTCGGCCACCGCGCTCACGTTGGTCCTTGGGGGTCTGGCAGGAGGTGTTGCGGGATTCAACGGCGGATGGGTTGACCAGGTCCTCATGCGCCTGGGAGATCTGGTCCTCTCGCTGCCGTGGCTCTACGTGCTGATCGGCCTCAGAGCGGTGCTGCCTTTGAGCATGAAGCCGCGGGCGGCTGTGGCCGTGATGCTGGCCCTCATCGCCCTGGTGAGTTGGGCGCGCCCCGCGCGGCTGGTGCGCGGCCTGGTGCTGAGTCTCGCGGAGCGTGGTTATGTCGAGGCAGCGCGTGGGTTTGGCGTTTCCGGATACAGGATCTTCCTGAGGCACGTTCTACCCGGAACGTGGGGGGTGCTGGCGGTACAGGCGCTGGTCCTCTTTCCCCGCTTCGTACTCGCAGAAGTGACCCTTTCCTTCCTGGGACTGGGGGTGGGTGAGCCCGAGCCGAGTTGGGGCGGCCTGATCCTGGGCCTGAAACAGGCCTATCTGCTGCCCGAACAATGGTGGCGTCTGCTACCGGCCTGTCTAATTATTTCGCTCTGTTTGACCTGTGCTATTGCACTCCGGCGATTTCGGGCCTCATCATAGACTTAAGTGTTCGTGTCTCCGGACTCCAGTATGACCCTGGGCTACTTACTAACCGCTCTGAGCCTGATAGTATCGCCGGGCTATGCCGAACGTCCCGCCCGGGGCGGCATCCTCCATGTCGCCCTGCGCGCGGAGCCTAAGACTTTCAATCCCGTCATCGCGATCGATGCGCCCTCGCGCGATGTGCTGCGGCGGATTCACGCGGACCTGATCAGTATCGACCGGTCCACGCAAAAGACAGTCCCGGCGCTGGCAGAAACCTGGTCGCAGTCCCCGGACGGAACCAGGTACACCCTCAAACTGCGCCGTGGCGTACGCTTCTCCGACGGCACGGGGTTCACCGCCGACGATGTGGTCTTTTCGTGGGGGGTGTACCTGGATGACAAGGTTCGCTCGCCTCAACGCGACCTGTTGATGATCGACGGTCAGCCGATCCAATGCGTCCGGAAAGACGATTTCACGGTGGAGTTCGTGCTGCCCAAGCCCTACGCCGCGGCCGAGCGATTGTTCGATTCGGTGGCTATGCTGCCGCGGCACCGGCTCGAGCCCCAATGGAAAGCCGGCAAACTCCGGGACGCCTGGACGGTAGGAACCTCGCCAGCGGAAATCGCGGGACTCGGACCCTTCCGCTTGAAAGAGTACCGCCCCGGAGCCGCGGTCGTGCTGGAGCGGAATCCGCATTATTGGCGGCCGGCGGCCGAGGGCGGAGGGGACCTGCCGTATCTGGACGGGATCGAGTTCAGCCTGCTCGCCGATGAGGAGGTGCAACTGGCGCGCTTCGTTTCCGGAGATCTCGATGTGCTAAACCGCCTGAACATGAAGTCGATTTCCTACCTGCAGGGGAAGGGCGCGGCGGTCACGGATCTGGGGCCGGGTCTGGAATATAACTTCCTGTGCTTCAACCTCTCGCCGCGAAGCTCGAAGCTCGCGTGGTTCAACTCGCATGAGTTCCGTGCCGCGCTTTCGGCCGCCACGGACCGCGAGGCCCTGGCGCACATCGTCTATCAGGGCCGGGCCACGCCTCTCTGGGGTCACGTGACCCCGGGGAATCTGCTCTGGTACGACGGCCGGCTGCCGCACCCGGCGCGGTCGGTCGCCCAGGGGCGGGAACAATTGCGCAAAGCCGGATTCCGTTGGAACCCGGAGGGACATCTTCTCGATTCCACGGGCACCTCGGTCGAATTCTCGATCCTGGTTTCGAGCAGCAGCCCGGAGCGGATGCAAATGGCCACCATGCTGCAGGCCGACTATGGCGAACTCGGAATCGCCGTTACGATCGCGCCGCTCGAGTTCCGCTCTCTGCTGGGCCGCGTGGTCGACACCCAGCAGTTCGATACCGCGCTTTTGGCTCTGGGCGGCGGCGATGCGGACCCCAACGCGGAGCAGAACGTATGGCTGTCCTCAGGCGGCATGCACCTGTGGAATCCTAACCAGAAGCAGCCGGCGACGGATTGGGAGGGCGAGATCGACCGGTTGATGAAAGCGCAGATGGTGACTCTCGATGCCGGCGAGAGGAAGAAGATGTACGACCGGGTTCAGGAGATTGTGGCGGCGCAGCTGCCGATGATCTTCCTGGTGAGCCCGTCGGTGGTGGTTGCGCAACGAGGGAACGTGGGCAACTTCCGGCCGGCCCTGCTCGATCATTTTACGCTCTGGAATGCCGGCGAGCTTTTTTTGCGTAGGCGCGGGGCTGATGCCCCATGACCTCCAAAAAGGCGGCCGAGACGTGGCAGGACGACCGCCTGGTCCGCGAATGCCTGGACGGCAGCAACACCGCATGGGCTGCACTGATCGAGAAATACCGGCGGCTGGTGGCGTCGGTTCCGGTCAAGTACCAGCTTGCGCCAGACGATGCCGCGGATGTTTTCCAGCAGGTCTGGATCGACTTGTACCGCGACCTGAGACGCCTGGAGCACGTGGAAGGCTTGGGATCGTGGCTCATTACGGCCGCCGCGCGCCGCTGTCTGCTGGTAAAGCAGCGCGCCCAGCGAACTGTACCGATCGGCGAATTAGAGCACGACCTGGCCGATCGCGGGCCCGATGCGGCCGCTATCCATGCCGAAGCGGAACGCGAGCAGAAGATTCGCGAGGCCATCGAGCAGCTTCCCCCCAGATGCCGGGAGTTGGTAGGGATGCTGTTCTTCGAGGACCCGCCGCGTCCTTACGCGCAGGTGGCGCACGCGCTGGGGTTGGCCACGGGCTCTATAGGCTTTATCCGTGGCCGTTGTCTAACCAAGTTGAGAACGGCGCTTGAGAAGGTAGGGTTGTGAACACGGAGCGTGGAGACTGGCTGGAAGCTCTGGCGGGCATCGAGGACGAGGAGGAGCTGGCTGCGTTCCTGTCCGGCTCCAGGCCGCCACTGCCGCCGGACGCCTCCGCAGCTCTGCATGCGGGAGTGCTCGGAGCGCTGTACCACGACCGGCCCCGTGCGCTGCGTCTCAACCGGGCCGCGCAGAAGGTGGCTGAATTGCGCGGCGATCCCCTGTCTCGCGCCTGGGCCTTCCGCTCGCAGGGACACTGCAGCCATGTTGCAGGGGACTACGAAAGAGCAGTAGCCGCTTACGACTCGGCTGCGGCGCTGTTCGATGAAGCGGGCGCCGAGTCCGAACTAGCGCGCACGCTCTTGGGCGGGCTTCAAGCGCTTATCTTCCGTGGACAGTATGACGAAGCGCACCAGTGGGCCGCGCGCGCAGCCATCATCTTCCACCATCACCAGGATGTGCTGCGGCTGGCGCGCCTGGATTCCAACGTGGGGAATATCTACTTCCGCCAGGACCGTCCGAAAGACGCCCTGGCGCGGTATCAACGCGCGCTGGAGGGCTTCGAAGCCGCCGGCGAACCGTATGACGTCGGCGCTGCGCTCAGCAACCTTGCTGTCTCCTACACCAGTCTCGGGCAGTTTCCGGAAGCGCTTTCGCACTATCAGCGGGCGCGCGAGCATTGCGATCGGCACGGCCTGGCCAACCTGGTGGCGCGGGCCGACTACAACATCGCCTACCTTTACTATCTCCGCGGCGACTATACGGAGGCGCGGAGGCTCTACCAGATTTCGCGCGAGCGCGCCGAGGCGGCGGGCGACACCTATCACAGTACGCTCTGCGACCTGGACGAGGCCGAGATGGCTCTGGAATTGAACCTCGCCCGGGAAGGCGAAGGACTCGCCCGGCGCGCGGCTGACGGTTTTCGCACGCTGGGAATGCCTTACGAGCAGGCAAAGGCGCTGGTGAGCCAGGCGGTTGCAGCCAGCCAGCGAGGGAATTACCGTATGGCGGCCCGGACCCTGGTCACAGCCCGCCGCCTGTTCCAGCAGGAACAGAACCCGGTCTGGCCGGCGATGGTGGATCAGTTACGCGCGGTGCTGGCGTTCCACGAAGCCCGCTTCGACCAGGCCCGCAGGCTGAGCGCTTCGGCCTGGCGCACCCTGACTCGAACCAGGGTACCGGGCCGGGCCGCGCATTGCCAGATCCTCCTGGCCCGCCTGTGGCTCGAAGCCGGCCACGCCGACCGGGCGCGCGCCATCAGCCAGAAGGCCGTGGAACGCCTTGGGGAGGAACTCTCCCCTTCGCTCCGCTTCCACGCCAGCCTGCTCGAGGGCGAGATCCACGAAACGCAGGGCCGCTGGGACGAGGCGCTGGAATCGTACGAGGCGGCGCGGCGCGAGGTGGAGGACCTGCGCGGGCGTGTCGATGCCGAGGACCTGCGCATTTCCATTCTCCAGGACAAACTGGCGGTGTATGAAGGGCTGGTGGCTCTGTGCCTGGATTCGCCCGCCTCCGCGAGATCCGGGGGCGCCGGCCGGGCCCTGCTCCTGATTCAACAGGCCAAGTCGCGCAGCCTGGCCGACCGCCTGGCAGCCCCCTCCGAGATCTCGGACGCGGCCGGGAACGACGAGACCAGTTTCGACTGTCTGCGGCGCGATCTGAATCTGGTCTATCGCCAAATGGACCAGGCTGTTCTGGCGAACGAACCACCCAGCCCCAATCGCACGACCGCGCTGCGGGAAAGGGCGCGGGAACTGGAAGCCCGCCTGATCGACTGGAAGAATCGCCCCCGCCCGGTGGATTCCGGGTGGCTCCCGGCGCGGCCTGACAACATTCCGGACTTGCAGCAGGCTTTGCGCGACGGCGAAATATTGCTGGAATACTACGAGGCTCGCGGAGTCCTATACCTGTTCCTGTTGAGCCGCGAGGGCTTGGAAGTGGCCAGGCTCGGGTCTTCCGCCCCGGTGCACCGCACCTTGAAGTTGCTGCACTTCCAGTTGGGAAAGTACCGGTGGGCCGGAACACCCGCATCCCATCTTGGAGACGGCCTCGATGCCGCTTCCCACCATTTCCGCGAGCTCTACACGCTGCTGCTGGCGCCAGTTGAGGACCGGTTGTCCGGCTACCGCCACCTGATCATCGCGCCACACCGCGATCTGCATGGGCTGCCCTTCGCAGCCCTGCACGATGGATCCAGCGCCCTGATCGACCGGTTCACCCTTTCGGTCGCTCCCAGCGCGGGCGTACTGGCGCGCTGCCGCGAGCGACCCGTCCGGCCGACGCGCCGCTCGGTGGTGATGGCGGTGCCCGATGAGCGGACGCCCCGCATTCAGGAGGAAGCATGCCTGGTAGCCCGGACGCTCCCCGATGCCAGATTGCTGCTGGGCGAGGCCGCCTCGCTGGAGGCCTTCCGCCAGCACGCTCCCGAATCCCGCATCCTCCACCTGTCGGCACACGGCATCTTCCGCCGCGACAATCCCATGTTCTCCGCCCTGCAGTTGGCCGATTCCCGGCTGAGCATGATCGATTTGAACCGGCTGAACTTGAATATCGAACTACTCACGCTGAGCGCCTGTAGCAGCGGGCTGGCGGTCGCCGTGGGCGGAGACGAACTCCTGGGGCTAATGCGCGGCTTCCTGCAGGCGGGCGTGCGCAGCCTTCTGGTGACGCTCTGGGACATCGACGATGCCTGCACCAAGGAGTTCATGGGCAGTTTCTACCGGGAGGTCGGCAGCGGAGCTCCCCTGGCCACCGCGGTCCAGGGGGCCATGCGGGAAATCCGAGAGCGCTACCCGCACCCCTATTTCTGGGCTCCGTTCCTGCTGATTGGTGAACCCGGAAGGCTAAGTCATGCTGAGTCAGTGAACTAGAAAGTAACAATTGCGACTATATTTTCCTGGAAGATGCCGCGCCCTGTACAGGTGACGCAGTGTCGATGGATAAGGAGGAAGAATTGAAGCCAGGGAAGCGTGACTCCGGAGCGCAGCACTTCAGCGACGAGCTTTGGGCTGACTTCGCGCGCCATGTCGGCAGTGAGGAAGTTCGGGCTGAACTGCAGGCACACCTCGATGCAGGGTGCGAAGGCTGCAGGATGACCGCGAACCGCTTCCACGCCGTGGCCAGGATGGCGCTCAACGAGCGCTTGCTGGCAGTCCCGCCGGAACTCATCGAGCGTGCGAAAAAGATTGCCACAACGGTGCATTCGTCCGGCTGGATCGAGAATCTTACCGTGATCCTTGGGCATCTAACAGACACTCGACCTCTGAATTGGCAACCGGCTGGGGTGCGGTCGCGGACTGGGAACGCCGGACAGGAAGGCGCCCGGCTAACGTTCCGCGCCGCCGACTACGCCGTGTATCTGAAGGTCGAGCCGTTGCTGGGCGGCGAGGAAGCCGAGATCATCGGCGAAATCGCCAACGAGGGGGGTCAGGAGGGGCCTATGGAAGGGATCCCGGTGCAAACCGTCGCCAGAGGCCGGGTCTTCAGTGAATCCGCCACCAACCGGTTCGGAGAGTTCCTGATCGGGTCGCCGATTCGAAAGAACGTCACCTTGCGGCTCGCGCTGAAGGACCGGGGACAGCGGATCGACCTTCCCCTGGGATCTCTGTTGGACGCCGGCACGCACGGAGATCAGGGCTGATGACTCCGCGGCGCTACTTGGCTCGCGCTGGGGCGTTCTGCCTGCTGTTGGGCGCCCTCGGGGCAAGCCCGGTGCTGGATGGACAGTCGAGTGCGCCCAACCCGGTGCTGGCGGGTACACCGAACTACGTCATCGGGACCACGCCCGGAACGCCGATCTGTTCTCTCGCTGCCAAGTATCAGCTCAGCGTTGCGACCCCGCCCATCACTCCGCCGGGCAACTTTTACTCCGTCAGTGCTACAACCCCGTTATCGGCCGCTGACCTCGCGAACCTGGCTTCCGAACCAGGCGTTGTCGACTTGGAGCCCAATGCGACGGTGAGCTCCACCGAAGCCGCTCCCTCGTCGCAGTCCTCCGTGTCTCTGCAAGCGGTTGGCGACCTGCTCACCGCCCGCGCGACGGTCCAGTATTACGGCAGCACCGTGCTCGGGACGTACGTCAACCAGCCCGGCACGCAGATGATTGAACTGGGCGCGGCGCAGTCGTCGTTTGGCGCCGGCTCAGCACTCATCGCCATCATCGACACCGGAGTCGATCCGGGCCACCCAGGGCTTGCCGGCGCGCTGGTGCCGGGTTACGACTTCACGCGCGACCGCCCCGATACCGTCTCGGAACTGCTCGACCTGCCCGACGCGGTCGCCGGCGCGCTCCAGCAGTCAACCGTGGAACTGCTCGATGCCAAGCAGGTTGTGGTGGGGCTGCAGCAATCGACCGTCGAGATTCTCGATCAATCCACGGTGGAACTGCTGGACGGGAACGGCTTGCCTTCCGCTTTCGGACACGGCACCATGGTCGCCGGCCTCATTCATCTGGTGTCGCCGGGCGCGAGAATCATGCCGCTGAAGGCGTTCCATGCGGACGGCACCGCCTCGATCTACGATGTTGCCAGAGCGATTCGCTATGCTGTGGACAACGGAGCCAACGTGATCAGCATGAGCTTCGCCTACCAGACGTCGTCGCCGGTACTGCAAGCTGCGATCGCGTACGCGACCGGAAACGGCGTGATCTGCGTCGCCTCCGCCGGCAATCAGGGCACGGAGACGATCATGTACCCGGCCGGTTACCGGCACATGATCGGGGTTGGTTCGGTGAACTTCTCCGACGTCATCAGCCCGTTCAGTAACTCCGGCAGCGCGGTTGATACTTCGGCGCCGGGCGAAGCGTTGGTAACGCTTTTCCCCGGCGGGAACTACGCAGCCGTGTGGGGCACCAGTTTCAGCTCCGCCCTGGTGGCAGGCGCAGCCGGCCTGATGAAGAGTGTCCGCCCGAATCTGGATTTCGGCGACGTTTCGAGCGCCCTGAACGCAGGCGTCCCCCTCGATCCCGACATGGAAATCGGGCGCGCGCGCCTGGATCTGCTGCTGTCGCTCACCCGGCTCCTCCAGCCTTCTCCTTCTGACTGAGGCGCGCCAGAAACCGTTCAGCCGCCCGCGCCCGACGGAGCCCTGACGCGCGACAACGGCGGGGCACCCGAAGAATCTGAGGCGCAGCCTCTATTTTTTGAGGTCGGCCCGCTCCCTTAACGGTTAGGACGCTTGTCACTGAGTGAGATTGCGGGTACCCCGGAATGGATGGCATGACACTCAGGCACAAGGTCAAAGCCGACTACCAAGAATCGAGGTGCTGTACATCGCGGGCTTTGTGGCCGAGCCTCCCACAGACATTCCCCGCCGCCGTTTCCTGCCAAAACCCTTCAGGGCTGAAGCCCTCGCTCAATCGATCGAGAGCCTGACTGCTTGAGCAGTCTCCGCCTCGTCCGTCTCCTGGCCACTCGCCGCCCGCCGCGCACAGTGCCGCGGCGGGCTCAGCGAGCCGGGTTCCCGCCAAGATACCAGCGCCCCCGGAGTCCGCCTATCTTGCGGTCTCTTAGAGTTCGGCGCGGCGGCCATGGTGCTCAGCCGCCCCCTACCGACGGCGCAAGAATCGGCGCAGAACGCTTCCCGTCGCAAGGATCAGGAGCCCGATGACCAACGTGGGCGGTTCCGGCGTCTGTGTCGATTGCGCCGTGGCGAGGATGTTCCAGGTCTCGCCCGCCTGCGGCAGGAATCCATTCTCGAAGACGATGTCCAGCGTGCCGCCGTTGAGATGCAGGTTTCCGGCAACGTCGAGTGAATCGTAAAGGCCGGCGCTGGTTCCATCGATGTCCAGGACGATTCCGCCGCGGTTGGAGGCGGCGCGAAAGCAGCGGCAGATTCGTCGGCAGCAGGCTGCGTGATAGGCTTTGGGGCCACCGTACGAGATGCCCACTTCACGACCACAATAGCCGGAGCCTTGCGGTTTAGTGCGTTTAGACGGCCGGGTGGATTGTTTCCGGTTGGCGCCGTAACACAGGACTTGACCGCCTTCTGATCGGCTACACTGAACTCAACCAGCCGAATGCCGCTCGCTCCAGGCACAAAACTCGGACCATACGAAATCCTCTCGCCCATAGGAGCTGGCGGCATGGGCGAGGTCTTTCGCGCCCGCGACCCGCGCCTGGGCCGCGACGTAGCCATCAAGGTGCTGCCTGCGGCCATGTCCACCGACCCTGACCGCCTGGCCCGCTTCCAGCGTGAGGCTCGCGCCGTCGCCGCGCTCAACCATCCCAACATTGTCACCATCTACTCCGTTGAAGAGGCCGGCAGCATTCACTTCCTCACCATGGAGCTCGTCGAGGGCAAGCCGCTCGACCGCATCATCCCCGCTCACGGCCTGCCCGCCGACCAGATCGTCGACATCGGCAACGCGATTGCCGACGCCCTCTCTGCCGCGCACGACAAGGGAATCGTCCATCGCGACCTCAAGCCCGCCAACGTCATGGTCAACAACGAGGGCCGCGTCAAGGTGCTCGATTTTGGCCTCGCCAAAGAGGTCACCCAGCCCGGCCCTGAAGATGAAACCCGCGTCGCCGCAGGCAACACCCAGGCCGGCATGGTCATGGGCACTCCCGCGTACATGTCGCCTGAGCAAATCTCCGGACGCCCCCTCGACCACCGCACAGACATCTTCTCCCTCGGCGTCGTGCTCCATGAGATGGCCACCGGCAAGCAGCCCTTTGCCGGCTTCTCCTCGGCAGAGCTAATGTCGTCAATCCTTCGCGACACCCCGCCCTCCGTCTGCGACATCCGCGCCGACCTGCCCAGCGATCTGGCACGCATCATCCGCCGCTGCCTTGAGAAAGACCCGCGCCACCGCATCCAGACCGCGCGGGACATCTCCAACGAGTTCCGCGACCTCGCCCGCCAAACCCAGCAGAAAGCCGCTTCGCCAACCTCGGCTCAAGCTCCAGCTTCAAGCCACGCCGCAACCCCGTCCCCAACCTCAGCCGCCCACTCCCACACGGACTCCGGCGCAGCCCGCGCCGAGGAAGGTTTCTGGGTCGCCGTGCTGCCCTTCAAGGCGCAAGGCGCAAGCCCCGACCTCGCTGCACTTGCCGAAGGATTAACGGAAGACATCGTGACCGGCATGTCGCGCTTTTCTTATTTGCGCGTTATCGCACGCGGTTCCACGCTCAGCTACGCCAACAAGGCAATCGACGTGCGCGTAGCAGGCAAAGAACTCGGCGCACGCTACGTCATGGAAGGCACCCTGCGCCAGGCTGGCGCAAAGCTGCGCCTCGCCGTCCAACTCGTCGACACGGTCACCGGCGCGCACCTCTGGGCTGAGAACTATGAGCGCGCCTTCAGCCCCGAATCCATCTTCGAACTCCAGGACGACCTGGTCCCACGCATCGTTTCCACCGTTGCCGATAACAACGGCGCATTGCCGCGCAGCATGAGTGAGGCAGTGCATAGCAAAGCCCCGGAAGAATTGAGCCCTTACGAAGCCGTGCTGCGCAGCTTCGCCTACTTTGAGAGGTACACCCCAGAAGAGTTGTCGGCTTCCCGGTCCGGGTTGGAAGCTGCCGTGCGCAAAGCTCCGGCATACGCAGATGCCTGGGCAATGCTCGCGTGCCTCTCGGCCCAGGACTATTTGCATGGCTATGAGCTACAAAAGAACGCCCTGGAAAACGCGGCCTCAGCCGCACGCAAGGCCGTTGAACTGAGCCCAACGAGTCATCTGGCGTATTTCAGCCTGGCCCAGGTCCTCGCACACCAGAAAGACTTCGATTCGTTTCAGGATGCTGCCGAGCGTGCTCTGGCGCTGAACCCGATGGACGGCAATGCGGTCGCCTTTCTCGGCGAGTTCCTCGTATATGGCGGCAATGCGGAGCGCGGCATGCAACTGGCCGGGCGCGCCAAGCAACTGAACCCGAATCATCCCGGCTTTTACTGGTTCGCGGATTTCTACCAAGCGTTTTCTCAAAAGGACTACCGCGGCGCACTCGCTTTCGCACAGAAGGCCAAGCTGAGGGGCAACCCGCTGGCATCCATGATGATTGCATCCGCGGCAGGTCAGCTCGGGGACGGAGAAACGGCGGCGAAAGCGGCAGGCGACTTGCTGAAGTTTCGGCCCGAACTCCCCGCCTTGCTGCCCAGCCAAGTAGCAAAAGTCTGGAACCCTGAATTCGGCGCAAGGTTCCTCGACGGCCTTCGCAAAGCCGGCCTCAACATTCCCGAAGTTGGAGCAACTGCGGACCGGAAGAGTGCAACAAAGCCAACCTCTTCGAGGCTCGACGCCGGAGCTGTCCCCGGTTCAGGTGCTACGCGCGCCGACGAAGGTTTCTGGATCGCCGTGCTCCCCTTCAAGTCGATCGGCGCAAGCCCGGAGATCGCCACGCTGGCCGATGGGCTGGGTGAAGAGATTGTCACCGGGCTCTCGCGCTTCTCCTACCTGCGCGTCATCGCACGCAGCTCGACGTCACGGTACTCACAAGGTGGAGTCGATGTTCGCACCGCCGGCCACGAACTCGGTGCGCGCTACGTGATGGAGGGCAGCCTGCGTCAGGCAGGTTCGAAGCTGCGCCTGTCTGTCCAGCTTGTGGATGGCATCACGGGCGCCCATCTTTGGGCCGAGAATTACGAGCGCGCTTTCAGCCCGGATGCTTTCTTCGAGTTGCAGGACGATCTCGTTCCTCGCATCGTTTCCACTGTTGCTGACACACAAGGCATTCTGCCCCGCAGCATGTCGGAGATCCTCCGGACCAGAAATCCATCCGATCTCAGCCCGTACGAGGCGGTGCTGCGCAGCTTCGCGCACTTCCAGCGTGTCAACGCTGAGGAGCATGCCGCGTCGCGTGCCGCCTTGGAACATGCGGTGGAAGTGCAGCCAGGCTATGCCGATGCCTGGGCCATGCTGTCGCTCATCTGCAAGGAAGAATTCACCCATGAATTCAATCTCGGGCCCGATCCGCTGGGCCGGGCGATGGCAGCTGCGTTGCGCGCAGTTGAAGCCGCGCCTTCCAATCACCTCGCGTTTCACGCTCTTGCGATGGCAAAGTATTTCCTTGGGGATCGGCCAGGCTTCCGGATCGCGGCGGAGCGTGCGCTGGAGCTCAACCCCATGGACGGATTCTCCATCGCTTTCTTGGGTTCCTTTATCGCGTACGACGGCGACTGGGAATATGGTTGCAGGTTGGCGGCCAAGGCTCGCAGTCTCAATCCGCACTACCCGGGATGGTATTGGTTTGTTCCGTGCTTCGACGCCTATCGCAAAGGCGACTACCGCCTGTCTCTTGAGTTCGCCCGCAAAGTGAACATGCCCAGCCTCTGGCGCACAAGCGCAGTCATGGCGGCAGTCCTTGGGCAGCTTGGCGAGATCGAATCGGCACACATTCTGCTGCAAACTCTGTTGACCCAGCGGCCGAAGTTCAAAGCAGAGGCGCGGAAGATTCTCGCGGTTTTTTGGGGACCAGACCTTGTCGAGGGGCTGATCGAAGGCCTTCGAAAGGCAGGGCTGGAAATTGCCGCAGGGCCGAAGCTAGCGCCGTCGAGGCTCCCAACTCAGAGTGGCGCCAACCTTACCGCAGCCACTCCCTCCCTAGCGGTGCTGCCCTTTGCCAACCTCAGCGCGGAGAAAGATCAGGAATACTTCTCCGACGGCCTGGCCGAAGAAATCATCAACCTGCTGGCAAAAATCCCCGGCCTGAAAGTTATCGCCCGCACCTCGGCCTTCGCCTTCCGCGGCAAAGAGACCGACATTCGCGGAATTGCGGGTGCGCTGGGCGTCACGCATGTGCTCGAAGGGAGCGTACGCCGCACGGAAACCCGCCTCCGCGTTACCGGCCAGTTGATTGACGCAGCCGACGGCGCCCAGCTCTGGAGCGAGCGGTACGACCGCGAGATGAGCGACATCTTCACCCTTCAGGATGACATCGCTACGGCAATCGCCGGAGCATTGCGGGTGAAGCTTTCGCCAGAGACCATTCCAAAACGCTATGAACCGAAGCTCGCGGCCTATGAGGCTTATTTGAAAGCCAGGTATCTGCAAGCCAAGGCTACGCCGGAGTCGCTCGAGTTAGCGAAACAGTGCCACGAGCGGGCGATTAAGCTCGATCCGGCATTTGCCCTCGCTCGGGTTGAGGTGGGATTCTACTGGGTCGCAATGACACTGTTCAGCAGGTACCCGGCGGACCACGCTTCGCTGGCAGCGCGTGAAGAGGCCGAGCGAGCGCTTCAAATTGATCCGGCTCTCCCGGACGCCCATGCTCTCGCGGGATACGTGGCCGCGGTCTTCGAGCAGGATTGGACCAGGGCTGAGCAGTATTTCGCCTTTCCGGGGGCAAGGCAAGTCGGCACATCGATAACCCAGCCCGTTTATGCATGGTTTCAGTACTTGCGCGGCAATGTTGCGGAGGCAATCGCGCTCGCACAGCGTGCAGTCGAAGAAGACCCGCTCGATGTATGGCCACGGATGAATCTGCACGCCTATCTGCAGGCTGCGGACCGCGAGCGGGAAGCGCTTGAGCAATTGAGGAAAGTGCTGGAACTGGACCCGAACCAGGCTGCGGCCATGGTATCCGTGGCCATGATCCTGGCTGACCAGGGCAACCTTCCTGAGGCGTTGGCGGCCGCACGGCGAGCCCATTCCATCGGGGCATGGCTGCCTGAAACAACCGGTGTTCTTGCCGCACTCCTTTACCGCAGTGGGGACGAGGCCGAGTCCCAATCCATCGCGAAAACACTTGGTTCAGGTGGCGCGCCCGGTGATGCGCGCGCCCAGGCTCTCTTTCACTTGCTTTGCGGTGAAGTCGATAAAGGAGCCGACTGGGCCGAGCGGGCGATCAGTGAGGGCGACCTCGCCATGAGGACGGTTTATATCCGCTTCGTGGCCTGCAAGCAGTTGAGAGCGAGCAATCGTTGGCCAAAGATTGCGAAGATGATCAACCTCCCACAAACCGCAGAAACCCCAGGACCTTAGGCCCACGGGCACCGCGTGGACTCCATTCCGTCAGGGTCTGGCGGGGGGAATTACGATGGCATCCTTTGAAATCCTGGCGAGGGAAGAGATTCCGCATTGAAGCATGATCAATTCCAGTTCGGCGCGAAGGATTTCGAGGACCCGTTCCACACCGGGTTGGCCGAACGATGCCAAGCCCCAGATGTAAGGACGGCCGATGCCGACGGCGCGCGCTCCGAGCGCCAGGGCTTTCAGGATGTCGGTGCCGCGGCGGAATCCTCCGTCGACAAATACGGGGATTTGGCCGCCTACAGCGGCGATCACCTCGGGCAGGGCGTCCATTGTGCCGCGGCCGGTCTCGGCGGCGCGGCCTCCGTGGTTCGATACGATCACGCCGTCGGCGCCATGGTCCCGCGCCAGGCGGGCGTCGTCCCCGGCGTCGATGCCTTTTATCAGGAGCTTCATGCCTGTCATCTTCTTCAGACGGTCGACGTAGGTCCAATCCGCACCCACCGGACTCCACGCTCCGGAGAGTCCGGCGAACATCGGACTGGCGCGGTTCATTTCGATCCGGGAGCCCGTAATTGGGTGTACTTTGTGGCAGACGGAACAATCGCTTGTGTCGGTTCTCGCCAAGCGGGTGAAGGTTTCGGTGTTACGTCCGGTCAGGACGTCGATGGTCCAAACCAGGACGGGACAGCCGGCCGCTTCCACTCGCTTCACCATCTTTTCGGTTTCGGCCCAGGAGGAAGGCATGTAGAGCTGATACCAGGGTGGGGCACCGAGCGCCTGGGCCACTTCTTCCACGGCGATGGAGGTGAGGGTGGAGAGCATCTGGACGGTTTTCCGGTTTCTGGCGGCTCGGGCCACGCCCAACTCGCCTTCCGGATGAAACTGCTTCTGGTGGCCGACCGCGCTGAGGTAGACGGGCATGTCCCAGGTTGCGCCGAGGACTTCGGTCTTGAGGCTCGCTGTGGAGACGCCTGTCAGGCGGCGGGCGCGGAGTTGGTAGTGCGTCATTGCCTCGCGATTCATGCGGAGTGTGAGGTCGTCATCGACGCCGGTGGCGAGGTACCCTCAATGCGCGGGTGACAACATCTTCCGGGCGAGCGACTCGAAGTCCATGACGTTGATCGCGTCTTTGGGGGCCGCGATTGCCGGAAGCAGTTCCTGGGCGCTCGCGAAGGTCGCGAGCGGGCTGGCTGCGAGAAAACGGAGGAATTCCCGGCGAAAGGCGAAGCGGCTGTTCATGACGTTCGCAGAATACCATGGGGTCCGGGACGGCAGGCAGCGGCCTCAATCCGGTCCCGAGTCAAACGGGAAGTTGAAGGCCGCCCGGGAACCAGGCCCCCTGCTTCCTGTTGGCGCGTCATCCGGGAAGTCGGCTTACGCCGGCCGATCTTCGCCTCCGACTGACGGGATACCGACCGTGTTCGAGAAGCTGGTAATCGCGGTCTCGAACTCAGACCGATCGTCACCGCGCGGTATTCTGCTTCGATGTGGAAACCGAATGCCAGGGCTGGCTCGCGGTATCCCACACGCGAACCGCGGTGTATGCACCCGGCAACCCGGCCAAGATGTCGCTGGTGTGGGTGGACCGCCAGGGAAGGACCGAGGCGCTGAGCCCCGATCAGGATCTGTATCGCGAGGTGAGCCTCTCGCCCGACGGGACCAAGGCAGCCGTCCGCCGCGGCTTGTCCATCTGGATCCACGATTTGCAGCACGGGACCCGCAGCCCACTGACCTCGGGGAATTCCAGCAACATGCTGCCTATGTGGTCCGCCGACGGCAAGCGGATCATCTTCGGCTCCAATCGCGGCGGCGACTGGGACATCTACGCCCAACCCGCCGATGGATCGGGACCCGCGGAAGTGCTGCTGAAGGCGCCCTACAACCAGTTTCCGCAGTCGGTGGGGCGGGACGGGACGGTGCTCTACACGGAAGTCAACCCCAAGACCAGCCGCGACATTCTGATGCTCTCGCCGGATGGGAAGACCACGCCGCTGCGGGTCACGCCAGCCAACGAAGGAGAGGCGCGATTCTGGCCCGGCACGTTTTCCGGCTCCGGAAGCGCCAAAGGCTGGATCGCCTACGTGTCCGATGAATCGGGACGAAGAGAGGTCTACGTACAGTCCTATCCCGTGGGAGCCAACCGAATCCCGGTCTCCCGGGAAGGCGGATCGCAGCCCCGATGGTCGCGGGACGGCAAGGAACTGTTTTACGTCACAGGCGAGGCGGTGGTCGCCGTCGATTTCCATCCGGACGGTTCCTTCGGCGCGCCGCGCAGACTTTTTGATCGGACCGCCTTCCTCTTGAACGATTACCGCTTCTCCAGCTACCAGCCCTCGGCGGACGGCAAGCGGTTCCTCATGATCCGGCGCGATGAAGGCTCGGCGCCGCACCAGCTCAACGTGATTCTGAACTGGTCCGGTGAAGCGGAGCGGTCCACGGCGGCGGGGAATGAATAGGCCACTTTCTCTTTCAGCGGGACTTTCGATTGGATCCGCCAAGGCGAAGTGCACCGAGCGAGCGCGCCTGCAAGATCGTGGCAGATAAACCGCCATTTCGGAAAGTGGCCCACACGGAGGCCGCTTTTCTGTCGACATTCTGTCGGACAGGTCCCCAGCGGGTCAGGGTGACGGGCTCTCCCCCTACCGGCAGGTCTGGAGCAGGGCTCCGAACAGCCGGCAGGAAGCTCTCTCCCGCCGCGACGCAACCGCGGTCCGTTTGATACGATGGTTAGTCCACTTCCTGGAAGGAGAGATTCCAAATGTTACTATCCATGCGGCAGGTCCTCGACGAGGCTGCCAAGGGCGGTTACGGTGTTGGCGCGTTCAACGTCAACAACCTCGAGCAGATTCAGGCCATCATGGAGGCGGCGCGCGCCACCAAGTCGCCGGTTATCATCCAGGCAAGCCGCGGAGCGCGGGCGTATGCCAACGACCGTTTCCTCTATCACATCATGATCGCGGCCACAGAGATCTATCCCGAGATCCCGACGGTCCTGCATCTGGACCACGGCAATGGCTTCGACACCTGCAAATCGGCCATCGATACCGGCTTCACCAGCGTCATGATGGATGGCTCGCTGATGCCGGACGGCAAGACGCCGTCCACCTTCGAGTACAACGTCGATGTGACCCGCAAGGTGGTCGAGGCGGCGCACGCCAAGGGCGTGACGGTCGAAGGCGAGATCGGCGTGCTGGGCGGGATTGAAGACGGCCACGGCGCCGGCGGCACCGGCCTCGAGCATGTCACCGATCCCGAGCAGGCCGCCAAGTTCGTCGAGGCGACGGGCGTGGATGCCCTGGCCATCGCCATCGGCACCAGCCACGGCGCTTACAAGTTCTCGCGCAAGCCCGACGGTGCGGTGCTGAAGATGGACCGCCTCATCGAGATCCATAACCGGCTGCCTAAGGTGCACCTGGTGATGCACGGCTCCTCCAGCGTGCCGCAGGACCTGCAGGACGTCATCAACAAGTACGGCGGCAAGCTGCGGCCCACGTGGGGCGTTCCGGTCGAAGAGATCCAGCTGGGCATCCGCAACGGCGTGCGCAAGATCAACGTGGACACGGACAACCGCCTGGCCATCACGGGCGCCATCCGCAAGGTGTTTTTCGAGACGCCGGAGAAGTTCGACCCGCGCGACTACATGAAGCCCGCCCGCGAGGCCATGCAGAAGGTGGTGGCGCTGCGCATGACGCAGTTCGGCCAGGCCGGTCACGCCGGCGACTACGAAGCGCTGCCGCTGGCCGCCATGGCGGAGCACTACGCCGCGCAGCCGGTCGCGTAGCGGCCAGCGGCGGCCGAAGGCCGCCGCTGCCATCAGCTATCAGCTTTCAGCTGTCAGCCAAACCGCGGTCGCCCGCCGTGCCGGCGGCTTTGCGCTCATGCTTTGCTACGACGCGCCGATCTGGTATACGTAGGAAGTTCGTGTCTTCCGGAGCTGAAAGCTGAAAGCTGACAGCTGATGGCTGCGTAGCTGATGGCAATCATCACCACCCCGAGCCGCGGTGAGTATTCCGTTCTCGAAGTCTGCCTTCCCGGAACCC
>CAZBQQ010000020.1:39804-46440 GCA_964493965.1 uncultured Solibacteraceae bacterium
ACCACCCCGAGCCGCGGTGAGTATTCCGTTCTCGAAGTCTGCCTTCCCGGAACCCGGCCCGAGCCGTACGGCATCCTGCTGGTCGATCCCGCTTCGGACCGCGTCTGGCAGCGCGCGCGCGCTGTGCCAGCGGGCGAAGACTCCGACCTGTTCGAGCTGCTGCCCGCGGACCTCGAAGCCAAGGCGCGTGAACTGGGCGGCCAGGCGCTGATGGCGCTGTTCGAGGACTCGCTCTCCAACACCATCCGCATCACGGACCGGCGCGGCGTGCTGGTGCGCGATTTCGAGACCGCGGCCGCCCGGCTCTTCGCCCAGCATGTCGAAGGGGCCGTCCCGGCCCGGCGGCGCGGCGAAATTCCCCTCTATTCCCTGCGCGCCGCGGCGGGGCGCTTCGGCGAGGATATGGAAGTGGAGACCGAAGACCAGGTGGCGGCGCCCCCCGGAGTGCGGCCAGGGCCCGACATCTATGCCGTTCACATCGTGGGGCACTCCATGGAACCCGACATTCCCGACGGCACGGTGGCGGTCTTCCGCTACTCACCCGCTGGGTCGCGCCAGGGGAAACGGGTCCTGGTCTGGCGCCACGGAGCATCGGCCGGCGGCGGCGAGTTCACCATCAAGGTCTACGAGAGCGCCAAAATCGTCAGCGAAGAAGGCTGGCAGCACACCCGCATCCGTTTGAAGCCCCTGAACCCCGAATATCCCGTGCTCGAACTCGAGGACGAATCCGAGTACCGCGTTCTCGGCGAGCTCGCCGGGCTGCTCGCGATCGATGAACTTTAAAACGCTCGTCGATCCTCGCCTGTCGCTCGTCGATCCCACGGCGCGGGCTTCGTGAGCTTCGCCCCGTGACAATTCATCGCTGGCGAAGCCCGAAGAGTCCGGCAGTTCCGACGAGCGACGAGCGACGAGCAGGGCGCGCCAGCGGCCCCGCGACGAGCGCTGTATCAGCGCCCCATCGGCCTTACCGTGTCGCCAGCCATCCGCAGGGCGAGTTCCGTCATCGTGCTGGAGAATGTGCACTCCGGATCCAGGAACGCGATCGGCATCCCGGCCGCGCTCGCCTTGGTGCAAAGCTCCACCGCCGGCGGGATCACACCGATAATGGGGCAGCTCATTTGGGACGCGATTTCCGGCATCGGCGTGGGCGTGTACGCCAGCGCCCGGGTGTCCACGATCGCGCCCGTGATCTGCTCGCTGATCCCCCAGGAATGCAGCACCGGCAGCAACAGCTTTGCCGCATAGGCGCCCATCGCGTCCCGTTCCAGCACCAGGGAGACGAAGGTGCACTGGCGGATGGCCGCCTGTGCCATGGCGAATGCAGGCGAGGGCAGGTCCACCAGCGTGCAGTCCGCCAGCTGAGATGCGGCGCGAATTACCGCTGCCGCCGCGAGCGGGTCCATGTCCCGGAACTCGTCGGGCTTTTGCGGGCCGAACAGAACACGCAGTCCGTGCGGGAAGGTGCAGAGCCTCTTGGCCACCTCCGCCGCGTCGATTCTGTCCGCGCCCATCGAAGCCAGGGAGCTCAGGTTGGCGGCCGGGCTGTGCTTCAACTGAAAAGAGAACAGGCCCAGATCCGGCTTCAACTCCACGGCGATGGTGCTTTTGCCCTCGCGGGCCAATGCGGCGGCGAGATTGAGCACCACGGTGGTCGTTCCGGCGCCGCCCTTGACGCCCACGAATCCCAGGATCTTCGCGCGCCCATGTGCCAGGCCGCTCTCCCTGCGCTGGCTGCGGGCGCGCTCCACCGCATAGCGTACACGCCGCGTCAGCGCCTTCTCGTCGAATTCGCCTTCGATCAGATACTCGTCGGCGCCTTCCCGGAGGGCGCCCAGCGCAAGCTCTTCGTTCTTGGCGGAAGCCAGCACGATCACTGCGCCCTTCGCCCGGCGCTCACGCACCTGGGTGAAGGGAGCCAGGCCGGCGCTTCCGGGCAGGTCCAGATCCAGAAGGATGGCATCATAGGCCGATCCCGCCAGGCTGGCAAGGCCTTTCTCCAGGCTATCCACGCACTCCACCCGCATCGATCCGGACTCTACTTTCGCCAGCGTCTGCAGCACCAGCAGCGATATGTCCGGGCGGTCTTCAATCAGAAGAACGGTCAAAGGGTCGGCCATGCGTGCGTCTCCTCCCGATTCGTCCTGCATCTATTGTGGCTCGCGCTTCACCGCGCTGCCGAAAAAGCGGAAAGACAATCGGGGCCAGGGATAAACACGGATGAACACGGATGACACACTCCTTTCCCATCCGTGTTCATCCGTGTTTATCCGTGGCCAGTAATGTTCACATCGCCCTGCGTTCCGCGCGTATAGCCCTCGGGCGTTCGCACAATCGTCAGAAAGAGCCCCAGGCGGTGAATCATTTCCGAGAACTGCTCGTAATCCACCGGCTTGATGACATACGCGTTGCAACCCAGATCGTAACACCGCTTGATTTCCCCGGCGTCGTCCGTAGTGGTCAGGACCACCACCGGGATGGACCGCGTGCGCTCGTGGGCCTTCAAGCGCTGGAGAACTTGATACCCGCTCAGCCCGGGCATATTGAGGTCCAGAAGCACCACGACGCCAGCGCTCTCGGCGGCCTTCCCGTTGGCGGACAGATACTCCAGAACCTGCTGCCCATCCGTGAGTTTCACGATCTCGCAGGTCACGCTCGAACGGCGGAGGTTCTTCTCGATCAGGCGCGCGTGGCCCGGATCGTCTTCCACCACCAGCAGGATGAGAGTTTGCGGTTCCGGCATGCCTCTCCTCACTGCGCCGCGGGCAGGACGAAGCGGATCGTCGTGCCCACATCCGGCTGCGAGTGGCACTCGATTCTGCCGCCCAGCCGGTGCAACAGGGCGCGTACGTACGCCAACCCCATTCCCTCCCCCGGAACGTCCTGTGGGCCTGCCCTCCGGAAGGGCGCGAACACTTTGTCCATGTCCTCTTCCGCGATCCCGCGGCCGTTGTCCCGCACTTCGAACACCACCCCTTCGGCGGTCTCCTCCGCCACCACTTCGATCTGTCCCGGCCGCTGCGGATCCAGGTATTTCACTGCATTGTCCAGCAGATTCCCGAAGATCTGCTCCATCGCCGTCCGGTCGCTCGAGATGCGCGGCAGCGGGCCGACCTTCAGCTCCACCTTGTGGCTCTCGATCTGGTGCGCCAGGGCGCGCAGCGTCTCGTCGAGCAGCTGCCGCGTGTCCAGTTCCTCCAGGTGGAACTCGCGGTAGCCCACCCGCGACAGCCGCAGCAGGGCGCCGATGAGGTGGTCCATCCGCGTCACCGAACTCTCGATGAAGCCCAGGGCCTCCGGTATCGCCTCCTCGAGCGCTTGCGCCGTCGAGCTGCGCTCGGGTTCATCCAGGTTGTCCAGCACCGATTCCACCGGCCTCCGCACCGCTTCCAGAGAGCGGCGCAGCTCCCCGGAGAAGCCCCGCAGGCTGAGCAGCGGAGCCCGCAGATCGTGCGAAACAATGTACGTGAAGCGCTTCAATTCCTCGTTGGTCTCGGCCAGCTGCGCGCTGTAGCGCTGGATCTTCTCGTCGGCGCGCTTGCGGTCGGTGATGTCCTCGTACGCTCCCAGCAGGCCGATGACACGTCCTTGAGGTCCGTACAGCGGCGTCTTGCTGGTGCGCAGCCAGCGGTGCGATCCATCGGCCCCGATCATGGCCTCTTCGTAGCCGATCTGGGCCTTGCCGCTCTCGATCACCTTCCGGTCGTCGCTTACGAATTGATCCGCCGTAGCCCGCCAGTCCAACTCGTAGTCGGTCTTGCCGACGATGGCCTCCGGCTTGGGGATGCCCGCATCGGTGGCGCACGCCTGGTTGCAGCCCAGGTAGCGCCCATCCCGGTCCTTCCAGAAAACGCGCTCGGGAATGTTGTCCAGAACCAACTGGAGCATCTGCCGCGATTCGCGAAGATCCGCGGTCTGCAGCCGCACGCGGCGGCGCAGCACCACGATCCAGACCAGCGCCAGCACGGCCACCGCGCATACCAGCCCCAGCACCCGGAACGCGCGCGAGGGACTCCACCAGGGCGCCGGCTGGAGCGTCACAATGTCCGCCGGCGACCGCAACAGAATCGAAAATGACCGCGGCAGGACAGCTTGCTGCGATTCGTAGGTATCCACCGAAGCGATCCCCGTCACCCGCAGGAGGCTGCCTTTCTCGAGCGCCGGCAGTTGTTGCTCGTCCAGGCGTGCCTCGAAAAGCCGGTCTCCGGCCTGCAGCACCAGCGTCTTGTTTCCCTTGCCCGGCGCCTGGTCCACCAGCACCGCGTCGATACGGATGAGTTCGGCGTCGTGGCCGTCATCCAGAATGTCGTTGACAGTCACCAGCACCGGCTCGCGCGGCCCCGCCCGGCCGAGCTTGTGGATGTCGGCATCCCGCAGCACCGGATTGAAAAGCCCCGGGACGGCCACCGGCAGCCCGATGACTTCCACCCAATCGCCCACCTGAAGATCCGCCGGCGGGTGATTCTGAACCAGCACGCCTCCCGTGGCATCGCTGACATAGGTGGGTCCGCCGGGATGGGCCAGCGTCACCGCGCCGCGGATCCGGCAGCGCTCCCCGAAGCGGACTGTGGAAGAGAACTGTAGGAGCTGCTCGATGGCCCGCAGGGGCGGAGAGGCCGGAACTCCGTTGCCTTCGACGCGAATCAGGCTGGCATCGGGCACGAACAGGTGCATGCCCAGAATCTGGCGCTTGAAATTGAACAGGGAGCCGCACACCCCATCGACGCGGATGTGCGAGTCAAGGAGCGAATCGGGCAATTTCGTAGAGCCGAAAACGTACATCACAAAATGGTGCACGCCCCAGTTGACGCCCAGGGTGTGCAATCCGCTTTCCTCGTGGATCGAATGGACCACGCCCTCCGCCTCGACCCAGGTGCTGTCGGCGATCCCCGTGAATATCTCCTCCATGTCGATCCGGGCCGGACGGGGAAACGGCTGCCGGCCCACGGCGCGGATGGCCGTCACCACCACTACCGGCGCGAAGTTGCCGGGGCGGCTGCGACCCTCCACCTCCACCAGGTCCCCAGCCTTGACCGCGGGCTGGGCGTCCCGGCGGAAGACCAAATAGATCCCTCCCGTCGGGTCCTGCAAGAACGTGTTGCCGGCCACTGGATTGTGGTAAGTGACGACCCCGCGCAGGCGGATCGGGTAGCCCAGCCTGGCTTGATCTTCCGAAAGCGGCTTCACCTGCGCCACCGTCGTCAGCACGGGCAGGGGCGACGCGACCGGGCGCGCCTCGGTCCAATCCGAGACTGCCGTCTCCGTAAGAACCGGTGCGCCGCGTTCCTCGCCCACAAACCCCAGGACGCAGAACGGTCCCCCGGGCACGATGTCTTCGGATCGGCCGGGCCGCAACGGCATGGCTCCCGTGGAATCCCGAAGGACCAACTCACCTCCGTCGAGCGCGATCATGCCACGCAGCCGGATACGGTGCTCACTCGGGCGTCCCTTTGCCGCGAGCACGGAGCCGACGGTCAGCAGCGGGACGTCCACCGGTGCGGGCGCCGCCTTCACCACCGCGACCTCGCTCATCGATCTGGCCCACAACTTCACGCCGATCGGAGCGCCGGTGGCGTCGAAGCTGGTGCCCAACACCCCTCGCACCCTGACCTGCGCGTCCGGCAGGGAGCGGTAATCCGCGAACGAAAGATCCCTCACGCCCACTTTGACTTCGCGGCCGAGCGTGCGAACCACCAGCGCCACCCTGCCCGCGTGGTCGATGGCGGCGGATCTCACCAGGCCTTCGATCTCGACGTAGCGGTACTGGAGTTTCCCCGAAATCAGGTCGCGCTCGGCGGGCCGCACCGGTGCCGGCAGCGGGTTGGCCCGGCCCAGCATGGTGATGCTTCGACAGGATACGGCTGGGCTCAATCCGCCGTCTACAACCACTCCCGTGAGCTCGACGGCGCGTCCGGGTTCGAGCGGTAGGTGCGCCAGAGGCGCGCCCTCCACTCGGACGGCTCCAGTCGCGTCCTGCATGATCAGCAGCAGGACGGCGGTATCGGAGAAGGTCACGGTCCCCTGCAGATGAACCGGAACCTGCCCGGCTGCCGCTTCCGGGCTGAGTTCGCGGATCTGGCCGACCGTGGTCAGCGGGGCGTTGGGAACAACGGCGGACGGCCGCGAGCAGCCGCCGCAGGCTATCCAGACCAGTACCATGCAGGCGGCCAGCGGCCGGCAGCGGCCCGCCATCGCGGGAATATCCAACGCGATGCGAACAAAGGTTTTACCTTGAGCGCTCATTTCCCTGTTCCGGACCAGATGTTAAGGATACACCTGCACGCGCGACTTTCCAAGAATATGAGCCGAAATGGCTCAATCGCACTACATTGACGCCTTTTTTCTTCTTCCTGACTCCGCGAGGCTATCCGGCTTGCCGAAAACCTGCTAAACAACTGCAAGTGCGCTCTTTAGGAAAATCGCCAGGTTTCCCGAGCTTTGTTCCGAGGTGCAACGCGGACTCTTTTTCTCCTTTGGACAAGTTGTGGGGCGGCACCGGGAATCTTGGGGTGATTCGCCACGAAACTCCCAGTAGCGCGTTCTAGTACTACGCAGGCGCCAGCGCCGGACAGCGCGCGCAAGCAAGCGGACCCGTGCGCCGCGCGGGCGGGCTTCACTCTGAATCGGCTTGCATAGCGC
>CAZBQQ010000020.1:46540-53033 GCA_964493965.1 uncultured Solibacteraceae bacterium
AGCGGACCCGTGCGCCGCGCGGGCGGGCTTCACTCTGAATCGGCTTGCATAGCGCTACGTTCGCAACGTCGCGCGCCCAGTCCGCACCGCCAAGGTGCGCCGCCCGGCAAAGCGGGCTAAAATGAACGGTTCAAGCTGGCCGGAGGCCGGCGGCATATGCTCTCGGCAATCCGCGCAATCCTGATCCTCGACCCCCTGATCCTCCTCTCCACGGCGCTGATGGGAACCATTTCCGCGGTGGTTTCGTTTTTCGACTCCACCGGCCGCACCCAGCACCGCGTGGCCAGAGCCTGGGCGCACATGCTGGTCTGGTTTGCCGGCGCGCGGGTTCGAGTCGAAGGCCTCGAGCACATGGTTCCCGGCGCGAGCTACGTCATCGTGGCAAACCATCTCAGTTTTATGGATATTCCGGTGATTCTGGCCTACCTGCCCGTCGAGATCCGGTTCCTGGCGAAAAGGAGCCTGTTCAAGGCGCCCTTCATCGGCTATCACCTGCGCCGGGCGGGGCACCTCCCGGTGGAGCGGGAAGACGTCCGGGCCTCCTTGAAGACCATGGCGGATGCCGCACAAATGATCCGGGATCGCGGAATTTCAGCCCTGATTTTCCCTGAAGGCGGACGCTCGCCGCAGGAGATGCGCGAATTCAGGGAAGGCGCCGCCTATATCGCCATCAAGGCCGGCGCGCCCGTTGTCCCAGTAGGATTGGACGGCACCCGTCAAATCCTGCCCATGGGTTCGATCCACGTGAAGCCCGGCGAAGTGGTGTTGCGCATCGGGCAGCCGGTCCTCACCGAGGCGCTGAACATCCGCGACCGCCACGCCCTCACCGAACAGTTGCAGCAGAGGGTGGCCGAACTCGCGGGCGCCACCGCCTACCGCGCTTGACGCCGCTGATACACTTGGTGCGATGGACGCGTGGTGGATCGTCGGAATCTTCGTGGTTCTCCTGCTGCTGAGCCGCCTGGGCGGCGGCTGAAGCAATTCCCCCTCCGGCCGTGGGCCGGGCAACTGCGGATAAGTGGGGCAGGACTCCAGTCCTGCAGCGGGTCTCCAGACCCGCCTCCGTGCAACTAGCCGACCCGCCTACGCCTGGACGATAGCCGGCGTCGTCGTTTGAGCCTGTCTCTTCTCCCCGCGCAGCCACGTCTGCAGCCGCTCCATGTACAGGTAGATCACCGGCGTGATGTAGAGCGTCAGCAACTGCGACACCACCAGGCCGCCCACCACAGCCAGACCCAGAGGCTGCCGTGCATCCCCGCCCTCGCCATAACCGAGAGCGATGGGCAGAGTGCCGAGCAGCGCCGACATGGTGGTCATCATGATGGGCCGGAAACGCAAAGTGCAGCCCTGGTAGATCGCGTCGAATGGCTTCTTGCCGTCCACGCGCTGCGCCTCCAGCGCGAAGTCGATCATCATGATCGCGTTCTTCTTCACCACGCCCAACAGCATGATGAGGCCGACGAAGGCAAACAGGTCCAGCTCCCGGTGGAACAGCCGCAGCGTCAAGAGAGCGCCGAAAACGGCCGACGGCAATCCGGAAAGAATCGTGATGGGATGGATGAAGCTCTCATACAAGACTCCCAGCACGATGTAGATCACCAGAACGGCCACGATCAGCAACACCGACATGCCCTGGAACGAGTTCTGAAACTCCTTCACGGTTCCCTGGAAATTGGCGGTGATGCTGGCCGGCATGCGCAGTTCCCGAATGGCGCTGTCCACGTTCTCGGCCGCCTGGCCCAGCGAGAAACCGGGCTTCAGGTTGAACGACACGTTCACCGCCGGAAGCTGCCCGAAGTGCTGCACCGTGAGCGGACCCACGGCGGGCGTGAAGCTCACCACTTCGTCCATGGGAATCAGCGAGCCCTGCGAAGAGCGGATGTAGAGCTTCGAGAGCGCTTCCGGGCTGCGTTGGTACTGGGGTGCCACTTCCATGAGTACCGCGTACTCGTTGGCCGGAGTGAAAATAGTCGAAACCTGCCGGCTGCCATAGGCGCTGTATAGGGCGTCCTGGATTTGCTCGGGACTTACTCCCAGCGACAGCGCGCGGTCGCGGTCGATGTTCGCCATCACTTGCGGGCTGGCGATCTGCAAGTCCGAGTTGACGTCCACGAACCCGGGCAGCGTACGCATCTTCGCGATCAGGCGCGGCACCCAGGGATAGATCTCGTGCAGGTTCGCGCTCTGCAGCGTCATTTGGTAGACGCTGATGGAATTCTGCCCGCTCACGGTAATGGGCGGTGGATTCTGCATGAAAGTCATCAGCCCCGGCACCACGGCCACCTTGGGCCGCAGTTCCGCGATGGTCTGGTCCACGGAGAGCGCCCGCTGATCGCGCGGCTTCAAGCGCACGAAGAAGAAGCCCTGGTTGCCGCCGCCGACAAACGCCCCGCCGTCGCGCACGTTGGGGTCTGCCATCACGATATCCGCCACCGCCATGTGGTGCTTGGCCATCGATTCGAAAGAGATGTCCTGCCCGGCCAGGGTCACCCCAAACATGAAGCCGCTGTCCTGGCTGGGGATGAAGCCGGTAGGCATGCCAAAGAACAGGTACACCGTTCCCACCAGCAGGCCCACGGCAGCCAGCAGGGTAATGAACTGGTGGCGGAGCACGCCGCGCAGAGTGACGTCGTAGGCCCACGCCAGCCCGTTGAACCCTCGTTCGAGGCCGTGGTAGAGCACGCCGTGCCGCGCATCGCGGCTGATCCCCAGGAAGCGGCTGCCCAGCATGGGCGTCAGGCTCAGCGAGACGAAGCCGGAAATCAGAATGGCTATCGTGATGGTCACCGAAAACTCGTGGAGCAGCCGGCCCACGATGCCGCCCATAAACAGGACCGGGATGAACACCGCCACCAGCGAAATGGTCATCGAGAGAATGGTGAAGCCGATCTCGCGAGAGGCCAGTAGCGCCGCTTCCATGCGCGATTTGCCCATCTCCATATAGCGCACGATGTTCTCGAGCATGACGATGGCATCGTCCACCACGAAGCCCACCGAGAGCGTCAGCGCCATCAGCGAAAGGTTGTTGAGGCTGTAGCCGAGAAGATACATCGCGGCGAAAGTGCCGATGATGGAGAGCGGCACAGCCGCGCCCGGAATCAACGTAGCGGAAAGATTGCGCAGGAACAGGAAAATGACCATCACCACCAGGCAGACGGTGAGGATCAATGTGAACTCGACGTCGTGAATCGAACCGCGAATCGATTCGGAGGCGTCGAAAGCGATATCGAGTTTTACCGCCGGCGGCATTTCATGGGCGAATTGCGGCAGCAGCCGCTTGATGTTATCCACCACTTCGACGGTATTGGTGCCGGGCTGGCGCTGGATCGCGAGAATCACGCCACGCCCACTGCCGAACCACGCGTAGGTCTTGTCGTTCTCCACGCTGTCGAGGACCTTGCCGAGCTGTTCCAGACGCACCGGCGTGCCGTTGCGCCATGCCACCACGATGGGGCGGTAGGCGGCGGCGTCCATCAACTGCCCGCTCGATTCCACGGTGAACGCCTGCTTGTGGCCGTAGAGTTTGCCGGTAGGCAGGTTCACGTTGCTCGACGAAATGGCGCGCTGTACGTCGTCGATTCCAACGTTGCGCTCCGCCAGCGCATCGGGATCGAGCTGCACGCGGACCGCGTACTTCTGGCTGCCGTAAACGATCACGCGCGACACGCCGCTCACCATCGAGATGCGCTGCGACAGCATAGTCTCGGCGTATTCGTCCACGGTGTAAAGCGGGAGCGTGGCGGAATTCAGCGAGAGGTAGAGCACCGGCTGCTCGGCCGGATTGGCCTTCTGATAGGAGGGCGGGCGCGGCATGTTGGGCGGCAGCCGTCCGCCGGCGCTGGCGATGGCGGCCTGGATGTCCTGCGCGGCGGCGTCGATATTGCGCTCCAAAGTGAACTGAACCGTGATGTCCGTCTCGCCCTGAGAGTTGGTCGAGCTCATCTGCTGCACGCCGGCGATGGTGGAGAACTGGCGCTCGAGCGGCGTGGCTACGGAAGACGCCATGGTCTCGGGACTAGCCCCCGGCAATACGGCGGAGACCGAGATGGTGGGATAGTCCACGCTCGGCAAAGCGGCCACCGGAAGCGCCCGGAAGCCCACGATCCCGAACAGCAGGATCGCGAACATAATCAGCGCCGTCATGACCGGCCGCTCAATGAAGATACGGGACAGATTCATAAGCTAGCTCCGTGGGGCAGGACTCCAGTCCTGCAGCGGGTCTCCAGACCCGCCTCCGTGCAAGTATCGAGTAGCGTTGGCTGCAGCATGACCCACCTACAGCTCGCGGGAGTCGATCTTGCCCGCCGGAACGGCCTGGATGCGCGCTCCTGGAAAGAGGCGAAGCTGGCCGTCGGTGACCACCGTCTCTCCGGGCGCGACGCCCTTCTCGAGGACGATTTTGCCGCCCACGGTGCGGCCGGCCGCCACCAGCCGCGGCTCCACCGTCTGGTCCTTCTTCACCACGTAGACGAACTGCCCTTTCTGGCCCGCCTGCACCGCCTCGGCCGGCACCACCGTCGCCTCCTGGGAGTCGAGGCGGAGCACAGCGTCCACGAACTGGCCCGGCCACAGCAGCCTGTCGCCATTGCTGAAAACGGCTTTGAGCTTGATCGTGCCCGTCGTCGAATCCACGGTATTGTCGATCACCGCCAGAGAGCCTTGCACCGTCCTGGTGGAATCGCCCTTGAGCGACACCTCGACCGTGAGCTTCGAGGCGGCGCTGCGCGTCCGGATCTCCCCCAGGTGCTGCTCCGGGACGCCGAACGACACAAAAATCGGCTCGATCTGGTTGATCACCACCAGCGTCGTATCGCCGTTGGCCTTGACGTAGTTGCCGGCGTGCACCAGAACGTTGCCGGCCCGTCCCGTGATGGGCGAGTGGATCTCGCAGTAGGAGAGATCCAGCTTGGCCCGGTCGACGGCCGCGCGGTCGCTCTCGAGCGATGCCCGGGCGCTTTCGATAGCAGCCTGATCGGCGTGCACCGACTCCCCTTGCGCCTCGAAAGTGGCCCGCACCTGGTCGTACTGGCTCTGCGCCGTGATGCCTTGCTTGAGAAGTTCCGCATACCGCTTCGCATCGGCCTCGGCGGTCTTCAGCTGGGCCTGGTCGCGGCCGACATTGGCCTGGGCCTGGAGAAGCAGCGCCTGGTCCTTGGACACGGCCGCTTCCGCCTGCAGCAGGGCCTCCCGGTAGGGGCGCGGGTCGATCTGGAAGAGCAGGTCTCCCTGTTGAATCAGGCCACCCTCCGTGAAACGGACGCCGACCAGGTCGCCCGCCACCTGGGACTTGATCTGCACGGTGCGGAAAGGCTCAACGGTGCCGACGGCCCGAACCTCGACCGGAAGTACCTCGCGAACCGCCGTCACGACGCTCACGGGCGTCGCGGGCAGGCCGCCTGGACCCGCCGCCGGCTGAGCCGCCTTATCGGCGCCGCACCCCGCCAGCATCACGGCCATCAGAACCACCAAAGCGAATCGCACCGTACCTCCTTGACCCTCAACCACATCCCTGCGCGAGAACACCGTTTCCAGTGTAGCCCGTTCGGGCCCAGTCCCAGCCGAGCACCGAACCGCGCGCGTAAGCAAGCGGATCCCTCTGTAAAGTTTTGTCAATTGTGAGACGAACCCGTACCGACACGGGTTGCGATCCCTTCCAATGTATACAGACGGAGGTCGGTCAAAGTTCCATGAGAATGCGAAACGCAGTCATTACCGCAGCGCTGAGCGGTCCGTTGCTTCTGCTCGCGGGCGATTCCTGGCGTGACAAAGACCCTGCCCAGTGGAGCAGTGACGAGGTCAACCAGGTGCTGACCAATTCTCCCTGGGCCAAGCAGGTGACCACCAGCGCCAGCCAGGAAGGCGACCGGTCCCAAGGCGGCGGTAGCGGCCGCGGCGGTGGTTGGGGCGGAGGCGGAGGAGGCATGGGCGGCGGCGGCATGGGCGGCGGTGGCGGTATGGGTGGCGGAGGCTGGGGTGGCGGCGGCGGTATGGGCGGCGGCGGTGGCTTGGGAGGCGGCGGCTGGGGCGGCGGCCGCGGTGGTGGGGGCGGCGGCAGGAGCCGCGGAGGCCAGCCCATGGAGAGCGTCAAGGTGACGGTCCGCTGGGAGAGCGCCGCGCCAGTCCATGCCGCGCAACTCAAGAGCGAGGTAGCGGATGCCTCCAAGTTCGCGGAATGGTCCAAGGAGTACTACGTGGTCACGGTGAGCGGGCTGCCGCAGTGGGGCCAGCGCCCTCCAGGCGCCGACAGCGATCAAGATCAGCAGCCGGACCCCGAGCGCGTGAAAGAGATGCAACAGCGCATGCAGGATCGCATGAAGCAGAGCACCTCCCTCAAGCTCAAGAACCGGACCATCGCACCGGAACGGGTGGAGACGCTCGATTCCCCGGGCGGCCACACGCTCGCGTTTCTATTCCCCCGAACCTCGAACATTCTGGCGGACGACAAGGAAGTGACCTTCGCGACCTCCATGGGACGCCGCGAGATCCACTCCAA
>CAZBQQ010000021.1:0-52630 GCA_964493965.1 uncultured Solibacteraceae bacterium
GGCGACATCCTCGAGATTCATCTCACCGGGCCTTTGACCTAATACAGCTTACATCGCAAAGCCCCAGGTGACAAATCCTGTGGCGCAGCTTGCCAAGCTGCGCGCGGGTTGACAACCCGCTGCAGGCTGCCAGCCTGCCCCACGGGGCATCCTTACGGAAGGAATCGATAGCCGACGCCGTGCACGGTGAGAATGTGGCGCGGCACGTTGGGATCCGCCTCCAGCTTCTGGCGGAGCTTCAGAACGTGGGCATCGACGGTCCTGGTGTTCGACATGCAGCTATAGCCCCAGACCGAATTGAGGATCATGTCGCGGGTAAGGGGACGATCGGGATGGTGCAGAAAGAAGGCCAACAGGTTGTACTCGGCGGGCGCGAGCTTGATCTCGTCTGTCCCGCGCGTGACCACGCGCCGCTCCATGTCAACCTCGATCTCGCCGATGTGCATGACCTTGCGCGACTCTCCCGAGGAACGGCGCAACACGGCGTGGATCCGGGCGATGAGCTCGCGGCCGCCGAAGGGCTTCACCACGTAATCGTCGGCGCCGATTTCGAGCAGCAGAACTTTGTCGATCTCGTCGCCGACGGCGCTCAAAACGATGATGGGCGTCGCGACCTCGGCCGCGCGCAGTTGCTTGCAGATTTCGACCCCCGTCATGCCGGGCAAGCGGAGATCGACCAGCACCAGATCGGGACGGAGCAGCAGCGCCTGCTCAAACCCGGTGCGGCCCTCGGCGGCCTGGACCGTGCGGTATCCCTCCTTTTCGAGAACCAGGGACACGGTGTCGCGCAGGTTCTCGTCGTCGTCGATGACGAGAATGGTCTGCACGGCGGGAGAGCTACCGGACCGCGCTTGTGCGGCGCCGGCGCCAGACTCCGGGCGGTCAGCGGGCCTTGCTGAAGCAACCTGTGGTGATAGCATCGTACTCCCAGGGTAAGCGGGGGTCGGGCCCCGAGTTGTTGTCCCTCTGTCAATTTCCTGTAAAAAGGACCGCTTAGTTGTGGACCGGGCGCCAGCGGGGTTGCCAGGTGAGCTCGAGCGACGCCACGAGGTCATGCCGGAGGCCGCCCAACATGGGAATGAAGTAGCGCTCGTACTGAGTCAACAGGTCCATCCTCCAGGCGGGACCCAGTTGGAGGGAGCCGCGGGCGAATGCGTCGTCCTGGGTTCCGCCTCCCGGCAGGAAATTGGGGCCGATTCGAACCTGGCGGTAGCCGAAATCCCAGTGCGACCGCGCGGTCTGCCACCACGACGTCTGGATCAGAAGACCGCGCCCATCGCGACCTACCCAGCTTCCCAGCAGGTTCCCCTGGTTGGTGTTGGCGTCGTGGTAGATGTTGTTCCAATACAGAAAGAATCCGCCCTGGTCCGTCAGCAGGCGCGTCGAAGGCGCCTCGACGCGTAGATCCCAATGAGGCAGCCCGGGAAGGCTGGCCACGTAAATGCCAGGGGCCCAGGCAGACCGCCGCGGCCCGGTGAGCGGCGTCGGCTCGTCATCGGCGTAGGAGTCGGTGTAGAGAGTGACACGGTTGGCGGTGCCGGGCAGTCGCCAGCGGATATCGAAGCCGCTCTTGCGGTCGCCGGGATCGATGGCGTTGCCGAACGTGGCGCCGTTGGCGAACAGGTTGCGGATGACGGAACCCGCGGTGAAAGCGTGGGTGCCGGCGCCGTCGAAGAGCGACCACCGGGTGAAGCCGAGCTCCAAATCCTTGGTGGGGTTCCAGGTGAGCTTCTGGCCATTAACCAGCGGGCGCGGAGGGAACTGGTGTCCCGAAAGCTCACCGCCAATGAAGTCCGCGCGCCACGCGCCGAGGTGGCGGAGCGGGCCGGGCAGATAGATGGGCGAGGCGCTGGTGAGGCGGAAACGGTAGAACGGTTCCGCGTCGGTGCTGAAGGAAAAGGGGCCAGCCTCGCCGGGTCCCCACCACAGCGCCTGTTTGCCGGCGGTGAGCGACCACCCGCCGAGCTGAATGCCGGCGTACATTTCGACGGGCTCGAAGCGATTCACGGCAGTGCTGGAGCCCGCCAGCACCGGCTCGAGTTCGTGGACCGTGGCCTGCAGCGCCGCGGCCGGGCTCGAGAACGGTGGTGAGTGCTGAAACTCGCTCCGGGTGTAAAAGGAGACGCGGCCATCCACCGCTTCCGCCGTGAAGCCCACGTCTACGTTGCCGCCCTGAGAAATGGGGCGGCCGGAATCGTTGACGATGGTCTGGCCGAAGTTGTATCCGTCGATAAGCGGCTTGCCGGCTATGGAAAGATAGCGGCCGTAGAGCGAACTCAGCTCGAGGTAAGCGGTGGATCCCGCATCGCGTCTGAATTCCTCGCGCAGCGCGGCGATCAGGCGGACGGCCTCCTCGGAGTAGCGGCCACCCACCACCTCGATCTCCATGGCCTCGCCCAGCTCGCGGGCGCATTCCGTGCGCGTCCAAGGGCGGAGCCCGGTGGCCTGATCGTGGATGTAGCCCAATGCCGCCAGGCGGAGCAGTGCGGGATAGATCCAGCTATCCAGGGGGACGAAGACGGGGCCTCTCGGGCTTGCCAGACGCTCGCGTTCTGGCGCGAAGAACGCCGGGGACTCGTCGGAGGCGGGCGCTGGGCGGGGCCGCGCGCGCGCCGGACCGGGAGCCACCGGGTACCACTCCGTATGCCGCCGTTCAAACACCTCGCGACCGATCAGCCAGCCGAGGGCGCCTCCAACAAGCACGTCGGAGGGGAAGTGCTTCTCGGCCGTGATGCGGGGAACGCTGGCGGCGGTGGCCAACGAGTAGACCGCCAGTTGCGTCAGCCAGCCCGGATAGCGGTGAGCGATTGCCGACGCGATGCTCCAGCTCACCATCGCGTGACCGGAGGGAAACGAGCCATCGGACCACGAGGACTGGAAGAAGCGGCCCGAGGCGCCGTCGATGCCGGGCCGGTCCCGGCGAAAAGCGAGTTTCAGCGCTCCCGTCACAATGAGGCTGTCGGCCGCGGTCTCCATGGAGAGGACGGCGCCTTCTTCCAAACGGGGCCGGTACTGCAGGCTGGAGAATCCGGCCAGGGCAGAAGGCAGCGCCACCAGCGAAGCCAGGCTGACATTCGAGACCGTGCCACTCCACTGCGTCGCGGCCGGAGTCGAGTGCACATGCGCGTTGAAGTTGTGATGGTCGCTAGCGATGAGAACGCCCGTCAGAACGCCGAGCGGAACCAGCCAGGCCAGGTCGCGCTTGGGCGTGCGGAAGGGGCTGCTGAAAAGCAGGCTCTGGTCCGACAAGACGCGCCCCGGCATGCCGTGCCAGGAGAGTTCGGAGGGAGGCGGCGCCTCCCCAAACGCCGCCCCCTCCTGGGCCCGGCAGCTTCCTGCCGCGACCCAAATCAGCGCGCCGGCAAGCAGAGTGCGGCGGTGAAGCATGGCTCACTCCTGTCTGCCAGGCAGCGAAAACAGATAGGAGATCAGCAGATCCCTATCATGGTCCGAGAACGAGAAGGCGGGCATGGCCGTTCCGGGGGTCTGCGACCTAGGGTTACGCAGGTGCTGCGCCACCCACTCCCGGCTGTGCCGCGCGGCGACGCCGTTCAGAGCCGGCCCAACAGTGCCGCCAGAGCCATTCACCTTATGGCATGCGTCGCAGCCGCTGGAAACGAAAATGCCCGCCGCCGCGAGCGGGTCCGACGGCGCCTGAGAGAAGGCGTCGGCGTTGTCCGGAGTTAGCTTCAGCAGGAAGGCGGTCAGGGCACGCACCTGCACCTCGTTCAGGTTGATGCGCGGCATGCGGCTCTCTGGATTCAGATCGGCGGGATTCTTCAGGTGCGCAGTCATCCGGTCGCTGGACTTGATCGTGCCCAGTTCGGCCAGATTCGGGCCCGGCTTGGGCTCGCCATCCACCAGGTTGTGGCACGTGGAGCAGCGCGCCTGCCGGAAATAGCCCGCGCCCGCGAGTTCCTCGGGCCCCAGTTGCAGCCAGCGGCCGGAGGAGAGGGCGGGCATGGCGGCCTCGACCTTCGGAGTCGTCACGACAGCAGCGGTTGTGAGCGAAGCCCAACCGATCAGAGATACCAGGACAATGCCGATGGCGGCGGTGCGCTGCCCGATGCGGCGAGCCTGCCCGCGATCGAGGAACGGCACCGCGAAGAGCAGGGCCACGGCGAGCGTCGGCAGGAACACGCTGCCAATCGGCTCCGCGGCACCCTGGAAGAACTTCAGCGACTGAAAGAGAAACAGAAAATACCAGTCCGGCCGCGGGATGTAGGTGCTGTCGGTCGGGTCCGCCATCCGATCGAGCGGCACCTGCACCACGGCCGCCAGAGTGAACAGGATTACGAAGGCCGCGAAGATGGCCGCGGTGTCCTTGAGTGCCTGGCTCGGGTAGAAGTGCCGCTTCGGGCGAGCGTCCGACGGGTCTGCTGCGACTCCGTGACGGAGGACTAGGAACACATGGATGCCTATCAGGATGAAGGCGAGCGCGGGCAACAACAGCGTGTGCGCTGCGTAGAAGCGCGCGAACGTCACGGCGCCGACGCCGTTCTCGGCCCCCATCAGCCGCTGAACGTACTTTCCAGCGAGCGGCGCCTGCCCAGCGATCTGCGTGCTCACCACCGTGCCCCAGTAGGCACGGTTATCCCAGGGCAGCAGATAGCCCGTCAGCCCGAAGCCCAGCGTGATCAGGAGTAACAGCACGCCCACCATCCAGGTAGTCTCCCGCGGGCGTTTGTAGGCGCCGTAGAGAAACACCTGCGCCATGTGAATGGCCACCACAACCACGATCATGCTGGCGCCCCAATGGTGCAGCCCCCGGATCATCCGCCCGCCGGCGACGTTGCGGAGAATGTAGCTCAGGCTGGTGTAGGCCTCGCCCGCGGTGGGAGCGAAGTTCAGCGCGAGCAGGAAGCCGGTCAGTGCCTGCGTGACGAACAGAAACAGAAGCACGCTGCCGAAGACCTGGGGCCAACCGCTGGAGGCCGGGATTTCCTCGGTCAGGAGTGAGTGGAGCGCCGAGGGAAGCCCGGTGCGCTCGTCGAGCCACCGGACCACGCCCGCGATCATGAGTGGGCAGCCTCCGGCGCCTTGGGTGGCTTGAGCCATACCCGGTTGCCCTCGACGCGGACCTCATAGCGATCGAGAGGCCGCGGGGCCGGCCCGCCGAGGACTTTCCCCGTGATTGCGAAACGCGATGCGTGGCAAGGACACACGAACTCGTGTTTGGCCCCTGCCCATCGATACGCGCAACCCAGGTGGGTGCAGCGCGGAGAAAATGCCGTCACCTCTCCGTCAGGATTCTTGACCACCCAGGCGCTGACCCTCTCGGTCAGCACTTTCCATCCGTCCGTGCGGCGGTGCGTAAGCGCGAGTTCCGTCGGGCTGTCGGGCTCGATATCCGCCAGATCTCCCGCATCGATCCATTCCGTGTTGCCGGATCCTTCCGGAGCGCGCAGAAGATAGCGCAGCGACGGCAAGCCAAGCCCAGCCGCAATCAGGGAGCCGAATCCGCACAGGGCCCCCACTACGAACCCGCGGCGATTCCATTGATCTTGCATGACACTCGAAGCGTAACAGCAGCTAACACATTCGGTCGCAAAGGATTTGTCAGGATTCTGTAAATCGCCCCAGGGGCAAAAGCAGCGCGTTTCCGCGCCGTAAAAGAACTGTAAAAAGGGGGCTTGGTTACTGGATAAGCCGAGTGTCTTGGACTAACATCGGGATCAAGAGGGGAGTCTCGTGCCGCACTTACGAACAGCGATGTTTGCCCTGTTGGCCGCTTCGGCGCTGGCTTGGGCCGATGCGCCCGCTAACGGCTATGTCGGTAGCGAGGCCTGCAAGACCTGCCATGCGAACATCTGGTTCACGTTCTACAAGAACCCGCATTTCAGGAGCATCGCGTCGGGCAAGGAGAAGCCGGAGAACACGGGCTGCGAAAGCTGCCACGGGCCGGCCAAAGCGCACGTGGAGGCGCACGGCGGCAAGGCCACGATTGTGGCATTCTCCGCGCTCCGGCCGGAGGCGGTGCTCAATGCCTGCCTGCGATGCCACGGAGCAACCATATCGCGCGCGAATATCCGCCGCTCCCCTCATACGCAGAATGACGTGGCCTGCAACAGCTGTCACTCCATTCACAAGCCCCAGACGCCGAAGTTTCTCCTGGCGCGCACAGAGAGCGAGCTCTGCTATGGCTGCCATGCCAACGTGCGGGCCGAATTCTCGATGACGTTCAAACACCGCGTCAACGAAGGGTTCATGACGTGCTCCGATTGTCACAACCCGCACGGGGCCTTCCCGCCCACCTGGCGCATGGCGGAAAGGCCGCGGATGGTTGAGACCGCGCTGGCCAACGAAGAGCCCTGCCTGAGGTGCCACTCGGACAAGCGCGGGCCGTTCGTCTATGAGCATCCACCGGTACGCGTGGAAGGCTGCGAGGTATGCCACTATCCCCACGGCTCGACGAATTCGCGGCTGCTGCGCCGGCCCGTGGTTTTCACCATGTGCCTGGAATGCCACAACGGCGCGCCGCCGTTTGGCCTGCACGGGACCGGCGATCCTATGCCGTCCCAGACCCACAACATGACCGATCCTCGCTTTCAGAACTGCACGAACTGCCACGTTCGGATTCACGGTTCGAATAGCAACGCTCTTTTCATGCGATGAGAAACAAACTGCAGATCCTGTGTTCGACGGCCTTCTTGCTTGCCTGCGCGGCGGGCCGGGCGCAGCAGGTGGTTGCGCCGACGCCTGAAACCGTAGGCACGCCCCGGGGATCCACGTGGGACGACTACAACATCCTCAACTCGATCGAGACCGGCTACCGCTTCCAGAGCGTGAACGGGAACGAGGACGAGTATCGCAGCTCGGTTAACTATGGGGATGGCGTCCGCCTGTTGAGCGGATCCCTCTCCCTCAATTCGAAGGACGGCCACGGGCACTTTTTCGACCAGGCCGTCCTGAGCGTTCGGGGCCTCGGCGGCGATCCCTACGAAGCCGCGACGTTTCGCATCGAAAAGAACCGCTGGTATCAGTACGACCTGCTGTGGCGCCAGAACGACTACTTCAATCCGGGACTGGTGACGGATGGCGCGAGTGGCGGACATCTGCTCAACACTACCTACGGTTCCGAGGATCACGACCTGACCCTGCTGCCTGGATCGTGGCTGCAGTTCTTTCTGGGCTACTCGCACGACAGCCAGACCGGCGCCGGCATCTCGACGGTCCCCGCATTCGATTCCACATCGGTCTTTCCAGTGTTTGCGAACGTGCGCCGCCTCCGCAACGAATACCGTGTGGGAAGCCAGGTCCGCTTTAGCGGGCTGACCCTCAATTGGACGCACGGCTGGCAGGACTTCAAGGACGATACCGTCACTCAGCTCAACACGCCGGTGTCGGCCATCCCGGCCACGGGGGCTGAACTGAACTCGTTCCTCGGCCCCCAGCCCACTCACGGCACCAGCCCTTATTGGCGCGTCGGACTGCTCTATGACCGGCACTACTTCAACATCAACGGCCGTTTCACTTACACCGCTGGTCAGCAAGCCTACCTGCTCGATGAAACCACGCTCGGGGTGGACCGCGTCGGCGCGGCCGCGAACCGGCAGGTGGCGTCTTTCGGCGGCGGCCAGCGCCCGGTCGCGACGGGCAACCTCACCGTAACGCTGCTCCCCACCGACCACCTGACCATCGTCAACGCGACGTCGACCTATAACGTGCGGACCCAGGGCAACAGCGCCTACACCCAGATAAACGATGGCTCCCAGACGGCGGATTTCGTGTTCTTCGAGTATCTGGGAATCCTCACCGTATCGAACCAGACCGATGTCGACTACCGCGCCAGACAGTGGCTGGGTTTCTTCGGAGGCTACGACTTCTCCCAGCGCCGGATTCGCTCCGTGCAGGAGGCGCTCTCTCCCGCCAACGCGCCCAATCTCTATGACCAGACCAACCGGCTGAATGCGGGGCGGTTCGGGATCCGCCTGAATGGCTTCAAGGCCCTGACGTTCACGGCGGAGGGAGAGATTGGCCGCAACAGCCTTCCCTTTGCCGCCAAGAGCGACGGCAGCTATCACGCCCTCACCGGACGCCTTCGGTATAAGTTGCATAAGCTCGACCTGATGGCCTGGTCCAGCGCCGACTATAATGTCAACGCCGTCGCGCTCACCGCTTACAGCGCTCATGCGCGCACTTACGCGGCCTCCGCGTCATGGACTCCGGAGTCCTGGCTGGGATTGGATGCCAGTTACTCGAACTTGCACCTGGACACGATCGGGGGCATCGCCTACTTTGTGGGTCCGCTCTCCGTGCAGGGTCAACAGTCTTACTACGTGAGCAATATCCACTCCGGGAATCTGGGAGTTCGATTCGAGATGAAGAAGCTCGCGAGTCTCTACCTCGGGTACAGCATCGTGCAGGACACGGGGGACGGACGGGCCGACCCTACTGCCAGCTCTGTTGGACCTGGTCTTCCGGCCTTTCAAGCCGCACAGACATTCCCCTTGAGGTTCCAATCTCCAATCGCCCGCCTGTCCTTTCGTTTGGCCGAGAAGATCCGGCTGAATGTCGGCTACCAGTATTACGGCTATCGCGAAGACTTCTTCAGGGCGCAGGGCTACCGCGCGAACACCGGGTATACGAGCCTGTTATGGTCGTTCTGAGAGGCAAGCTTCCAGCAGGACCGCGAGAACACGGGCGGCCACCCGGTCCCAGCAGAAGCATCGAGCACGCTCCAGTCCGGCCGCGCTCAGCCGTGCGCGCAGCCCGGCGTCATCGAGAGCGAGTGCCATGGTGCGCGCCATGTCGCCCGTGTCCAGCGGATCGAAAAGGAGGCTGGCGTTCCCCGTCGTCTCCACCAGTGCCGGGATCCGCGAGACGGCCACCGGAGTTCCACACGCCATGGCCTCAAGCGCCGGAAGCCCGAAGCCTTCCGCAAGGCTGGGCAGAACCAGGAGCAGGGCGCCGCGATAGAGCGCGGCCAATTCGTCGTCGCCCGCGACCGGCTGTCCGGCCGCTCCAGCCAGGATCAGCTTCACGTCTGTGCGCTCCAGGCTGTGGAAGGCCTGACACAGCCGCGAGAGATTCTTGTGCGGCCGGGCGTTGCCGACATACAGAACGTAGGGAAAGCCAGGCTGGTAGCGTGGGCCGTCCGGCCGGAACTGCGGGCCGACGCCGTTGCCCACGTTCACGACCCGCTCGGCGGGGACACCGGACCAGGCCAGGATGCGGGAACGGGAGTACTCCGACACCGTGAGCACGCGAAACGCGCGGCGGCAGGCGGGCTTGACGATGGTCCGATAGTAAAGGCGCTTGGCGGGCGTCGAGACCTCGGGGGTCTCGATGTGGATCAGGTCGTGAATGGTGAACACGAACGGAGCACGGCACAACGGAGGCGGATTGAACCCCGGAGAAAAGAAGACCGAGGGACGCCGCAGCATCACCTGCGCGGCGAGCCACAGCGGGTCGGCCAGCGACAGGGGACGCGGCCCGTGCTCTAGCGGAATCTCGACGGGCAGGCGCCGCAGCACCTCATCGGCGAAGCGGCCGATCCCGTGGTGTCCCCTCCAGCGCGCGTCAGCGAGAAGTCGCATGGTGGCTCGGTAATGAGAATCGCGATCGTCTCGTCATTGTTCCCGCCCTATGCCATCGGGGGCGCCGAACAGGTGGCCGCACAACTGGCCGGCGCGCTCTGCCGGCTGGGACACCAGGTAGACGTCATTTCCACTTGCGCTCGGTCCCAGCTTGGCGGCCAGTCTTACTCGAGCGAGATGCGCGACGGGATCCGGGTCTGGCGCGTGGCGCCTCGAAACCTGTACTGGAGTTACGACAAGCAGCGCGAACAGCCGGGCCGCCTGGTGCGCGCCGGCTGGCATGCCCTGGACCTGTGGAATCCATCGGTCATTTCGCCGCTGCGCAAAGTGCTCGACCAGATCCGGCCGGACGTGATCAACACCCACAACATCGACGGATTCTCTCCAGCCGTGTGGCAAGTGGCCCGCCGCTACACGCCGGCGATAGCCCACACGCTGCACGACTACCATCTCATCTGCCCGCGTGCCGTCATGCAACGCCGCGACGGAACCATGTGCGAGAGCCTGTGCCGGTTCTGCAGCGCGTACGCACAGTACCACTGCCGCTTCCAGAAACACGTCCGGATGCTCATCTCGCCGTCGATGGCGACCGCCGAGCTGCATCGCAGGGCCGGCTGGACGGAACCGCGAATCGAGATTATCCGCAACGGCGTCGATGTCGAGTTCGTGCCGCGGCCCGAGGCGGCCGCATCCCATCCGCTGCGGGTGCTGTTCCTCTCGCGCCTCGAACGCGAAAAGGGCTGCCAGACGCTGCTGGATACGATTCCTGCATTTGCGGGATCGAGCGAAATCGAGTTTCACGTGGCTGGCGCGGGGACGCTCGACAAGGGCTTCCTGGAGCTTGCCGAGTGGGTGCCCAACATGACCTGGCACGGTTTCGTCCGGGGCCGGCGCAAGGATGAACTGTTCTCGCGCTGCGATGTGTTTCTGCAACTCTCCGAGTGCCGCGAGAACGCGCCGTTGAGTCTCATCGAGGCGAAGGCGCATGGGCTGTACCTCGTCGGCACCGCTGTGGGCGGCATTCCAGAGTTGATCGAGAACTCCGCTGCCGGACAACTGATTCCGGGCGGCGACCCGCGGAAGCTGAAGGCGCTGCTCGACACGCTGTGTAGTTCGCGAGCGGAGATTCGCAGGGGCCGGGCGGCGAGACGCGAGCGCGGCGCCGGACACGGCACCCGGCAGATGGCCGAGGCTTATGTGGAGGCATTCCGTTCATTGACCACCGCCATCACGAACGCAGGCACCAGCCACGGATAGAAAAAGTTCAGGTTCACCCCCAGTAGAAACGCCAGGGGTTGAAAGCTCGCCGCCACTGCGATCACTACCGGCTGCGCCGCCTTTCGGGAGAGAGCCAGCGGGCGCAGAAGCAGCACGAACAGGAACAGCGTCAGGGGAATCCCGAACTCCGCGGCAGAGCTCGCGAGCCCCATGCCCGGTAAGTCCCACTCACTCACGGGCGGCAGGCCCTGAAGATACTCCGGATCGTTGCGCATGAGCGAGTAGTTACCCACTCCGATGCCCAGCACCGGGTGCTCTGCGATCATCCGGGGCACGATCACGGCAGCCGCGATGCGGCCCATGATCAGGCTCGGATCACCAGGGCGGTAAGCCATCGCCTCCTCCAGGTTGAGATAGGCATAGAAGTAGCCGAACACTTTTCCGCCGAACAAACTCAGGGCGGTAGTGAGCACCAGCGCGCACAGGGCTGCGAGTGCGATCTTCTGAAGCCGGCTGCCGGAGAACAACACGGCAACGCCGCACAGGCCCAGTGCCACAAGCAGCCCCGCCTTTGACTGGCTCAATACGAGCGCCACCGCGAGGACTGCCAGCATCACCCAGCGGAGCGCGGGATACACCGGCGGAAAAATGCGCGTGCGAAGCAGCAGGACAACGGCCACACCGACCAGAAAGATGCCATACGGGCCGCCCTCGTTGAAAAAGCCGCGAACCCGCTCGTCCGCTCCGTATACAGCGAACGTCTTGACGCCGGCGGCCTTCACCAGAGCCCAGGCCGCGATCGAGACGCAGGCGCTCAGCGTTCCGGCCCAGACGTAGACGTCGAGCGCGAGACGGAACAGGGCCGGCCGCAGACGGAATGTCCGCGCGGCGCGGAGCATGAAGTAGACCACCAGGAAGAGCTCGAAGATCCGCGAGAGCGATATCCAAAGTGGCTGCTTCAAAACGGACACGCCCGGAGGAGTGTAGAACGGCAGTCGCAGGGATGCGAGCGACAGCGCGGCGCACAGGCAGAGCACCACGAGGTATCGCCCACCGAACTCTCTCCACAGGCCGGAAACCGGGACCTTCAGTCCGCGCCCCACAAAGGGCGGAACCGCCATCGCCAGGCAGGCGGCTTGCAGGATTTCTAGAACCTGCACATCGCCGATCTTGGCGATAGGAGCTGCGCTCAACAGGACGAACGCGAGGAGCCACGCGGCCGGCATCGTCAACTCCTGACCGCGCGCCGCGCCGGCCACGCCAGGGCGCAGACCAGGAGAACCGCGCCGGTCACGTTGGCCGCGGCCGCTCCTAGCGCGCCGTAGTCCGTGGAAAGCCAGGCCGTCAGAGCCACGTTGACGAGCGCGCAGGCAAAGACGGCGCGACTCACCAGCGAATCCAGGCCGAGAACGAGCAGCGTCTGGATGCCTATCAGATTGACCAGTGCGAGGAGGAACGGCAGCGGCGACAGGCAACGGAGCACCGTTACGGAGGGCAGGAAGCCATGGCCCCAGAGGGCGATGCCCACCGGGCGTGCCAGCGCGAACGTCGCCAGCGAAACAGCGAGAGCCAGGACGCCGATCCAGGGATAACTCCGGCGCATCAGCCCGACGATCCTGTGCGGCGCGCGCGTCCTGAGGCTGTTCAGGTGCGGGTACAACGCCTGTGTGACCGGATTGAGCAGCGAGCTCAGCGCGCGGATCACTTTGTCCGCGGCGCTGTAGTAGCCCACTTCCGTCGGTCCGGCGACCAGGCCCAGCACCGTGATCGTGGCGGTGGCGTTGAACACCAGCGCGGAGTTGGCGACGAAGGCGCTCCAGCCCTCCCGCAGCACGCCGCCGATCTCCGCCAAGGTGGGCCGGTGGAAGCCGCGCCGCAGCCTCGTCCATAGGACCGGCGCCACCAGGATTCCAGCCAGCACCGGGACCGCGCCCTGTATGGCTGCCGCCCGGACGTAGTGATCCGGATGGCGCACCAGGAGGAAGAGGGCGGGAACGGTCAGAAGTCGCGCCGACGAGTGCGCCAAGGTGACGTACCTCATCTGCTCGATGCCCTGGAAGAACCACACCGGAAAGACCGCGGTCCCGATTACGGTCAGGAATGCTGCCGCGTACAAAGCGCCCGCTGCCCGGAGGGGTGGCGCCGCCAAAACGAGTACGCCCAGCGCCAGGGCGCAAGCGAGCGCAAGAGCAAGCCGTGCGGCTGCCGTGCTCCAGAAGATGCGCGTCAAGGCCCGGAATTCGTGGCGGTGGACGGCCACGGCCCTGGTGGCGCTCAGCAGCGACCCATAGTCGGTCACCAGGTCGCAATAGGTGACCAGCGCCTGCGCGAACGAAAGCAGGCCGAAATTCGCGGGGCCGAGCACGCGAACCAGATACGGCACCGTCGCTAGGGGCACCGCGTAATTCATGACCTGCAGTATCGAGAGAGCCGCCACGTTCGAGCGCAGGCCGGCCGGCTGGAGGACGTGCTCGGTGGTGACTGCGCTCATCGTGCAGGCCTCGTCCGTGCCTGATAGTCCTGAAGCAGCACGAACAGGCTGGCGGCGATCAGCGCGAGCAATCCGCCCAGGACAACGATCAACACCCGCGGCGGCCAGCTCTTCCGGTCCGGAACAACGGCGCTATCGACCACCTGGAGCAGCGGCGCCTCCCTCGCTTCGTCGATGCGGGCGGACTCGTACTGCTTCGCGAGCAGTTCGAAAAGGGTCTCGTGATACCTGAAATCGCGCATTTTGCGGAGGTACTCGAGCCCGGTCTCCGGGATCTGGCGCGCAGGCACCACCAGCTGGTCGCCGCTGCCCGCCTCGAGCTTCTGCAGTTGCTGGTGCAGCCCCGCCAGCGTGCTTTCCTCAACACGGACCTGGGGGTTTTCCGCGGTGGCGTACATGCGCATAGCCTGTAACTGCACCTCGCGCGCCGCAATCTCCGCGCGCAGCGACGCGATGGAGCGCATGAGCGCCTCGGACTGGCCGGATGGAAACACCAGGCCGCTCGCCTGCTGCATTTTCTTCATGGCGATCTCGGCATCGGCCAGGGCGTTCTTCTCCTCCGCCAATCGTTGCTCGAAGAAGAGCCGGCGCTGCGAGGCGGAGGTCAGTGCGAGAGTCGAATTCCGTTTGTGGAGCTCGTCCACGTACGCGTTGGCGATTTGCGCGGCGCGCGTGCGGTCGTGATCGTCGACGCGAATCCTAATGAGCATGTCCTTGCCGGTCTCGATGCTCGAATGGCGCTCCAGAGCCTTGCGCGTGGCGATCAGGCTGCTCGAACCATAGACCTGCTGCAGCCGAAATCTCGCGATGAGCGCATCGGCGATGGTGCGGCTCTTCAGAATACCGATGTACAGCTCCGTCGGGTTTCTCAGAAGTCCTCCGGCAAGTCCCGAGCTAAGGCCGCCCAAACCGGCCAGACTGGCTGGCGATCCCATCATCAGAAGCTGGGACGACTGCTCGGGCTGGGGCGGCAGGATCACGGCTTCCGCCGTAAAGCTCGGCGGGATCAGCAACGCTACGGCGGCGGAGAGAAACATGGCGGCCAGCGTGGCGCCCGCGATCAGGCCCTTGCGGCGGCCGAGCCGTGCGGCGACGTCCAGCAGCGAAACCTCGTGCTCGACGGAGGCGGCGTTTGTCTCGACCGCCTCCGCCGAGCCTTGGGTCCCCCCCTGAGCGGTCACTGCTCCCAGCCCGTTTGATCCTTTGGGTGCCATGTCTACTTCAGGACGGTGATCGCGGCTGCGCCCAGTCCGAATTGCGCGAACACCTGCGACCAGTCCTTGAGCCCCTTGAGGAACGTTGTCTTGTTGAGCTGCTCCGGAACCACGACCGTGTCGCCCGGATTCAGGCGCAGGCCTTCAAAGCTTTGCGCCAGCGCGCCGTTCCACCGCGATTTGCTGACAACAGACCCGTCCGCGCGAATCAGAAATACGTGGCGAGCGTCGCCGGTGCGTGTGGCGCCGCCCGACTCGCGCAGATAGTCGCCGAGCCGCTTGTCGCCTTGGTACAGAAATGACGAACCGTTGTACACGCTGCCCACTACATTGACGAAGGACGGCCGGCTGGGCACGACGAACACGTCGCCGTCCTCCAGGCTTAGATCGGGCAATCCCTCGGCTCCCGGAAGCCGGGGGTCGAGGTCGAGAACGATTCTTCCGGTGGCGCGCACCTCTCGCAGCTTTCTGGCCAGTTCGCGTTGCTCGTTGACTTGGCTCGAGGCCGCCACCGCCTCCTCCGGCGAGATCACCGAGCCTCGCAAATTCGACGCCGACGAGGCGACCTCCCGTTCGAACGAGTTCGCGAAATCGCTCAGCCGCTGCTGCTGCTCCTGGCGGCTCGATTCGCGCAGAAACTCGGAGCCGAACAGGTAAGCCTCCTCGGTGAGCCCGCCGGCGTGCGCCACCAACTGCCGCAAGTTCTCGCCGGGCTCGACGCTATAGACGCCCGGCGACTGGAACTCGCCTTCCAGGCGCACGTATCGAGTCTGCTTGCTCTGAGGCACCCGCACATCGGCGGTGGAAAAGATTGTAACGACGTCGCCCGGCTGGAGCGGCAGGTTCTCGGACACCTCACCTTCGAGGACCGCCTTGTCGAGCCGGAACGGAATCAGGCTGGTGCGGAGGTCCTTGGGATCGCGGCGCTCGATCACCGCGTAGCTCCAGTTCACCTCCAGCGGATTTCGCTCCACGCGGTTTTTGACGATCGCGCTTGTCGCCCTGGCTGCGCCAATCGAGCCCGATTCGTTCGTCTTGGGCCGAGTCGCCGTCGCGGACAGCGTGCCGGGCAACAGTCCCGCGCCGGGAACGTCCGACTTCCCTGCGAGAGAAGTCCCAGCCGCGCCGACGCTGGCGCCATCAGTCGCAGCGAGGCCGTCGGCCGACGCCAGCAGGACGTCCTCCTGCGGTCGCTGCTCCGGCGGCGTGAGCCGGTTGCGAGTGCGCCAGTAATCTCGGGTCAGAAGGGCCTGACGGTCCGGTATCAAGTTCCGAATTCTCATGCCGGGGCGCCAGGGCATGCGAATCGGATCGGCCACATTGCCGCGCAACGTCACGGCATTCTCGAAGCGAGGAACGATCGACAGCACCGAGATCACATCGCCGTTCTGGAGACGGGCGGCGGAAGCGGGGTCCGTGTCCAGGGACACCTGCATCACTCTTCGCGAGGAATCCTCGATGCGCTCGATGGTCGCTTCCCGCCGGGCAGCGACGGGTGACAGTCCGCCCGCGAGCTCGAGCGCGTGGGCCAGCGTGCTGCCCGGTTTGAGCTCATAAATAGCGGGCGTGTTCACGCTACCGGTCACGGCGACCTGCGGACCCACCGGCGGGATGTAGATCACGTCACCGGAGAGCAGGTGCAGGTCCTTCGACTTGTCGCCGGAAAGCAGCAGATCGTAAAGGTCGAACTCGGCCACCACCTTGTCGAGACGCGTGAGGCGGATGCTGCGCATGGAGCCGCGGGAGTCGGGGCCTCCGGAAGCGAACACGGCATTGACCAGCGTGCTCAATGCGCTGATCGTGTATGCGCCGGGCCGCCGCGCGTGGCCGACAACCAGCACTTGAATGGAGCGCAGTTGCCCCATGTTCACGCTGAGATCGAAGTTGTGAAACACACGGCCGATCGCCGTCTTCAGATAGTCGTGCACCTGCCCGAACTTCAGCCCCGCGACGTTCAGCGCGCCGACTTGCGGAACGTAGATGTCGCCGGAGCGGTCCACCACCGGCGAGACACTGAGGTCGATCTGACCCCAGGCGCGAATCATCAGCTGGTCGCCGGGACCGAGCGCGTAATCGGGAGTCACGGGAACGCGGTCAGCGGGAGCGAAGGTGCTCGGAACGTCCTGGAACAGGCTCTGCCCGAAGATCGGAAGCATGACCCCGATGGACTGCTCCACGAACTTCTGGAACTCGCTTGGCTCTTCCGGGGGAAGCGTTCGGCGCGGCGCTGGCTGGTCCGCCGGCCTCCGGCGGTCGAGCGTCTCCGTCTGGAGTGGTGGGGCGCTCTGATCGCGAATGACCGGAATGCGCGGAGCAGACACGTCCTGCCGGCCGGCCTGGCCGAGCGCGCGCGACGCGGCTTCACAGCGTGGGTCGTCCATGTTCTCAGGCGACGTGCAATCCGGCATGGTTTGCTGTTGCTGGGCCCGCAAGGGAGCGATCGCCAGCACCAATCCCAGAAGGAAGTGGGGCAGGCGTCCACGCCTGCAGCGGGTCTCCAGACCCGGCCTGTTATTGAGTCGCATCCTCATCCGCCGCCTCCGAACCTCGCACGAGGAACGAGGTAGGGTTGACCGGAAGCGAGCCCCAGAAGCCTCCCCATGCGAATTTGAAACTGCGTTTCGGAAAAGCGCGACGCCCACGACTGCAAGGCGAGCCTGCGAACGGAACACTCAGTCTGTTCGAAGTCGTGCACCGCCCGCCCGAGGGAGCCCTCGCCCGGCTCCGTGTAAAGCACTCCAGCCCCCGGATCGGGCGGAACCGCCTCCAGGACGCCACCGCGGCCGAGCGCAATCACAGCCTTCCCGCTGGCCATAGCCTCCACCGCAACCATCCCGAAATCTTCCTCGCCCGGCATCAGGAGGGCGCGGCAGCGTGAATAGAGATCGCGCAATTCGCCCGCCCCGACCCGGCCACAGAACTCCACGTTGGGCTTCGCCATCCGCCTCAGGCGCCTGTACTCCGGCCCCAGCCCCACAATCTTCAGCCGTCTGCCGGTCCGCGAGAACGAGCGCACAGCATCCTCCACGCGCTTGTAGGCCACTAACTCGGACACCAGCAGGTAGTAATCGTCCGGCGCCCGCCACGAGAACATCTCCACCGGGACCGGAGGGTGCACCACCTGCGCCGGCCGGCGGTACGCTCGCCAGATCCGCCGCTGGACATTGGAGCTGTTCGCGACAAACTCATCGACACGCGCGGCGGTGGCTTGATCCCAGACCCGCAGTGGCGGGGCGAACGCCCCAATCGCGGCTCTCTTCCACCGCGAGCGTGTCCAGTCGTGCAGGTAGGCGGGATAAAGATCCCACAAATACCGCATTGGCGAGTGGCAGTAACATACGTGCCGCGCATTCGATCCGACCAGCACCCCCTTGGCCGGTCCTGACTCGCTGCTGATCACCAGATCATAGCCCCGCAGGTCCAGGGCTTCGAGCGCGAAAGGTGCCAGCGGCAACAGACTCCGGTACCAGCGCCGAAGCGGGTTGAGAAACGACGTGGTGACGGAGCGCGACCGGATCAGAGGCGAGACCGCGCCCGGATCGTAGAACAGCGTGAATAGATCCGCGTCCGGCAGCAGCCGGCACAACGCCTCGACAACGCGTTCCCCGCCGCGCATGTTCAGTAGCCAGTAGTGTACGATCGCCACGCGCATCACTAAGTGGGCCCCTCTGCCCAGTCACCGCCAGTGTACAGCCGGCGGCCCTCAATGCAACCGCATGTGATTGCAAAATCACAGAACTTTTACAAGTACGGAGGCCTTGGGACTCTTTACCAGTTCTTTACACTCTTTCGATTACTGCACTGGCTCGCTCCGGATATTCTCGATTCGTGATGAGTGCCTCCAAGTCGGGTTCGCATGTCTCATCCGCGTGCGATCCATTACTTGTGTCCATGCATTTGCACCATTCCGGGGAGTTCTACCCCTACGGCTTCCCAGCCGTGATCCGGTCGAACTCCCCTCTTGTTATCTCGGCTGCGCAGGAAAGCTGGGGCGGTTGGACGAAGCGCTTCGACGAGGCCGCCGTCGAAGTCCGCTGCATGGTGGCGGAAAGCGCGGCGACAGACCGCCCGCCGATACCCGTGTTTCGCGCCCAGGGCCACCTGCTCACCGCCGTCGCCGACCGCGAGAACTACTTCTGCTGCGACCTTCAACGGGGATTCGGCTTTGCCTGGGTAACGCAGGCGGCGGCAGAGGACGCCGGCTACATTCGATACCACGTCCTCGAAGCGCTTACCACCACGCTGCTCGAGACCCGGCACCTGGCCTCCGTGCATGCCGCGTGCCTGGTGTTGGACGGACATGGGGTATTGCTCTCCGGAGAATCAGGAGCCGGTAAGTCGTCGCTCGCATACGCCTGCGCTCGCCGCGGCTGGACTTACTGCTCCGATGACGCCAGCTCGCTAGTGCGGCGGGGAGATGGGCGCACGGTGATTGGCACGCCGGACGTTTTTCGATTTCGCTCGACGGCCGGCGAGCTGTTCCCCGAGTTCCGGGGAATGAAAGACAGCCGGCGCGGCAATGGCAAGCCAACCATCGAAGTCAGAACGTCGTCACTGCCCACGATCCGCACGACCGCTGAGGCGAACGTCGACTATGTCGTTTTTCTGGACCGTGGCGGCGACGGCACCGTTCAACTCCGTCGGGTTCCGGCATCGGAAACCTCGTCCCGGCTCTACTTCTGCCCCTGGCCCGCGGAACTGGCGTTCACGGAAGAACAGCGAGCGGCCGTGGAACGCCTGGCAGCGGCGCCGGCGTATGAACTTCACTACCGCGACCTCGATGGCGCGGTCGATCGTTTGGAACAACTCGTTCGAGGAGGACTGTAATGACACACGTGCTGCGCCACACACTGCTGGGGGCTGCGCTTTCCGTTTCGATCGCTTTGGGGCAGGTTGCGTCTGGGTCGATCGCGGGCCAGGTAAGGGACGAAACCGGCGGCGCGCTGACGGGCGCCCGGGTGGTGGCTCGCCAGGAGAGCACCGGGTTCACGCGGAGTGCTGTATCGGATGGATCGGGTGACTATCGCATCGAGCAGATGGCGCCTGGGACTTACTCAATTGAAGCCCAGCGCGACGGCTTTCGCACCGCGGTGGCCTCGCACATAACCATCGAGGTCCAGCAGCAGGCCCAACTCGACTTCAGCCTCAAGGTAGGCGGCGCGCACGATGCGGTGGAGGTCAGAGCGAAGGTGTCGCCGCTTCAGACGCAGGATAGCGCGGTCGGGTATCGCATCGATTCGAACACGCTGACGCAACTTCCGCTGGACGAGCGCAACGTAAACGCCCTGGTTACCCTGGGCCCGGGCGCGATTCCGCGGCAGCTCGGCGGCCTCACCCACGACGTGGACAACGACCAGCAGCAGGGCACGCGCGGCTCGGTGGCCCTCAATCCGCCGATCAATGGAGCGCGGCCTTCTATGAACTCGTTCCTTCTCGATGGCGCCTACGATACGGATCGCAACGCCTTCGCGATCGTGGTGACGCCGCCCATGGAAGCGGTACAGGAGTTCCGCATCCAGTCTTCGCTGGCGGCGGCGCCGTTCGCACAATCCGGCGGCGGTGTAATGGACGTCATTACTAAGTCCGGGGGCCGCGAGTTTCACGGCAATGCATTCGAGTACTTCCGGAACGAAATCACGGACGCTCGCAGTTACTTCGACGATCCGACTCTGCCTCGCCCGCCCTACCGGAGAAACCAGTACGGCGGCTCGCTGGGCGGCCGGCTTCCCGTGCCGTCCACGTTTTTCTTCGTGACCTACGAGGGGCTGCGGAGTAAGTCGGCGACGCCGTCGCTGCAGTTAGTCCCAGGCATGGCGATGCGAGGAGGGGATTTCTCCCAAGGCAACGCCATCTACGATCCGCTCAGCGCCCCGACGGCGGCGGCCAGGTCTCCTTTCCCCGGAAACGTGATTCCAGCGGACCAGATCGATCCCATCGCCAGGAAGTACCTGGCACTTTACGAGCCGCTGCCTAACCGGCCCAACAACCCTTCGAGTAACTACCTCGACTCCTCCCCGAGCAGCAGCAACCACGACGAGGTCTCCGCCAGGATCGATCACCAGTTCACGAAGGCCGGCCTCCTGTTCGGCCGCTACACGATCAATGAAGAGACCGGAGGAATCGGCGGCAGCTTCCCTTTGCGGCCGACTTCCGAGAAGCTCCGCGCCCAGCAGGCCGTAGTGGGCCATACCATCGGCGGGGCCTCCTGGAGCAACGAACTGCGGGCGTCGTTCACACGCCTGCGCCTGTTCGACGTCCCGATCAACTCCGGGAACGTGAACATCGCCGCGCAGCTGGGCATCTCGAATCCTCCGACCGATCCGGCGTCGTTCGGCCTGCCGTACTTCTTCCTGACGGACTTCTCGACGGTCACCGACGACCCCACGCTGCCCCAGATACAGCGCGATAACACCTGGGACACCTCGGACACCGTCTCGCTGGTGCGCGGTCGCCACACCTTCAAGTTCGGGGCCGACTGGATTCATTTCCAGATGAATTACCGCCAGAGTAACAGTGTGCGAGGTCAGTACACCTACGACGGCGCCTTTACCGGGAACGGCGATACGGCGAACACCGGCGATGCGCTTGCGGATTTCCTGCTGGGTTTCCCCGAGCAAAGCCAACGCACCGTGGGCAACTCGCTCGCGTACCTGAGAGAGAACACCGCTTCCGGATTCGCTCAAGACGAGTGGCAGGTCGAAAAGAGCCTCACTGTGACGTTAGGCGTGCGGTACGAGTACACGTCGCCGTTCACGGAAGCGAATGGCAATCTCTACAACCTGGACTATTCGAACCTGCCGCAGCCGCCGACGCTGGTGAACGTAAACAGCGCCTACGACCCGAACCTGCACGACTTCGCGCCGCGCGCTGGCCTCGCCTGGCGCCTGCCCGGCGCGCTCTCCTCTCACGGCGAAACGGTCTTTCGGGCGGGATACGGGATCTATTACAGTCCCGAGATCGCGGTGGAGAGTTACGACCTCGCGCTAAACCGGTTGATTAATCAGAGTAACGAGACCGACGGCAACAGCCTGCCTATCCTGACCACGCAGAATGGCTTCCCGACGACCTCGAGCACCGGCTTCCCTAGTTACTTCGGGCTCGACCGCCACCTTCCGACGCCGTACGTGCAGCAATGGAACGGCGGCTTCCAGCGCGAGCTGCCGGGCGCGGTCGTGTTCGAGGCTTCCTACATCGGGAGCAAGGGAACGCATCTGGGGAGGTTCCGCCGTTTCAACACCGCGCTGCACACCGAGACCGGCGAGAACCTGGATCCGCGCCCGGGCGACCTGCAATCGCTGCGGACGTTCCCCACCCTGGGCCCGATCATCCAGCGGGAGCACATCGCGAATTCCTCCTATAACTCGCTTCAACTCAAGGCGGAGAAGCGCTTCGCGAAGTCGCTCAGTTTTCTGGGCAGTTTTGTATGGTCGAAGTCGATCGACGATGCGGACAGCGTGATACCGGGCCTGTTCGCCAGTTCCGGAGCTCAGGACGAACGCAACCTGCGACTCGAGCGGGGGCTTTCGTTCTTCAATGTGGGCAGGCGGATCAGCGCCGATTTCGTGTACCGGCTGCCGAGTCCAAGGGAGCGGACGCTGCGCCTGATCGCCGGCGGGTGGGAGTTGAGCGGGCTGATCACGATCCAGGACGGTACGCCGCTCGATCCGCTCTACAGCGCGCTGGACATCGCGAACGCGGGCACCTTCAACCGGCCCAACGTAGTGCCGGGCCAAAGCGTCAGCCTGCCGGCGAACCAGCGCACGCCGGAGCACTGGTTCAACACGGCGGCCTTCAGCCAGCCGGCGCCGTACACATTCGGCAATGCCGGCCGCGACATCATCCCAGGCCCTGGCAACGAGGTAATCGACCTCGCCTTGCATAAGCGCTTCGCGATCACGGAGCGCCTGGGGCTGGAGTTCCGGACCGAGGGATTCAACGTGTTCAACCATCCCAATTTCGGCATCCCGGATCCCTACCCGGACAACGGGCCGTTCTTCGGAAGGATCCTCACCTCGGGCCAGCCAAGGCGGCTGCAGTTCGCGGCGCGCCTGGAGTTCTAGGATGTGGCGACTCGCCGACACCGTGAGGCTCACTAATGGCGCTGCCAGTTGCTAATGCCGCCCGGCGGACGCCACGGCTCCGTCATGACTTGACCACGGCCCGCATTCCGCAGCACGCGCGTGCGGTGATGGAGGCGCTGCGTTTCGACGGCGACAGCGTTCAGCTGGCGGCTTTGGACGACGCCGACTATCGAAAGCTGCTCGAGTTCTGCGATCGGGCGCAGCTCACCCTGTTGCTGAACAGCCTGCACCGGGACGCGCTGCCGGGCTGGGTGCAGGAGCGCATGGACCGCAACCTCGCCGGATATTCGCAGCGATTCGAGCGGCTAAAGCAATCCCTCTTCGAGATGGCGGACGTTCTCGACGAGCGTGGCATAGAGTTCGTGCTCGTGAAGGGGCTAGCGCATGCGCCTGACTTCACACCCGATGCGTTGTTGCGCGCGCAAGGCGACATCGATCTCTGGACCAAACCACAGGAAGCGACCGCGGCCGCGGCCGCCCTGCGCGAGATTGGCTACGTTCCGGTATGCGAGTCGGAGGGCCGCCACCTTCCGCCCATGTCGCGCGAGACCCAGTGGGAATGGCGCGGAGACTTCTTCGCGCCGGACCTGCCCATCTCGGTCGATATTCACTATGAGCTGTGGGACGGAAGCGCCGAGCGCATCCAGGGTCCGGAAGAATCGGATTTCTGGGAACGGCGAACCACCGCCTGGGTGGACGGGCATCCGGTCCAGGTGCTGTCTCCGCCCGACGCGCTGGCCTTCGCCGCTCTCCACCTCCTGATGCACCTGCTGCACGGAGACCTGCGCGTGCAGCGGGCCTGGGAGATCGCGAACTTCCTGAACGCGCGCGAGGGCGACGATGCGTTCTGGACAAGGTGGCGTCAGTGCCACTCCGATTCGCTGCGGCGCCTGGAGGCCATCATCTTCCAACTGGTCGCGGACTGGTTCGGCGCGGCCTTGTCCGCGACGGCGGACGAGGAAATCGAGGCGCTGCCCGAAGACGTGCAACTGTGGATCGAGCAGTACGGACTATCGCCCGTCGAAGCGCTCTTCCATCCGAACAAGGACGAGATCTGGCTGCATGTCTCGCTGGCCCAGGGGCTCCGCGACAAGTGCTCCATTTTTCTGCGCCGGGTTCTGCCTCTGCGTGTGCCTTCGCAGGCGGCGACTCAGGCATCCACCGCGTCGCAAGCAAGACTCAACCTGCTGTATGCGGGCCGCCGGGCGCTTCACCATGCGCGCACCCTGGCGCCGGCGTTGGCGGGAGCGGCCAAGTGGCAGTGGGCGCGAACACGGATAGACGCGGTGTTCCTGCAATACCAGGCCGCCGCCGCGCTGTTCTGCATCGGCGTGGTCATCTTTCTGCTGCTCTACAACCTGTACCTGCTGGGGCTCGGCTTCCACGAGAATGTGCTGGGGCACCTCGCCAGCGCCATGAGCGTGGGCACGCTCTGCGGAGCGCTGCCGGCCGCCTGGATCGCGCGGCGTTTCGGGTTGCGGAACATGATGCTGACGGCCATTCTGGGGTGCGCGGCGGCGGTCTGCCTAAGGGTGCTGGCGGTGACGGAAACGTGGCTGCTGGTGACCGCATTTCTGAACGGATTGTGTCTCTCGCTGTGGGCCGTCTCCTATCAGCCTGCAATCGCCGGCGCGACCAACGAACGGAACCGCCATTTCGCATTCAGCCTGTCGAGCGTAATCGGCATGCTGGAATGCGTGGTCGGGGGACTGCTGGGCGGATGGATGCCGGGGTTGCTCGGCCGCTTTGCCCATTCGCTGACCGCGGTGGGCGCCCAGAGAGCGTCGCTGCTGGTGGCTTCGGGAATGATCTCCCTTGCGGCGTTGCCTGCGGCGCGGCTGCGATTTGCGCCGCTGCCGAAAGAGGAATCGAAGACCTACCCGCGAGGCCGCTTCATCCTGGTGTTTCTGTTCTCGCTGTGCTGGTGGAGCGCGGCGGTGAGCGCATTCCATCCGTTCTTCAACGCATTCTTCGCGCGGCGCATGCATATGCAGGTGTCCCGCATCGGCCTGGTGTATTCGGGCTCCCAGTTCGTACAAGCGATGGTGGTCATGACGGCGCCGTTGGTCTTGCGGCGGCTGGGCCAGGTGAGAGGCACAGCGTGGATGCAATTCGGTACCGCGTGCGCGCTGGCGGCGCTGGCGTTCAGCCCGAACGGCGGCGTGGCCGCCATCTTCTACGCGGGCTCTCTGTCGCTCCAGTATATGTGCGACCCCGGCCTCTTCAGCATGTTGATGGAGCGGGTCCGGCCAGGCGAGCGCAGTGGCGCCTCGGCCCTCTATTTCCTGGTGACTTCTTTGATGGCGAGCCTTTCGGCGCTCGCGGCAGGCGGCGCGATCACGCGCTTCGGTTACCCCTCGGTGCTCATCGCGTCGGCAGCGCTGGCCACCGTGGCGGCGCTGCTGTTCCGAACGCTCATTCCCAAGAAGGATTGCTCGATGGCGCCGATAACTTCGTGCTGATACCGCTCCAGCGTGTAGCGTTGACTCCACGCGGCCCGGGCACAGTTCGCCACCGCCTTCGCCGCTCGCGGATCCATCAGCAGGACCGATCGGATTCGTGCTGCCAGCGCCGCGGCGGAAGGCGCTGTTGCGAGGAATCCGGTCTCGCAATCCTGAACCAGCTCGGGGATGCCACCGGAAGGAAACGCGACGACGGGAATGCCGGCCGCGAAGGCCTCCAGGATCACGCGCGGCGTGGAGTCGCTATCGGAGGAAGGCACCACCAGCAGGTCCAGCATCGAGAACGCGGCGCCGATGTCCTCCTGCCATCCCAGGAATTCGATGGGCAGCCCGCGGCTGGCGGCTTTCACTTCTTCGAGGTACCGGGGGCCCGAGAACAGCGGCGCGCCGATCACCGAAAAGCGGCTCGTCGGAAACTCCGCCACCAGAGCCCGGGCCGCTTCGACGAACTGAAGTTGGCCCTTCTCCGGCTCCACTCTCCCCATCACGCCGATGTTCCAGCCCCCGGAAGGGTTCCGCCGGCGGCCCAGCCAGGTGGGCTCCGAAACGCCGTTGTAAAGGACGCGCCGCCGGTCTTCGGCCACATAGGGCAGCAGCGGTTCCGCGGCGAACCGGCAACAGGCAATCAGGCTGGCGCGAGACCATCGCAGCGCCTCGCCCGCCAGACGCACCGCCGCCGGCTGTACCAACCGGTGATGAGAATGAAACACCAGGGGGATCGAGCGGGCCAGCGCCGCGAGCGCCGCCGCTGGAAGCAGCCGTGGACCGTTCACGTACAAAAGGTTGGTCCGATGCCTCTTCGTCAGATCCAGAATCCCGCGCAGCATGGGCAGGCTCTCGCGGCCGTAGCGGACGAAATCGGTCAGCCGTTTTCTGGCCGGCGTGTAATCGCCGCAACGGACGAAGTCCACGGAAAACCCGCCGGAGCGGAGTTTCTCGGCGTAACTGCCATCGCCGGCGAGGACCACGCGCGCCTTCCATCCGCGCGCGCGGATGGCGGGCAGTAGTTCGAGAAGGCTGCGCTGCCCGCCTCCCATGGTCCGGAATTGATCGAGGAACAGGATGTTCACCAGGCGTCCTTTCCGGCGAGGACTCTGGGGATAGTGGCAAACAGGATGGCCACGTACAGCCGTACGGACATCCGGCGAACCAGGAACAGGTCAAGCTTCCGGCGCCGGCGGTGGGTTAGCGAACTTCGCCCTCGGACTTGCCACAGCCCGGTCAGACCGGGTTTGACGGCCAGCACCTTGCCCGCATCGGGGCCGTAGTGTTCCGCAAGTTCGTCGGCTGTCATGGGCCGCGGGCCCACCAGCGACATCCTGCCCTCGGCCACGTGCCACAGCTGCGGCAGTTCGTCGATCGAAAACTTGCGGCAGAACGCGGCGAAGGGGCTCGTGATGCGCGGGTCCATGGGATTCTTGAGTTCCGGCACCGGCTCCGTTTTCAGACGCTCCACGAAACCCGCCGGCCGGCCGCCTCGCACCGCGGACCGCGACCACATGCTCCGGAACTTGAGCACCCATATCGGAGCGCCGCCCTGGCCGACCCGAGCATGGGCCACCAGCGGCGGCCGCCGTGATAGCAACCAGATGACGATCCCGGTCACGGCCAGCACGGGCGAAAGCATGACGAGCAACGCCGCGGCCGCGATTCTCTCCGCGAATGTGACGGCCGCCCATGCCGCCGGTACCGCCCGCGCATCCGGCTCACTCCCGGACAGAGTTTCCGGGAATGTGAGTGTCTGAGCTCCAGGATCCGATTCGGAATAGCGCAAGCGAAACCCCTCCCTGCACCCAGACTAAGGCCTCGCCTCGCGCACACTGGTTGCGCCGCTGTAAAACTCCTGTAAATGTGGGAGGTCCGTTGAGCGCCACCGGCAGGCGCTACGGCACAGTTTCGCGGGGCTCCCTCGGATCAGGGATGCTGACGGCGAGCTTTGCCCATGCGTCCGCACCGCCCCGGAGCGGGCGCACACGAGTGATCCCTTCCGATTTCAGGAGCAGCGCCACACGGGCGCTGGAGGCTTCGTTTGGTCAACTGCAAAAGAGGATAATCTCCCGGTCGCGTGGAATCTCCTGGCTGCGGGCAGGGAAATCTTCGAGGGAGATGCGGATCGCACCCGGGATCAAATTGGCGTCCGCCGAAAGCCGGCTCCGTAGGTCGACAATAAAGAGCTCCTCGCCGGCATTCAACCGGTCCCGCAACTCCTCGGGTGTGATCCGGGCTACGTCCAAAGCCTTGATGAGACGCCGGCGTTGGATTAGCTTCCAGCCGATCCACAGTGCGAACAATCCCGGCACCAGCACAAGGAGACCGGAGCCCATGCGTGATGCATAGGCGAGTGCCATCTCCAGTTGCTCGCTAAAGATGTAGCCGAGCGCAAGAAAAGAGACGCTCCAGATCGACGCGCCGGCGCCATCGTAGAGTACAAATCGCCAGTACGGTTCCTTGGAATTGCCTGCCAGCGGCGCGGCCACGGCATTGAGCCCTGGAATGAACTTCGCGACCAGAAGGCTGCGCATCCCGTACTTCAGGAATGCGTTCTCGGTCTGCTTCACGCAGGAATCGGGCTCAATGGAAACGCGGCACAGAAGACGCAGCACGCGCCGGCCGCGCCGTCGTCCGAGATGAAACCAGATGGTGTCCGCGATGAGCGCGGCGACAACGCAACACAGAATTGCGAGCAGCGCGTTCAAGCGGCCGGCGCGGATGAGCGCCCCGGCCACCAGCAGCAGCGGAGCCGAGGGCAGTGGCACCCCGCTTTGCTCCGCGAGCACCCACAGGAACAGCAACGTATACCCGTGCTTCTCCACAAACGCGATGGTATGGCTGATCGTTAGGTGGTCGAACATGAGTCAGCGCGCGGGGCAGCACAATTCAACTGCACTCTCGGTGATGCGGACGTGTGCATCGGTGATGTGAAATCCATATCTCTCGATGTCGTCCAGGCACTCCAAGGCCCGAACTTAGAAGGCAGGTTGTCTCCCGTAGCGGCTTCCGTAAAGCCAAACACCTGCCCTGAGCCTCGAAACACATGTACTTGCACCGCTCTTTCGTGCCCCTTCCTCCAGCTTAGCAGGCGCTTCGTCAGGCGCAGACGCACCTAGTTCTTGGGTCTGTAATCGACAAACAGTTCGGGAAACTGCTTCTTCAATGCCTCGATTTTCGGGCGATCGCAGACTTGTATGTAGGGGTCGCTTGGGTTGTGGTAGCCGTAGTCCTGATGATAGTCCTCCGCCCTGTAGAACGCTTTGAGCGGCGTCACCTCCGTCACAATCCGCTTGGGAAAGACCTTTTGCCGGTCGAGTTGCGCGATGTACGCCTCAGCCAATCGCTTCTGGTCCTCGTTGGCATAGAAAATCGCCGACCGGTACGACGTTCCCACATCCGGCCCCTGCCGGTTCAACTGTGTCGGATCGTGCGCCACGGAGAAGTAGACCCGCAATAACTGCGCATACGTAATGCGCGACGGATCGTAGATGACCTCGACCGATTCGGCGTGCCCGGTGGTCTCGGTGGTCACCTGGTCATAGGTGGCCGTCTTTACGGAACCACCCGCGTATCCGGCCGCCGTTGAAAGAACGCCTTTGACGCGTTGAAACACGGCCTGCACGCCCCAAAAGCACCCCCCTGCGAAGACGGCCGTTTCTTTGCCGGACTGCCTGGATAGCGGCACGTCTGTTGAGAGTGGAGGAATGGGCGGATTCGATGCGGCGCATCCTGCGGCTGCAAGAAGGAACCCGGCCGTGACCTGTCGAACGAAGAATTGCGAACACATAGCGACCCCTCGATTCCATCGTACGTCTTAGTGCCGCCTGGCGTAAACGCCTTCGCCGCACCGGCTGATGCCACCCCACAGACCGATACCATCGTCCAATAGATTCGCCTCCAAGCTTCTGGTGTAATCAAGCCTGAGTGAAGACAAGCTCGAAGGCGCAATCGGCAAGCCACGGAAGTTTCGGGCGAGCCAGAGCCGAGCAGCGGTTGGGGGAACTTGGTATCGCGCTGCCGGCGCCGCCTCAACCGTTCGGCACTTATGCGGAAGCGGTGCAGACTGGCAATCTGCTCCTCCTGAGCGGCATGCTCCCAACCGTTGGCCGCACGGCGAAATTCATCGGGCGCGTCGGCGCGGAACTCGATGTCGAAGCGGGACGGCAGGCGGCCCAACTCGCCGCCCTAAACGTCCTCGCCGTCGCTCGGCAACACCTCGGATCACTCGACAAGGTAACGCGCATCGTCCGGTTGGGCGTCTCGGTGGCCACCGTCGGGGATTTCCGCGACCAGCCGAAGGTCGCCGACGGCGCTTCGGACGTCCTGCAACAGGTCTTCGGACAAGACAAGGCCCCCTGCCGCCTGGTGTATGGCGTCGCAAGCCTTCCGCTAGGCACCCCGGTCGAACTGGAAGTGATTTTCGAGGTCGCGTGAAGGCAGTCACAGGAGGATAGTAATGGCAACGACAAGAGCCGAAGCAGCACCGATGAAGGCGGCGCAGATCTCTAAACCTGGAGCAGACTTCGAAATCGTCGAGCGCCAGATTCTGCACCCGGGTGCGGGACAGGTGCGGATCAAGGTCCAGGCCTGTGGGGTCTGCCACAGCGACGCGCTCACCAAAGAAGGCCTTTGGCCCGGCATTCAGTATCCCCGCGTTCCGGGACATGAAGTGGCGGGCATCGTCGACGAGTTGGGCGCCGCTGTTTCCGTGTGGAAGAAGGGGCAGCGTGTCGGTGTCGGCTGGCACGGTGGCCAGGACAATACCTGCCCCGAATGCCGGCGCGGGGACTTTCGCAACTGCCGGAATGTGAAGATTGCCGGCATCAGTTATGACGGCGGATACCAGCAGTACATGCTGGCTCCGGTGGAGGCATTGGTTGCGATACCGGACAGTCTAAGTGACGTCGATGCGGCGCCGCTGCTGTGCGCCGGAATCACCACCTTCAACGCGCTTCGGCACAGCGGCGCCTCCCCGGGCGATCTGGTCGCCGTGCAGGGGATCGGCGGCCTGGGTCACCTCGGGATTCAGTTCGCGAACAAGTTTGGTTACAAGGTGGCGGCTATCGGGCGAGGTCCCGAAAACGCGCCGCTCGCGAAGAAGCTCGGAGCGAGCGTCTACATCGACAGCCAATCGACGAACGCGGCAGCGGAATTGCAGAAGCTGGGCGGCGCAAAGGTAATTGTGGCAACCGCCCCAAATTCGAAAGCGATGTCCGAGCTGATCGACGGGCTGGGGCCGAACGGCAAGCTCATGGTAATTGGCGCGGCATTCGATCCCATTGAAGTCACACCCATCCAGCTCATTACCGGAAGTCGAACCATTCAAGGCTGGACTGCGGGAACGCCGGCCGATTCCGAGGACACCCTGCGCTTCGCCGAACTGAGCGGCGTGCGTCCCATGATTGAAACCTATCCCTTGGAACAAGCGGCCGAGGCTTATGCGCGAATGATGAGCGGAAAGGCGGAGTTCCGCGTCGTTCTGACGATGTGATGTCGGCCCTGCTCACTCCGGCGAGTACCGAAAGCAAAGAAGGCGGTGATTTATGTCGCACCATTACTCCGGTCCGGACTATGGCTTTCCCCATGGGGACGTCCGGCTCGACCTTACCGACCTGTATGCCTTCCCCAAGCCTGGGGCTGTCGGCAAGTCGATCCTGATTATGAACGTCCACCCGTCAGTCGGCATAAACCCGCCCGGGCCTACGACAACCGAACCCTTCGCGCCCGAGGCGGTGTATGAGTTTAGGATCGACACGAACGGCGATGCCGTCGCCGATATCGCATACCGCGTCCGGTTCTCGCCCTACGAAGCCGGCGGGCAGACTGCGACACTGCGCCGTGTTGAAGGCGAGCAGGCGGCCGGGACAGGCGACGGCGGCCAGACGATCCTCGAAGAGGCGCCGGTCTCCACCGGGCGGGATTCACGCGTGACGGAGGCCGGGGACTACGGCTTCTTCGCCGGCTGGCGCAGCGATCCCTTTTTCTTCGACACGCAGGGCGCCCTGAACAATCTGCAATTCACCGGCGACGATTATTTCGCCGACAAGGACGTATGCAGCATCGTGCTGGAAGTACCCGACTCCGCCCTGGGCTCTAACAAGGTTGGCCTATGGTGTCGCACTCTGGACGGCTCTAGCGGCAAATGGGTTCAGGCGGACCGCGGCGCGCGGCCCTCGCAATCCGTATTCCTAACGGGCGAGGAGAAAGGTGCCTACATGGCCGTGGAACCGGCGGACGATGCCCGTTTCGTCGCCGTCTTCGCGCACTCGCTGGAGCACATCGGCGGGTATACGCCTGAGGAAGCAACGCGGGTTGCGAAGACCCTGCTGCCGGACATTCTCTTCTATGACCCCGGTCAGCCGGCATCCTACCCGGACAATGGCCGGACACTCACCGACGACGTCGTGGACGGCTTCCTGTCCATCCTCACGAACGGAAAGGTGACGCGAGACAACGTAGGGCCCCACACCGACCTTCTAGCCCGGTTCCCTTACGTCGGCTCGCCGCACAAGGCCAACGCCGTTAAGCTGGCGGGCGCCTGAACAAATGCGCCCCGTGCACTTACTGGCTTCTGTATGGCTCGCATCGTTTTCGTTATCGGCCCAGACTCACGGGACGGAACATCCAATGAAGCACCCGACTTTCTATCGCACGATCAGCATCGATGGGTTGTCCATCTTCTACAGAGAGGCCGGCCCGAAAGACGCTCCCACTATTCTCTTGCTCCACGGCCTGCCCTCTTCTTCCCGAATGTTCGAGCCGCTTCTCAGCCGTCTCTCCGACACTTTCCACTTGGTCGCGCCCGACTATCCGGGCTTTGGCCACAGCGACGCTCCCGATCCCAAAGCCTTCCCGTACACCTTCGACAAGCTCGCATCCGTCACAGGGCACTTCGCCGAGGCCCTTGGCCTGTCGCGATACACGCTCTACATGCAGGATTATGGCGGCCCCGTGGGCTTCCGCATGGCATTGGAGCACCCGGAGCGGGTGGAGGCTCTCATCGTCCAGGACGCGGTCGCGCATAACGGAGGCTTGGGCGCGAACTGGAGTCCGCGGCGCGAGTTCTGGAAGGATCGCGCCGCGAACGAGAGCAACCTCCGAACGAACCTGCTCTCGCTCGCGACAACCCGTACCCGCCATGTCGGAAACGATCCGAACGTGGATCGCTACGACCCTGATCTTTGGACGGACGAGTTCGCGTTCCTGAATAAGCCCGGGCAGGCGGACATTCAAAGCGACCTGTTCTACGACTATCGAACCAACGTGGACGCCTACCCGAAATGGCAAGCATGGCTGCGCGAGAAGCAGCCGCGCCTGCTGGTGATTTGGGGTAAGTACGACCTCTCGTTCGACCTTTCCGAGCCCGAAGCCTATCGCCGGGATGTGCCGAACGCCCAGGTTCACGTTCTCGACGCCGGTCATTTCGCGTTGGACACGGCTGCGGATGAGATCGCCGCCCTGGTGCGGGCCTTTGTCGGTTCTTCGCGTTGAGAGGGATCGATGTCACAGGAGATCAACCTTGATCGCCGTAGCTTCCTGGGCGCGGCGGCCAGAATCCTTGCTGCCGAGCTCGCTATGATTCATTCAGCAGGCGCACAATCCGGCAAGGCTGACCTGGCGGTTGAAGGGGAACTGCCGTCTCTCGGCGGAGCCACCGGGTGGCTCAACTCACCGCCGCTGACGGCCGCCGGCCTGCGCGGCAAGGTCGTCGTCATCGACTTCTGGACCTACTCCTGCATCAACTGGTTGCGCACTCTTCCCTATGTGCGCGCCTGGGCCGGGAAATACAGGGACCACGGATTGGTTGTGATCGGCGTGCACACGCCTGAGTTCCCGTTTGAGAAGGACGTCGATAACATCCGTAAGGCCGCGAAAGACATGCGCGTCGATTACCCAATCGCCATCGATAGCGACTATGCCATCTGGCGCGCTTTCAAGAACGAGTATTGGCCGGCCCTCTATTTCGTCGATGCGCACGGGAAGATCCGGCACCATCAATTCGGCGAGGGCGAGTACGAACAGTCGGAGCGGGTCATTCAACAACTGCTCGCCGAGGCCGGAACCGCCCACATCGGCCATGACCTTGTCGCGGTCGATGCCCGTGGCGTGGAGGCCGCCGCCGATTGGGGCAGCCTGAAGTCTCCGGAGACCTATGCCGGCTATGAACGCGCCGAGAACTTCGCGTCTCCCGGTGGAGCCGAACCGGACAAGCGTCGCATTTATGCGGCCCCGGCGCGGTTGAGTCTCAACCAGTGGGCCCTCACGGGTGATTGGACCGTGAAGAAACAGGCCGCTGTGCTGAACAGCGCCAACGGGCGGATCACTTACCGGTTTCACGCCCGCGATCTTAATCTCGTCATGGGACCGGCCGCCCGCGCAGCCTCAGTCCGATTCCGCGTGCTCATCGATGGACAGCCGCCAGGCGCCGCTCACGGAATTGACGTTGACGACCAGGGCAACGGCACGGCTACCGAACCGCGGGTATACCAACTGATCCGGCAACCAATGCCCATCTCCGATCGACACTTCGAAATCGAGTTTCTGGATTCGGGCCTGGAGGCCTTTTCATTCACGTTTGGCTGATCCACGGCGGCACTCGCGCCGGCCGTTCCTCGGCCGTGCCCGTTCTCGAAGAGCTCCGCCAGCGCCAGCGTGCCGACGTTCAGAGCTGAAAGCTGACGGCTAAACGCTGACAGCTGCCGGCGGCCACGCCGGCCGCCGGCCTACGAGGCGCCCGACGTTCTCATCGCAGTTGCAGGACGCAGGGTGGCGGCCATGTTCACCAGGTCCGCGAGAGAGTCGGCCTTCATCTTCCGCATCACATTGCCTCGATGCGCCTTCACCGTGATCTCGCTGATGCCTAGTTCGCCGGCGACCTGTTTGTTCAACAGCCCGGACACCACCAGCGCCATGACCTCCCGCTCGCGGCGGGTAAGTGATGCGTAACAGTCCCGCAGCGCCCTTGTCTCCGCCTCTTGACCAAGCGCGGCGCGGCTGCGCTCGATGGCGTGCCGGATAGCGCTCAGCAACACGTCGTCGCCAAAAGGCTTGGTCAGGAACTCGACAGCTCCCGCCTTCATGGCCTGGACCGTCATCGGGACGTCGCCGTAACCCGTGATGAAGATGATTGGGATGTCAGGCCGGTCCTCCGCCACGCGCTTCTGCAGATCGAGACCATTGAGATCCGGAAGAGAAACGTCAAGCACCAGGCAGCTCGGGGCGAGGACGCGGGGGCGGGCGAGGAATTCCCGCGCGGACGCGAATGTCTCCGCCTGCCAGCCTGCCCAGCGAATCAGCGACTCCAGCGATTCGCGCACGGAGACGTCGTCGTCAACAACGAACACGACTGGAGTGACTTCCGACAGGGGTGATGACCTCACTTCGTGGTCAGAGTGCGCCAGCTGTGTTCATTGTATATCAGCGGGGCCGGTCGCTCACCTCACGCGCAACGCGGTATTAAGCGCCTCAAGCAGATCCGTATCGCTGAATGGCTTGAACAGGCACTCCACCGCGCCCTGCTCGAGCACCCGTGGACGAACGGCCGCATCCGGGTGAGCCGTGATGAAGACGATCGGAATGTTCCTCCGGCGAAGCGTCAATTCACGTTGAAGGTCGGGTCCGCTCATGCCCGGCATGGCGATGTCCAGGATCAGACACCGGGTCTGGCCGACGCAATCGGAGGCGAGGAATTCTTCCGCCGACGCGAACGCCTGCACCGCAAAACCGAACTCCTTCAGCAAGTCTGGTAGCGATTCCCGCACGCTCTCGTCGTCATCGACAACCGACACCAGTGAACGGTCGACCATCACCAAGTTCCTCATGAGGCGCCAAAGCTCCGCGCCGTCAGGCCCACCGATGCGCAGGGAATAGAAAACGAGAACGTGGCGCCCGGACCATCGTTTGGCGCCGCCCAGAGACGGCCCTGATGGCTTTCAATAATAGAGCGGCTGACCGATAGCCCGATCCCCATGCCGCCGCTCTTCGTCGTATAGAACGCCTCAAAGAGCTTGTCCACGCCTTGAGGCTCGAACCCCACCCCAGCGTCTTCGACGGCCAGCCGCACGCGGCCGTCTTCGTCCAGACCCGTTCTGATCGCCAACTGCCTCGGACGATCTTCGACGCTGCTCATCGCCTCTGAAGCATTCAGGAGCAGGTTCAGGATCACCTGCTGGAGCTGGACGCGATCGCCCGTGACCGGCGGGAGGCCGTAGGCCAGTTCCGTCCGTAGAATTACGCGGTTTCTCTGAAGTTCGCTGCACGCCAGCGCGATCACCTCTCGCGTAGCCTCATTCAGGTCCACCGATTCGGTCGTCGGGTCTTTCTTGCCAAACAGCGCGCGCAGTCGCGCGATCACGGCGGACGCGCGGTTGCCGTCGCGGATCGTGCGCCGCGCCGTTTCGCGTGCGCCGTCCACGTTTGGAGGATCGGCGCCCAGCATCCGCAGACAGGTGCCGGCGTTTGTGATGATGCCCGCCAGGGGCTGGTTGACCTCGTGGGCGATCGATGCGGTCAGTGCGCCCAGGGTCGTGACTCTAGCCATATGCGCGAGCTCCGATCGGACCTTGCCGAGGGCCTCTTCCGAGAGGCGTCGCTCCGTCACGTCCTGCACCGCGCCGATGTACTCCAGTTGACCATCCTCGTCCCGGGTCCCGTGAGCGACCAGGTGCAGGTACTTGACCGAGCGGTCGGGCATTAGCAGCCGATGTTCGTACTCAAAGTCGCTGCCATCGCCTCGTGCCCTGCCGATCATGTCATCCAACAGCGGGATGTCGTCCGGGTGGACTCGAGAGCCGATCAGCTCGAGCGTCACGGGCACCGCCTGGTCAAGCTCAAAGATGCGATAGACCTGCTCCGACCACGTGATTTCGTCTGTTGCCACACGCCAGGAAAAGCTGCCGGTCGAACTCACCCGCTGAGCCTCCGCAAGAAATGCCTCGCTGCGCCGCAGCTTCTCCTCCGACTGTTTCCGTGCTGTGATGTCGCGTAGGTAGCCGGTGAAAGACGGTGGCCCTTCCATCGGGATGCGAGTGATCGCGAGCTCGACGGGGAATTCTGTACCGTCGGCGCGCACCGCCGTCATCTCGATGCGGCTCCCCAGCACTCGCGTCTCGCCGGTGGCCACGTAGCGCGCCAACCCTCGCCGGTGCTCCTCCCGTAACCACGCCGGGATGATGACGTCGGCCAGCGGCTTGCCCACCACCTCGTCCCGGCGGTAGCCGAACGTGCGCTCCGCGGCCGGATTGAATTCGGTGATGCGGCCTGCGTGGTCGATGGTCACAATGCAGTCGAGTGCGGAGTCCAGGATCGCGGCCTTGCGCGCGTCGCTCTCGCGTGTGGCTTTCTCGGCAAGCGTGCGCTCGATGGCGATGCTGGCAATGTGGGTGAACCGTTCGATGAGGCTTTGATGGAGCGGCGTGGGCGTTCTGGGCTCGTCGTAGTAGAGCGCGAACGCGCCCAGGACTTTGCCGGCTGCGGATGAGATCGGCGTTGACCAGCACGCCCGCAGCCCATGGGCCAGGGCCATCGGGCACCACTCGTACGCCGCCCATCGCGTCTCCGAGGCAAGGTCGGCAGCAATGACTTGTTCGTTCAGGTACGCCGCCATGGCGCAAGGGCCCGAATCGGCGTTCACCGGGCGCCCAATAATGGAGGCGAGGAAGCTGGCCGGAAGACTCGGCGCGGCTCCGTGTGCCAGACGCGTTCCGCTCGGATCAACCAGCACGACACTGCAGTAGCAGCTGGCGGCGTCCTCGACGAGCCCGCACACCGCTTCGAGCACAGCCGTCAGCGAGCAGCCCTTCGCCACCATTTCCAGCAATCGCTTCTCCCCAGCCAGCAGGGACTCCGCGCGCTTGCGGTCTTCGATGTCCGTGTTCTGTCCGTACCACTTCACAACACGCCCGGTCTCGTCGCACAGCGGAACCGCTCTGATCAGAAACCATCGAAAGGCCGCGTCGAACCGCCGTATCCTTACCTCGATGTCACCGGGCTCACCGCATTCGACGAGCGACCGCCAATGGTCCTGAAGTCGCGCGGAATCGTCCGGGTGAATCGCGGTCTGCCAGCCCGCGCCGAGCCCCTCCGCGAGGCTCACGCCGGTATAGTCGCACCACCGTTGGTTCAGGAAATCCACGCTCCCGTCAGGAGCCGCACTCCACACCAAGCCTGGAATAGCATTGACGACGCGGTTGAGCTCGTTCTCCACGGCGGTCCTTGCGCGACGGTCTCCCCCAACTCTGAGGATGCGTCACCCCACTGGCTACGTCCATTGTACTTTGGTGTCGGTCCGCAGCCCATGTCATCGCCTTCCCCGATACCATCGTCCAATAGACCCGCCTCCACGCTTCTGGCTTAATTGCAGCATGCGCAAGAACGCGTCATCACGGCAGCAGAGGGCCGGACTTGCAGGGAAGGCTGGTGACCTCGCGATCGGAGGCGACCTCAGCGTCGCGCGGCTGGGCTTCGGCGCGATGCGCCTGACCGGCGAGGGAATCTGGGGCGAGCCCACGGATCGGCCTGAGGCCGTCCGCGTCGTGCGGCGCGCCGTCGAACTGGGAATCAACTTCATCGACAGCGCCGACTCCTACGGCCCGCACGTGAGCGAAGAGATCATTGCCGAGGCCCTGCACCCCTACCCGGCAGGATTGGTCATCGCCACCAAGGGCGGCTTCGACCGGGCAGGGCCCAACCAATGGGTCGAGAACGGAAGCCGGAGCATCTCAAGTCGGCGTGCGAAGGAAGCTTGCGCCGCTTGCGCCTCGATCGGATCGACCTCTATCAGTTACACCGCATCGACCCTCGCGTTCCGCTCGAGGACCAACTCGGCATGCTGAAGCGGCTGCAGGCGCAAGGCAAGATCAGGCACATCGGCTTGTCGGAAGTGAACGTCCGCCAGGTTCGGCAAGCGCAGGCGATAGTGCCCATAGTGAGCGTCCAGAATCGCTACAGCTTGGCCGACCGCGGGTCCGATGACGTTCTGGAGTACTGCGAGCAAGCTGGAATCGGCTTCATCCCGTGGTTCCCACTGGCGGCCGGCCGGCTCTCGGGCGCCGCGAGTCCGGTCAGCCGCGTGGCCGCCCAGCTCAAGGCCACGCCGTCGCAAGTGGCTCTCGCATGGCTGCTGGCGCGGTCTCCGGTCATGCTCCCGATTCCGGGAACATCCAAAGTCGAACGCCTCGAAGAGAACGTTGCGGCAGCCGGCTTGAACCTCGACGACAAGACGATGCAGGAACTCAGCATCTCGGGCGAGAGAGCCAAACACGCATAACGAAGGGAGATAAATATGGACTCGAAGATAGACGTAGTGCTCGTGCATGGAGCATGGGCCGATGGGTCGTCCTGGAGCAAAGTAATCCCGCTCCTGGACAAGAAAGGGTTCAATGTCACCGCTGTGCAACTGCCGCTGACCTCGCTCGACGATGACATCGCAGTTACGCGAAACGCCCTGGCGGCGCAGAAAGGCGCCACCGTGCTGGTCGGTCATTCCTATGGCGGCGCGGTGATCACAGGGGCCGCGAACGATGCGCCGAATGTGACCGCGCTGGTCTACATCGCTGGTTTTGGCCTCGATGAGGGCGAGAGTCTCGAGAGCCTCAGCAAGCAGGGCCCCGCTACAGCCGGCTCCTCACAGATCCGCCCGGACGAACATGGCTTTCTCTGGATCGATCGCGACGCTTTCGCCAAGGTCTTCGCGGCCGACGCCGACCCTGCCGACGCACGCATCATGGCGGTAGTGCAGAAACCGCTGAGCATCAAGTCATTCACGGCGAAGTCCGGCCCACCGGCGTGGAAGCAGATTCCCTCCTGGTATCTGGTCTCCGCGAACGATCAGATGATTCCGCCACAGGCCGAAGAGTTGATGGCGAAGCGGATGGGCTCCACCGTTCAAACCATCCCTGCCAGCCACGCCTCCATGGTCTCGCACCCCAAAGAGGTGGCCGCCATCATTGTGCTGGCCGCTGAAGCGCAGCGCGCCGGCCGCGCCGCGAACTAGAGCACTCTGTGACGGAGGTGAAGCAACATGGCTGAACTGGAAAAGGAAACACGTACCCGAAAAAGGGGCAGGCTGATACGTTTTGCGACTCTGGCGGCGGTCGTAGCCGTGGCAGCGGTTTCGGGCATCTTCCTGTGGCGCTACTTCAACACCTACGAAAGCACGGATGACGCGCAGGTGGATGGCCACATCAACGCGGTCAGCGCCCGGATCAGCGGAAAGATCATCGACGTCCAGGCGCAAGACGAGAAGGTTGTGAAGGCCGGCGACGTTCTGGTACGGATCGATCCGCAGGATTACCAGGTCGCTCTTGCCAAGGCGGAAGCGGACCTTGCAGAGGCCGAAGCCTTGCTCGAAGCCTCCCGGATCGACATCCCCATCACCAGCACCACTACCTCCAGCCAGTTGAAAAGCGCTAGGTCCAGCCGCGCCGACGCCACCGCTTCCCTGCTCGGCGCCGAGCGTCAACTCAATGCGGCCGAAGCCCGCAAGATCGCCGCGGCCGCCGGCGTCCGCGAGGCCGAAGCCAACCTGACCAAGGCCAATGACGACGTCCGCCGCTACAAACAGCTCGTCGACAAGGACGAGATTTCCCGCCAGCAGTACGATACCGCGGTCGACATTGCCGAGGAAGCGCTGGCGGCCCGGGATGCTCGCCGCGCGGCCGTCACCGAAGCCGAACAGAATGTCAGTGTCGCGCAGAGTGTCATCGATCAGGCCAAACAGCGGATCGCGGAGGCGGACGCCTCGGTCGAGTCGGCCACCACGGCGCCCCAACAGGTTGCTGCCAGCCAAACCCGCGCCAGGTCCGCATTGGCCCAGGTCGCGCAGCGCAAGGCCTTGGTCGAGCAGGCGAAGCTGAATCTCGGTTACTGCACTGTCCTTGCGCCCGTGGCCGGCATAGTCGGCAAGAAGACCGCGGAAATCGGAGAGAACGTCTCGCCCGGCCAGCAGTTGATGGCCGTGGTCCCCTTGGACGACGTCTGGGTCATAGCGAATTTCAAGGAAACGCAACTGAGCCGGATGAAGGCCGGCCAGCGGGTCGCCTTCACCGTCGACGCTTACGGCAGGGAGTATAAGGGCAAGCTCCTCGAGATCGGCGGCGCGAGCGGCTCGCGCTTCAGCCTTTTGCCCCCGGAGAACGCGACGGGGAATTACGTGAAGGTTGTCCAACGGATACCGGTCCGCATTGACCTCGATCCGGGCGAGAATAGCGATCATCGCTTGCGGCCCGGCCTGTCTGTGGATCCCAGAGTCTATGTCGAGTAGGTCACAGTGGCCACTCCCGCTAAGATCCCAACGCCGAGCTTCAACCCGTGGCTGGTCGCGGTCGTGGTCGCTCTGGCTGCGTTCATGGAGGTGCTCGACACCAGCATCGCCAACGTGGCATTGCCGCACATAGCGGGCAACCTGGGCGCGAGCAATGACGAAAGCACCTGGGTGCTGACGTCCTATCTCGTGTCGAACGCGATCGTTCTTCCCATCAGCGGGTGGCTTGCCACGCTCTTTGGACGGAAGCGCTTCTTTCTGCTCTGCATCTTTCTGTTCACCCTCAGCTCGCTGCTGTGCGGCGCGGCGCCGACCTTGGGAGCGTTGATCGTCTGTCGCGTTTTGCAGGGCGCCGGCGGCGGCGGCCTCCAGCCCATGGCCCAGGCCATTCTCGCCGACACGTTTCCGCCGGAGAAACGCGGCCTGGCGTTCGCGCTATACGGCATCACGGCCATCATGGCCCCCACCATTGGTCCGACGCTCGGCGGATGGATTACCGACAACTATTCCTGGCGATGGATCTTCTACATCAACCTGCCGGTCGGCATCTTGACCTTATTCCTGGTGTTGCGAATCGTTCAAGATCCCCCCTACCTCAGCCGCCTCAGGGCCGCCGGCGTTCGCGTCGATTACATCGGCATCGCACTGCTGACTCTGGGGATCGGCGCCCTCCAGGTCTTGCTCGACAAGGGCCAGGAGGACGATTGGCTCGGCTCCCGCTTCATCGTTACCTTGGCGGCCCTGTCGATCGCTTCCCTGGTTACCCTGGTCATCTGGGAATGGCGACACAAGGCGCCTATCATCGACGTGCGGATGTTCAAGAGCTTCAATTTCGCCGTGTCGAGCCTGATGATGTTCTTCCTCGGCGCGCTGCTGTTCAGCAGCCTTGTCATGATGCCGCAGTTCCTGCAAACGCTGATGGGCTACACGGCGGAGTCCGCGGGGCTGGTGCTGTCCGGCGCCGGCCTGGTGCTTCTGTTTGAAATGCCGGTGGTGGGACAACTCACCACCAAGGTGCCCACTAAGTACATCATGGCGTTTGGCTGGCTGTGTCTCGCATGCGGTATGTATCTCTCCACCAGGCGGCTCGACTTACTGATCAGCTTTAAGTCCGCAGCCCGCCTGCGCATCGCGCAATCCTTCGGGCTGGGATTTCTGTTCGTCCCGATCTCGCTGGCGGCCTATATCGGAGTTCCGGCCGAAAAGGGAAACTCCGTGTCCGGCTTGATCAACTTCATGCGTAACATCGGAAGCAGTGTTGGAACTTCCCTGGTCTCTACGATGCTTGCCCGCCGCGCTCAGTTCCATCAGTCCGTCTTGACATATCACGCCACGAACTACGACCCCGCGTTCAGGAATCAGGTTCAGGGACTCAGCCAGCAACTGTTCCATGCCGGTGCCACGCCGCCCGATGCGCAGGCATCCGCTTACGGCCGGATCTACCAGTCCATTCTGGTCCAGTCGCAGACCCTGGCCTACATCGACACCTATAAGATCCTCGCCGTTGCGGCAAGCATCATGTTCGCGCTTGCCTTCCTCGTCAGGAAGAACGATCCGGGCACCGGCGGGGAGGCCGCTGTCGGCTGAAACGTCTGGAAGGTCGAATCCATGATCAAGGTGCTGACCATCGAACGCGAGTACGGGGCCGGAGCGGTCGAGATAGCCGGGAAGATATCCGAGCGTCTGGGCTGGAAGCTGTGGGACCACTTGCTCTCCACCGAAATTGCGAATCGTCTGGAATGCGACAAACTGCACGTCGAGCGCCACCAGGAACACCGCGATCCGCTGCACTATCGCCTGTTCAAGTCGTTTCTGCGAGGAAGCTTTGAGGGGAGTCTCAACACCTACCGCCTGAAGCTGGCGGATGCGGAGAGCATTCGCGCCGTCACCGAACGCTTGGTTCGCGAGGCAGCGCAAGAAGGGAATTGCGTAATCGTCGGCCGCGGCTCCGCATATTACCTGCACGACTTACCCGGCGTGTTTCACGTTTTCCTTTATGCGCCCTTTGAACGGAAGGTCCGTCGCCTCCAGCAGAGGGGAAAGACCGAGCAAGAGGCGATTGAACTTGCCGGGACGGTTGACCGTGAACGCGCCGCCTTTATCAAGCAGCACTTCGGAGTGGAATGGCCGCCGCGCCAACTCTTTCACCTGATGATCAACTCGGCCATAGGCGACGAACCCGTAGTGCAGACCATTCTGAACGCGATGAATGCCTTTCAAAGGACGCATCCGGCTGCGCCGGTCTGACCATCCAACCCCGCACGGGACGGACGCCACGAAAACTCTCAACAGCGGCGAGACAATTGACGCCACCACTCTGAATCCCGCGCGCGTTTGCGGGTCGCCAGCAGCGTGGCCGCAATCCCGGCCGCCAGCAGCGGCAACTGGTTCGGCCCCGGGACCTCGGACGGGGCGCCGGTGACCCGTACATCGGAGGCCAGCGTGGCAATCAGGTCGCTCGATGACGGATTGCCGTCCGCGTCCACCTGGCACGATACGTAATGATGATATTCGCCGCTTCCATAGCGCCCGGAGGCGCATCCGTACGGATCTGAAACGCCCCAGCCCTTCGCCGGGACTACTCGCACCGGCGGCCTGGAACGCTTGCACGAACGTGCCGTCCAGGGGAGAAATCAGGATTCCGCTCAAATAGTCGATGACCGGCGTGAGATCGGCTGACAAACCGCCAGGATATGAGGCGTATTCCGACTGGACGGAGCTCACAAACAGCCTCCTCGAGCGGCCCCCCCCCACGATCGGGCGGAGTTCCCCGCGCGTGCCTGCGCCGGAGACGCCGAACTGCAGCTCGAAGTCGAGCAATACCTTCGGTGTGAAGCATGGGCCGACGAGGCGCTCCCGATCACCGAATGGAAGCGGGGGGAGCAGGACGAGCCGGACTTCTCCGATCCCGAACGCATCGGCCCTTATCGAATCCTGCGGCGCCTGGGCGAAGGCGGGATGGGGGTGGTCTACCTGGCGGAACGGGACGATGGCACGGCCTACTATCGCTGCCGCAAGTTCGTGCGCCGGCACCGCTGGCGCCTGGTCACCGCCCTGGTCGCCGGGGTGGCGGCGCTCGGCGCCGCCTTCACCATCTGGTCCGAGGGCCGCCGGGCCGAGCTGCGATTCAACGACGTCCGCAGTCTGGCCCACTCGGTGATCTTCGAGCTGCATGACGCCATCCAGGACCTTCCCGGCTCCACCGCGGCCCGGAAGCTACTGGTGGATCGCGCGCTCCCGTATCTGCGCAAGCTGGAGAGCGCGGGGCAGGCCGAAGATGTCGAGTTGCAACTGGACCTTGCCACCGCCGAAGGGCGCCGCGCAGGCGTGCGAACGCGGCCTCGCCATAGCCTCCCGAGTCGCCCCCGGCGCCAGCTGGACCTTTAATGACGACGCGGTCCGCGCCGAGATGGCCGCCACGCTTGCCGAATGCCGCAAACACGTGGCAGCGGAGCCGGCGACCTCGAAATAGCCGGCTCCCGGCGAGCGCGCGAATCGGTGCCGGGGGCTTCCTCTCGACGGTGAGTCAGGCCCTCCACTGCCCGTCAAGAGCACGAGAGATCAGGGCGAGAGGTCACGGCGTTGTCGCTCAAGATCAGGACCGACTGGAACACTACGACCTTCACGGACGGGTCCGCCCCGAGGTCGCCCTACCGCAGCGATCGGAAGCCCGCGCGAACCTCTTCGGAAAAGAGCTTCGGCTGTTCCCAGGCCGCAAAGTGCCCGCCCTTGGGGAGCGTGTTGAAGTGAATGAGCTTGGGGTAAGCCCGCTCCGCCCAGCTCCGCGGCGCAGGAAAGAGTTCGTCGGGGAAGACACTCACGGCGGTCGGGACAACGACGCCTTTGACGGCAAAGAACGACCCCCCCTTGTTCTCCCAATAGAGACGGGCACCTGACAGCGCGGTATCCGTCAACCAGGTCAGCGTGATGTTGTCGAGGACGTCGTCCCGGGTGAGGCCTTCGCTGCCTCCGGCAAAGACACGTGCGATCATCTCATAGCTGCGCGCGTCGTGATCGAGGAAATACGCCGCCAGGCCTACGGGTGAATCCGCTATCCCGTACAGCGTCTGCGGCCTCAATCCCATCTGGAAGGCGTAGCCGATGCCCTTGGCATAGACGAGGCTCAGCCGCTCGTAAGCGAGCTTCTCGTCGGCCGAGAGGTTCGCTGGCGCCGGCGCGCCGGAAAAGGCCAGCTTGTCGATGTCGAGTGGAATCACGTTAGGCATGTTGGTGTGGACGCCCAGCAACTCCGGCGGCGCCTGCACGCCCATCAGCTCGGTGACGACTGCACCCCAATCGCCGCCTTGGGCCACGAACTTTGTGTATCCAAGGCGTTTCATCAGCACGGTCCAGGCACGCGCAATGTGGGCGGGATCCCACCCGGTCGTGGCTGGCTTGCCGGAAAAACCGTAGCCGGGCATCGACGGAATTACGACGTCGAACGCATCGGACGCATTTCCGCCGTGTGCGGTGGGATCGGTCAGCGGGTCGATGATCTTCATCTGTTCGGTGATCGAGCCGGGCCATCCGTGCGTAACGATCAGCGGCAACGCATTTTCGTGTTTTGAACGGACGTGAATGAAGTGAATGTCCAGCCCATCGATCTCGGTGATGAACTGCGGCAGGGCGTTCAGTTTTGCTTCGATCTTGCGCCAGTCATACTCTGTCGCCCAATAGCGCGCCAGCGCCTGAATCGTCGCGAGCTGTACTCCTTGGGATGCATCTGGAACCGTTTCTCGTTCAGGCCACCGAGTCGCCTTTATGCGCCTGCGCAATTCGGTCAGTTCGGTTTCCGGAACATTCACATGAAACGGACGAATCGAGGTCTTCTCACCGTCCGTCTGTTGTGCAAGTTTCTGTGAAGTGCCCACTTCGAACCTCCAGGTCGGCAGATTTCGTCCAGAGAGACTGAGGGCAACTTATCTTGGGCAGTGCGCGGTCGCAATCGCGTGCAGGTTGTGCTCGATCCGTCCCCTCGTGCGCGGATCGTTTCCAGAGCTACTGACGGAAGTCTACTTACATCTGGGATCGGTTGTCAATCTGCAGGACCAAAGCAGAAAAAGCGTTGAATAGTCCTTCCGACGTGTTCCGCTGGATGGCCCTGCGATCGTGCCTGGTTTACTGCCGGAGAGAGAGGGATTCGAACCCTCGGTGAGCCTCTGGAATCTGTAAGTTACAGACCCCTCGTTGCCAGGAGTGCCGTGGCTGGCACCGTTCCCGTCGCGCATTGCCCAAAATTACTCAAGGCGGGGACCGAGGCCAGAGCCACCCCCAAGGCGCCGAGCTTACCAACTGACCGCAGTCCCGCTCAAGCGCCCCCTGCTGCGCCAGTGGCGCGGGCCGCATCGGTTTTCAGGACCGCGTCGATTCCGGCGCTGTGGCAAACACAACCAGGGTCTCCGCACAGCCTCGGCCGGTTCAGCCCGCCTTGAATCGCTTCGGCCGGCAGCTCGAAACCCCAGGTTCAGTACCCCTGCGGCGGCAAGGAGTTCGCCTGCCAGTTGATCACGGTGCCGGTCAGGCCGCAATGCCAGTCGCCGAAGGTGTCCTTGTAGCAGTATCCCGTGCCCTTGGGCTGTTCGCTCACCCAGCAGTTGTGCGTGCGGGCAAAATCGTTCTGCGCGATCAAGGAAGCCAGTGCGTCGCACCGGTAGATCGTGAAACTTCCTCGAATGTCCCAAATTGGCTCACGCGGGTCCATTGTCGCCGCGGTGATTTCCTTGACGAGCAGGTTTGGCGGATGAGAGACCGCGGCCACCTGCACCTTGACGTTAGTCACCAGGAAAAGAGGCCGGCTCCCGTCGCCCTGCTCTAACTCGCAGATGACGTACTGCTTGGCCTGCTCGGCCGAAGGCGCGCCGTGGGCAGGAGCCGTTCGGTCGCCGCACGTTCTAGGGTCCCGTGTGCCGTACTTCGCTCCCACGGTTGTCCCCTTAGGCTGACGCGCCAGGGCGGCTGCCGTTTCGGCTGCTACGCTCCGGTCTTCCGCAGTGGCCGCGCGGGCGCGAATCGCTGTCAGAGCCACGTCGGACTCCTGGGGGCCGCTGGTTGCGTTGATTGTGCAGGTGACCGTATAGGCTCGTATCCCGGCCGCGCCGTAAACCACCGGCCTGACCACCTTGCAGGGAAGCCATTGGTCGAAAAGGTTGGCCTCCACCAGGTCGCCGGCCTTAAATGTCTCGGCCCCGACGGGCGCCACAGCTCCCGTCAACCACATGATCGTCAAGAAAGCCAAGCCTTTAGTCATCAGAACTTCCTTTCGTAGTCACAGATCCGTTTCTCGCAGAGCAATTAGGTGCCCAGTGGAATCGGGCGGTCCGCCGCAGGCTTGTTTGGCAGCCCTGAGAGGTCGGCCGCCGTGGCAGAGAAGCGGGCATTCGCTTTGGATCCTTAGATCCCCGGCGGCAGGATTTGCCTCAAGGTGCAGTTCTTGCGTCGCGCACTTCAGCGAAGGGGTACTCAGGCCTGGGCGCCCAGAATTTGCACGACGGTTATGAAAGCGCCATCCGCTTCACAGGCGGCCGTGATGGTGCAGTGCTCGATGGATGGGCTTGCAGATACAGGATTGACGCTAATCCAAGACGTAAAGATTGAGTTGGGTGCGCCCATATCGCATGCCGGCGCCCACCAGGTATTAGGCCGGTGGACTTTGTTGCGGAAACCCTACAACAGGAGACCGGCAGGGATGTGAGCACTCGGCGTTGAGGAGCAACCTGCCATGCGACTGCTCGGCGGTAAAGGGACTCTCATGACAAGAAACGCGCCATTATTGGCCTTTGCGTTGCTGTGCAACATCCTTCGCCCGATCTGTATGGAGCCCGACAACGGCTGACGATGATCAAAACATTAGCTGGCATGTTTGGTCTGGGCATAGCGGCGGCGGTCGGAATTCTCGGGCAGGTGTCCGCCCCGCCGGCGCTGCTCGACGACGGGCGCCGCTTCGTGGCCCAGCTCAGGCTCGAGCCAAACGCCGATGACGAGCTCTTTCAGGCCACGGGCCTGGACCGCTCCAAGCAATTGATGGAGACCGTAGTCCATGCCGGCCTGGACGGCAATGCTACGCTCGACGACTGGGCTAACCTGCATCGGGCGCTGGCTGGCCAGACCGAGCTCGCTACCGGGCGCGGCGACTTTGGTGGAGCGATCGTCGATCTCACCATGCAGGAAGCCTATTACAATGCGCTCGAGAGCGACTCCGCCGCGGCGCTGAAGACGGCCATGCTGGCGCTCGACATGGAGAAGCGGCACCAACCCGAGGCACTCTCCACGGGGTACGCCGCCATGGGAGACGACCTGCGAAGGCTCGGTCGGGGCAACGAGGCGCTCGATGCGTATCGGGAGGCCCAGCGCCTTGGGGCCGCATTCGCGGAACCTACGGCGACTGCCCAGAGCCAGGGATGGTTCGCAACGCTCTGGTTGAAAACTGTCGAAACGGAAATCCAGTTCGAAAACCTGGACGCCGCTCGCAAAGAGACCGACCGGTTCCTGGCGGCGGCTGGAACCGGCGCGAATGGCTTTCGCCTGAGAGCACTGATCGCATCGGCCGACGTCCTGGTTGCCGAAGGCCATTACTCCGCTGCGATCGATGCCGTCAAACAGGCGCACGCGCTAGTAAACGACCGGGACCCGATGTCGAGTCTCAGTCTTGAAGTGTCGAATGTAGCGGGCGCAATCGTCTCCGCTACGCTGGGGCCGCTCGACTATGACCAGGCCATGGCCACAGCGAAGCGCATGCAGGGCGAGCTGGGCGACGTGTTTCTGGTGGAGCCTCTGGCGCGAGCGAGCCTCCTGGTGCGCCGCCGCCTGGCCGGGGACCTGGATGGCGTCCTTCGCCAGCTCACGGGCGATCTGGAACAGTCCCGCGCGGCCGGGGACACGTTCGGGCAGATACAGGCGTGGGAGGGGCTGGCGGCCACCTATTCGGCATTCAACAGCCGGGACAATCAGATTGCCGCGCTCCAACAGGCGCTCCATCTTACCCGCTCCGTGCTTCCGCCGGACGGCGTCCCCGGGGGCGCCGCCATGGCGGGGTTGTACTTCGGCGTTCTGGACATATTGGGATCGGCCTACGCCGATGCCGGCCAGTTCGGCAAGGCCAGCGTCCTGTACCAGGAAATGGAGCAGAAACTGGCCCTGCTGACCAAGGCAAGAGTGCGGCTCTATGCTGTGCGGCATTTCGGAGCGGAGATATGGATCGGCAAGGCGCGCTTGCTGGAACTCCAGTCCAAGCGAGGCGAGGCGAAGGATCTCTTGCAGGACCTGCTGGCAGGCAAGGCAGGCGACACGAAGTTCAACCGCGGGTCTGTGCTCGAACAACTGGCCCGCCTGGAACGGGGCCAGGGAAATGTCTCCGCCTCCGCCGGTTATTATGAGCGGGCCGTCGCCGCATTTTCCGAACAGCGTGAGCCGAACCGCCAGATCCTGGAGCATCTGGAATACGCTCGCTACCTTCTCACGGCGGCGAAGAGTCTTCCCGATGCCCTCGCCAAAGCCAGGACCCATCTGGACGCTGCCGCGCTCCAAGCCGCATCGGCCAACGAGTTCCAGGCGCGTTGGCGAATTGAGTACGAGTTTGGATTGCTTGCGGAAGGCGCCGGCGATCGCGCGGGCGCCATCGGCCGGTACCAGGCGGCCGTGGAACGGCTGGAAGAGGTCCGCGCCGGACTCAGCCAGCGGCAAGCGCGGCAATCTCTGCTCGACGACGATGTCGTGCAGGATCTGTATGCCGGTCTGGCCGGCCTGCTGACCGCCAGCGGCAAATCTTCAGAAGCTTGGCAATCCATCGAGCGGGCTAAGGCTCGATCGTTTCTCGAACAGATGGGCGAACGGCACATTGCCTCGGCGCCTCCCGAATTGAAGGAGATCGGCGATCTGGGCCGGCGGGTTCTCAACGTCAAAGTGCAAATGGAGTCCGAAGATGGGCCGGCCCACACGGGCTCGGGACGCGATCCAAACGGATTGCGCACCGAACTCGACCGTCTGCAGCGGCAGTTTGCACTGGCCAGCCAACAGGCCGCTCTCGGAAGCACTCGGGCCGGGCAATCCGCCGCCCTCGGATCCATCGCTCTGGATTCCGCACAAAAGCTCTTGCCTCCGAAGACCACGTTGCTCGAATACGCGTTCCTTCGGGATGGGATTACTGCCTTTGTGGTCACCCGGTCCGGCGCAAAACAGTTTCACTGGCAGTTGGATCTGGGAGAGCTGGAACGAAAAGTGAAAGCGGAATTACTGCCGGCGCTGTCCGACGAACGTTTCCAGGATGCCGACGTCTACGCAGCGCTTGCCGCGGTGTCCCGGCTGTTGATCGATCCGGTGGCGAAGAGCCTGCTTCGCGGAAACCGGCGCTTGATCATCGTCCCGACGGGCTACCTGAATTACTTGCCCTTTGAAGCGCTCAAGCTTCCGGATGGCCGATCGATGATCGACGCATTCACCATCAGCTACCTGCCGTCGGCCTCCGTTCTCCAGTTCCTGAGTGCGCAAAAGCCTTTACCGGGCAGCCTGTTTCTTGGCGCCATCGGCAACGTGAGCGTGGAAGGAGCGGACGCGCTACCTGGCACGCTCGTCGAAGTCGACGCGATCTCGAAGATCGAGCCTGGCGCCACGCAGGTAACCGGCAAGGATTTCACCCATGATGCCCTCCTGGAGGCCCTGACCCGGTATGATGTCGCGCATTTTGCGACCCACGGAAATCTCGATTCCAACGCGCCTCTTTTTTCCGAGCTGTTGACGAGCCCCGGTGCGCACCAACCATCGCGGCTCTTTCTGTACGAGATTCAGGCGCTGAAGCTGCAAGCGCGCCTGGTGGTTCTCAGCGCCTGCCAGACGGGAAAGGGGCGCTCGCTGCGTGGCGATGAGGTTGCCGGATTCACCCGCACCCTTCTACTCGCCGGCGCGGATACGGTGGTAGCGAGCCTTTGGCATGTGAGCGATGAATCCACCGCCAAACTCATGGAGGGGTTCTATCGATCGCTTCAAGCGGGCCAACCTACCCCTGCCGCCATGCGCTCGGCCATCCTGGCTGTGCGCAAGAAGTTCCCGCATCCCAGGTACTGGGCGGCCTTCATCGTGACGGGAGTTTAGAAGCTGCCATACTACACTTGGAATCGATGAAGCGACGCCACCCACTCCCGCCCGCCCGCGCCTTCTTCTGTCTGGCGTTGCTGGCCGCCAGCGCACTCTGCGCTTCCGGTCCCGACCCGGATGGATGGGTGATGGCGGTCGGCCAGTGGACTCGCGCCGGCCACCCCCTCAAACGGTACGATTCAGTGCTTGCTAAGGACAAACTGCAGGGGATCTCGGGGGACATCGTGGTGGCCCTCAAGGACGGGCAACCGCCGCATACGTATCATTGCGACAAGCTTCCTTGTACGGTCACCATTCCCGAATTTCGGCCCGCTCCGGATTCCTTGCTCGCCAGGCTAGGGCGCGCTTTTGGCGAACTCGCCAGCCACCGCGCTACCATGCCCGTGTCCGCCATCAGCCGCGGCGCGGAGCCGCTTCGTCAGGCGGTGCTTGCGTTCCGCGACGGCCGGTTGGAACTTCAGGACGCCGTCAGGCCGATCGACGCCGGTTTGTACACCGTCTCTCTGCGCCCCATCGAGACTGTCCCTTCGACCACAAAAGGGCCTTTCAGGGCATCGGTCCATTGGGAACCGCCGGAGGTCACGTCGGCCTCTTTCGCGGACCTGGCGCCGGGCATTTATGAGTTGACGATGACATCGCCGGAAGGCGAGAGCCTGGGTAGCGTGGCTGTTCTGGTGGCGAATGCGGCGGATTATCCCGCCATGCGCCAGTCATTCGAGGCCGGCGTGCAATCGCTGCCGCGGGACCTCGATCGGGTGACGCTCGACGCTTTCTTGAACGCGCTGCTGTTTGACATCGGAAGCCCTACCAAATGACAAAGAGCTCCCGCCGTCGCAAGTTCTGGCGCTATTTCGGGGTGGGCCTGTGTTGGATGGCGTTTACCAGCGGAGTTCATGAGTTAACCCTTCGAACCTGGCTGGTCCAGCGCCTGGAAACGGCGAATCTGGATGCCCTGTTTGCCGGCAAACAATGGAAAGTGTCTCCGGATGTCGTTGTCGTTTCGATCACCGATGACGACTACAAAACGGTGTTCGGGGGAATCAGCCCCCTGAACCCCGGCAAGCTGATGGACGTGATCGATGCCATCCTGGCGGAGGATCCAAGAGCGCTGGGGGTAGACTTCGACACATCCGCCTGGGCCGGGTCGCCCGCCAAATACGCTGGAAAGCGCATCGTTTGGGCGCGCGAAGCTCTGGGAGAACCCGGGAACCTCTCGATGGGCAAGGTGCTCGGCGGAACCGAAAGCGCTTGTTATGGCGTGCCGGCCTACCTCCCCGATCAGGACGGCATCGTTCGCGAGTACAAGGAGTTCATTCAGGGGGCAGACCGTCAATACTATCCATCGGTGGCGTTCAATCTGGTCGAAGTGTCCCAGCGGGGCCCGCAAGCGTGCCGTATGGCCTTGCCGACTCTACCTCGAAACCGATCCGCCGAAGCGGCAAAGGTTAACTTCCGGGGACCCAGAAATGCCTTCGATCATCTCTCCATCGGCACTCTGCCCACCCCCAAGGACTTGCTGGCGGGAGCCCCCAGACCGTTGCATGGCAAAATTGTCCTCCTCGGCGGAGCCTATCGCGCTGCCCGCGACGCTTACCCTACCCCATTCCATTATCTGGATGGCGTGGATATTGTCGCCAACACCGTCGACATGAACCTCCCCGGGAATAAGGAGTTGACCGGCATGCCGGCGTGGCTCAACCTGGCGGGCTACATCGAGGGCGTGGTGCTACTGGCCGGACTCTATTTTGTCTCCCGCACATGGAGCCTGCTCATCGGTGTGCTCCTCGGGCCGGTTTACGCGCTTCTGGTCAACTGGCTGGCGTTTCAATGGGCGGGGATGTTCCTCAGCTTCGTGCCCTGTTTCGTCGGCATTATGATCCATGAAGTCATCGAGCACACCACCGAATATCGCCGGCTGCAAAGAGAGAATCGCGAACTCCATGAGCGGATGGACCGTTTGAGGGCGGCCGCAACGATTCCGTCGAACCCGTCGCATGGTGAAGGCTGACTTGGAACTGCGGCGAGTTGGGGACGCTACAAGCTCCTACAAGCCGTCGCGCCACCCGTGCCTGGGCACGCATTGCACGTTTCCCCGCATTGCTCAACGAAGCCACCTTCCCCCGCAGAAGCTGGCTCTAAGTTATTGAAACTAAGGCTATAGGGGAAACCACGGAGAGGGAGAACACGACTCTGGAAAATCGCTACTAAGTCTTTTGGGTACAATAACTTAGTGGCGGAGAGAGAGGGATTCGAACCCTCGATAGAGTTTCCCCTATACACGCTTTC
>CAZBQQ010000022.1:0-24414 GCA_964493965.1 uncultured Solibacteraceae bacterium
GACTGGAGTCCTGCCCCACGGTTTCTGCCCGGTCTTGCGAAAACTAAGTGGCATTTAGGCAGGAGTGCCTGCGCCACGGGCGCCTGTACCGATGGGGGCGGCTGGTTACGTCTAAAATAGACGTTTGTGTCTCTGAACGGGAGGAAGTGCTTCATGGGAAAGAGCGCGTGGGCCGGAGTCGGGCTTCTGCTGGCCGGCGGGACGATGTGGGCGCAGTCGTATGTGATCTCGACGGTGGCGGGAGGCGGCGCGCCATCTACGCCCGCCGCGGCGGCCGGCGTGGGCCTCGCATCCCCCGTGGGAGTTGCCGCGGATGCCGCGGGCAACGTGTACTTCAGCTCCGGGAACACTGTGTTCAGAGTGGACGCCTCGGGGACGCTGACGCGGGTGGCGGGCACCGGCAAGCCGGGATACTCGGGCGACTCGGGTCCGGCGACGGAAGCGCAACTCAACCTGCCGAAGGGCGTGGCGGTGGATGGCGGCGGCAGCGTCTACATCGCGGACTCGGGAAACAACGCGGTGCGCAAGGTGACTCCGGACGGGGTCATCCAGACTGTGGCTGGAGGCTTCAACGCGCCCCAGGGCGTGGCGGTGGACCTAGCCGGCAATCTCTACATCAGCGACACCGGGAACTGCGTGGTCCGCGAGGTGACGGGCGGAGGCGCCACGCTGACCGTGGCCGGAAACGCGAGCTGCGGTTTTTCGGGCGACGGAGGCGCGGCTACCAGCGCCCAGCTCAACGGCCCGACGGGCCTTGTGGTGGACGCGGCGGGACGGATCTTCATTGCAGACACGGGTAACAACGCGGTCCGCATGGTGTCAGCCGGCAAAATCACGACGGTGGCCGGGGTTGGCGGCTCGGCCGGCTACGACGGGGACGGAGGGCCGGCGGTTCGCGCTCTTCTCAACGTGCCAACGGGGGTGGCGCTCGACGCCGCGGGCAACCTCTATATCTCCGCCAGCGCCAGCAACGTGATCCGCGAGGTGAGGATCGCGGACGGCACCATCGCGACGATCGCGGGGAACGCCAGGCAGGGTTTTGCGGGCGATGGCGGTCCGGCGGTGAGCGCGCAGTTATGGGCCCCCTGGGGCGTGGCGACGGACCTCGCGGGCGAGATCTTCATCGGGGACTACTACAATTACCGGGTTCGCAAGATCGCGGCCGGTGGTACGATCTCGACGCTGGCCGGAAACGGGCTCAAGGACTACCACGGAGACGGCGGACCGGCGACGGCCTCTCAGCTGACGCAGCCGAAAGCGGTGGCGGTGGATTCTTCCGGCAACCTCTACATCGCGGACACATTCGGCAACACGGTGCGCAAAGTGACGCCGGATGGAACGACGGCGACGTTCGCGGGTACGGGTGTGCAGGGCTATTCGGGCGATGGAGGGCTGGCGACGGCGGCTCAACTCAACCGGCCGCGGGGCATCGCGGTGGACTCGACGGGCAATGTCTACATCTCCGACACTGACAACCAGCGAGTGCGCGAGGTGACGACGGACGGCAAGATCAATACGTTCGCCGGCATCGGCGTGGCGGGTTTTTCAGGAGATGGAGCCGCTCCTAACCTGGCGGAGCTCAGCTCTCCCTCTGGCCTGGCGGTGGATTCCTCGGGGAATCTTTACATCGCGGACCTTGCCAACAACGTGGTCCGCGAAATATCGAGCAGCATCATCCTGACGATCGCCGGGGCGTTCAACGCCGGCTATTTCGGCGACGGCAACACCGCCACGAGCGCGCTGCTCAACAGCCCTTCCAGCGTGGCGCTGGACTCCGCGGGGAACCTTTACATCGCGGACTACTTCAATCACGCGATTCGCAAAGTGACTTTGTCCACGAAGATCATTTCGACCGTGGCCGGCAACGGCACGGCGGGCTATAGCGGAGACGCCGCGGCCGCCACTAGCGCCCAGCTGTTTTTGCCGTGGGGCGTGGCGGTTGATTCCTCCGGCAACATCTTTATCGGGGACAGTGGGAACAACGTAATCCGGGAGGTGGCCTCGGGCGGCAACATCACCACCGTGGCCGGCAACCACGCTTCGGGCGCCGGGTACGCGGGCGACGGAGGCCCGGCAACCAGCGCTCTGCTCAATGGAGCAAGCAGCCTGGTGGTGAGCAGTTCGGGCAACGTTTACATCGCCGACACCAACAACAACGCGATCCGCCTGCTGACGGCGGGGGGATCGCATGCGGTGTTGAGCGTGAGCGCCACGCACTCGGGCTTCTTCCAGCCGGGCCAGACGGGCGCCGCTTACTCGGTGGTGGTGAGCAACGCCCCGGGAGCGGGGGCGACCAGCGGTGGGGTGACGGTCACCGTGACTCCTTCGGCGGGCCTGACCGTGGGTTCGATGTCGGGCACGGGCTGGAGCTGCTCCGGCGGCACGTGCACGCGGAGCGACGCTCTTGCCGCGGGTTCGAGCTATTCGGCGATCACGGTCGCGGGGAGCGTCGCGGGTGGCTCGGGTTCTTCGGTGACAATTCAGATTGCGGTGAGCGGCGGCGGTTCCCCCGCGACCGGCTCGAGCGATGTGGCGGCTGTCCTGGGCGCACCGGCGGCACCGGTGCTGCTGTCGCCGGCCAACGGAGGGGGGCTTGTTACGCCGGCGGCCGCACTGAGCTGGAGCAGCGTCGGGGCGACCTCTTACGAGGTCAACCTGGGCACCTCGCCGGCGCCTTCACAGGTGGCGACGACGACCGTGCCCGGTTTCACTCCGCCGGCGGGGTTGAGCCCGGGGACGACGTACTACTGGCAGATCGTGGCGATGAATTCAGCGGGCACGGCCAGCTCCGCGGTGTGGTCGTTCACGACGGGATTCGTGGTGAACGGTTTGGAATTCATTCCCGTGCCTCCCTGCCGGGTGGCGGACACGCGCAACCCGGCTGGAGATTTCGGGGGTCCGACGCTGGCGGCGGGCGCGACGCGTTCTTTTGCGATTCCGCAGAGCGCGTGCCACATCCCAGCGAGCGCGCAGGCCTACTCGCTGAACGTTACCGCGGTTCCGCAAGGCCCGCTTCCGTACCTGACGCTGTGGCCGGCGGGGCTGATACAGCCTAACGTCTCGACGTTGAACTCGGACGGCGGCACCGTGACGGCTAACGCGGCCATCGTGCCGGCGGGGCCGGGCGGAGGGGTGAGCGTTTTTGCCGCCGGAAAGACGGACGTGATCTTGGACATCGACGGCTACTTCGCGGGGGCGGGCGGAAGCTCGTTCTACGCGGTCACGCCGTGCCGGGTAGCCGATACGCGCGGGGCGACCGGGCAGTTCGGCGGTCCCTCGATGTTCGCCGGGCAGACGCGCGATTTCCCGATTCCTTCTGGGCCTTGCGCGGTTCCGTCGAACGCGAGCGCGTACTCGCTGAACGTCACCGCGGTGCCGAACGCGGCACGGGATTTCCTGGGATATCTGACGACTTGGGCTACGGGGCAACCAATGCCTTTCGTCTCGACACTGAATTCCTGGACGGGAACGGTGGTGGCGAATATGGCGATCGTTCCGGCGGGCAGCAACGGATCGGTCTCGGTGTTTGTCACGGATCCGGCGGACGTGATCCTGGACACGAACGGGTACTTCGCGCCGCCGGGAGGCGCGGGCGCGCTGTCCTTCTATCTGGTGGCGCCGTGCCGGGTGGCGGACACGCGAGGTGGGCCGGTACTGGGGGCGTTCAGCACGCGGTCGTTCTCGATTTCGGCGAGCGGGTGCGCCGTTCCTCTTTCAGCCGCGGCGTATTCGTTGAACGTCACGGTGGTGCCGCAGGGGCCGCTGTCGTACTTGACGGCGTGGCCTACGGGATCGGCGCAACCGTTCGTATCCACGTTGAACGCTTTCGACGGGGAGGTGACGGCGAACGCGGCGATCGTCCCGGCGGGGACGGGCGGAGCGATCAGCGTATACGTGACCGATCCGACGCACGTGATCCTGGACATCAACGGGTACTTCGCGCCGTAGGGGCGCGGGCGGGTCTGGAGACCCGCTGCAGGTGTGGACACCTGCCCCACGAAAGCAACGAAGCGGGCGGGACCCCGACGGGCCGCTGCAGGTGTGGACACCTGCCCCACGGTTGACATCGGTCGCGGAGTGCGGTATCCCGATATCTCGAACCTGAGATGAGCGCCGATGTTGCAGCGCCGGCGATAGCCCGCCTGGAGTTGACGGGCGCCGCCCGCGAAATCAGTCCGTGGGCCATCGCCTTGACGGTGATGCTCGGCACGTTCATGGAGGTGCTCGACACGAGCGTCGCCAACGTGGCGCTGCCGCACATTGCGGGCAACCTGGGGGCGACGGTGGATGAGAGCACCTGGGTTCTCACTTCCTACCTGGTTTCGAACGCGATCGTGCTGCCGCTGGCGGGGTGGTTTTCAACCCTTTTCGGCCGCAAGCGTTTCTACATGATCTGCGTCGGGCTGTTCACCGTCAGCTCATTCCTGTGCGGGTTCGCGCCCAGCCTGGGGCTGCTGGTGGTGTTCCGCACGCTGCAGGGAATCGGCGGCGGGGCGATGCAGCCGATTTCGCAGGCCATCCTGGTGGAGAGTTTCCCGAGGCACAAACAGGGCATGGCGATGGCCGTGTACGGCATGGGCGTGGTGACGGCGCCGATCATCGGGCCGACGCTGGGCGGCTGGCTGACGGACAACTACAGTTGGCGCTGGATCTTCCTGATCAATATCCCGGTGGGCCTGTTGTCGATGATGCTGAGCGGCTGGCTGCTACGCGATCCGCACTACCTGGAGCGCAAGAATCTGCGCAATCTGCGGATCGACTACATGGGGCTTGGATTGATTGCGGTCGGGCTGGGGTTCCTCGAGGTGATGCTGGACAAGGGCCAGCGGGAGGACTGGTTCTCATCCCACCTGATTGTGGCTTCGGCGGTGATCGCGTGCGTGTGCCTGGTGGGCGCGTTCCTTTGGGAGTGGCGGGACAGCGACCCGGTGGTGACGGTCAAGCTGCTGCGCGACCGCAATTTCGGCATTGCCACTCTGGCGATGTTCCTGCTCGGGTTCGTGCTCTATGGGAGCACCATGCTGCTGCCGGTTTTGTTGCAGACGCTGCTGGGCTACACGGCGCTGATGAGCGGATTGGCGCTGTCTCCGGCTGGCGTGGCGAACCTGGTGCTGCTGCCTGTGGTGGGCAAGCTCATTCCCAAGGTGCAGGCGCGATGGCTGGTGATTTTCGGTCTGGTGGTTTCGGCCGCTGGCCTGTTCCAGATGGCGGGCTTCAACACGCAGCTCGATTTTCGCACGGCGATGATGGCGCGCCTGGTGCAGAGCGCGGGGCTCTCGTTCCTGTTCGTGCCGCTCAACACCATCGCGTTCTCGTATATCGCGAAAGAGCGGGTCAATCGCGCGACCGGGATGATCAACCTGGCGCGGAACATCGGCGGGAGTTGCGGCATCGCCATGGTGACGACGATGCTGGCGCGCCGCGCGCAATTTCACCAGAATATCCTGGTGAGCCATCTGACGCCTTACGATTTCGCGTACCGCGAAATGCTGAGCGGGGCGGCCCGGATGACGATGGCGCATGGTACGACGGCGTCGCTGGCATCGCGGCAGGCTCAGGGAATGCTTTACGGGCTGGTGCAGCGGGAATCGGCGATGATGGCTTTCGTCGATAATTTCTGGCTGCTGGGCGTGACGTTCCTGGCGCTGATTCCGGTGATGCTGATGGTGAAGAGCACCACGCACCGGCGGGTGGCGGGGCGCTGAGGGTGGGCGATGCCGGGGCGGGTCTGGAGACCCGCTGCAGGCGTGGACGCCTGCCCCACAGCTAAACTGAGAACTCAGGATGCCCGCTTCCGAAACAGGCGCTGTTGCCGTGGTGGCCGAGAAACCTTCGGTCGCGCGGGATATCGCGCGCGTGCTGGGAGCGAGCAAGCAGGGCCAAGGCTACCTGCATGGCAACGGCTACGTGGTCACGTGGGCGGTGGGCCACCTGGTGGCGCTGGCGCAGCCGCACGAGATCAATCCGGAATGGCGGCAGTGGCGGCGCAACCTGCTGCCGATTCTGCCGGACCGGTGGCCGCTGGTGGTCTACGAGCAGACCAAGGACCAGTTCGAGGTGGTGCGGAAGCTGCTCACTTCGCCGAAGATCGCGAGCGTGGTGTGCGCCACCGACGCCGGCCGCGAGGGGGAGCTGATCTTCCGCTACATCTACGAGGCGGCAGCGTGCGAGAAGCCGTTCCGCCGGCTCTGGATTTCCTCGCTGACGCCGGATGCGATCCGCAAGGGCTTCGCGGAGCTGCGGCCGGGCCGCGACTACGATGCGCTGGGCGAGGCGGCTCGGGGGCGCAGCCGCGCCGACTGGCTGGTGGGCATGAACCTGTCGCGCGCCTACTCGATTGAGTACCACGAGGAGCTCTCGGTTGGGCGCGTGCAGACGCCGACGCTGGCCATGCTGGTGGAGCGCGAGCTGGCGATACGCAGCTTCGTGCCCGAGGACTACATCGAGGTGGTGGCCACATTCAGCCCCGCCAGCGACGCGAGTTATAAGGGCACGTGGTTTCGCGGGGAAGGGGACAACGCCACGCGCCTCGCCGCCGATGGGGCGGAGGCCGGGCTTATCGTCGCGCGGGCGCGCACCGGGCGCGCGGCCATCGAATCGATCAAGGGCGATAGGCAGCGCGCAGCGCCGCCGCCGCTCTACGACCTCACCGAGCTGCAGCGCCACGCGAACCGCCTGTTCGGATTCAGCGCGCAGAAGACGTTGGATGTGGCGCAGGCTCTCTATGAACGCCACAAGCTCATCAGCTATCCGCGCACGGACAGCAGGCATCTCTCGACGGAGGTGGCGCACACTTTGCCGCGGGTGGTGGCGGCGATCGAGGCGCCGTATCGCGAACTGCTGGCGCCGGGGACCGGGGAGCGGCCACTGGGGCGGCGCTTCGTCGATGACTCGAAGGTGACCGATCACCACGCCATCATCCCGACGGTGACGTCGCCGGAGAGGGCCAACCTGCCGGCGGATGAGCGCCGTGTCTATGACCTGATCTGCCGCCGTTTGCTCAGCGCCTGGCACGACGACCATGTGTGGATGGTCACCACGGTCGTTACGGCGATCGCGAGCGCGGAGGCTACGGATCGGTATCGCACTTCTGGGGCGGCGGTCGAGCAGGTGGGGTGGAAGGCTCTCGATATACAGGTGGAGCGGAAGGCCAAGGCGGGGGCGGAGGAGCAGAAGTTGCCGCCGAATCTGGCCGAGGGACAGGCGCAGAACGTGGTGGATGTCGAGGCGGTGAAGAAGAAGACGCGGCCTCCGAAGCGGTTCAACGACGCTACGCTGCTGACGGCAATGGAGACGGCGGGCAAGACTCTGGACGAGAAAGAGCTCTCGGACGCGATGAAGGAGACGGGTCTGGGCACGCCGGCGACGCGCGCCGCGATCATCGAGGTGCTGCTCAAGCGCGGATACATCTTGCGGGCAGGGAAGGCGCTCGAGGCCACCCAGAAGGGGATCAATCTCATCGAGGTGGTGCATCCGGAAGTGAAAAGCCCGGCGATGACGGGGCAGTGGGAAGCGTACCTGAAGCGCATCGAGCGGGGGCGGGCGGAGCTGGGGCCGTTCCTTCAGGGGATCGAGGAGTATGTGCGGGAGGTGGTGGGGAAGGTGGGGAAGACGCCCAGCGTGGAACGGAAGCGCCTCGACACGAGTGTCGAGGCGGCAGGCAGGAGTGCCCGCGCCACAACAACAGCAACTACCACTACTGCTGCTACTGCTACTGCTACTACCACTTCACTGGCGGAGATTCTGCACGAGAGGTTCGGATTCGCTCAGTTTCGGGCGAACCAGGAGGAGGTTTGCCGGGCGGCGATTGACGGGAAAGACGTCCTCCTGGTGATGCCGACGGGGTCCGGGAAATCGCTGTGCTACCAGTTGCCGGGGATCGCGCGCGGCGGGACAACCCTTGTCATCAGCCCGCTGATCGCCCTGATGGAGGACCAGGTGGCCGCGCTTCAGGCACGCGGATTTGCCGCCGAGCGCATACACTCGGGCCGCGACCGGGCAGTCTCGCGGCAGGTGTGCCTCGACTACCTCGCCGGCAAGTTGCAATTTCTTTTCATCGCGCCGGAGCGGCTGAGGGTGGCGGGTTTTCCGGAGATGCTGGCCAAACGGAAGCTCGCGCTGGTGGCGATCGACGAGGCGCACTGCATTTCGCAATGGGGGCACGATTTCCGTCCGGACTACCGGATGATTGGACAGTATCTGCCCACGTTCCGGCCCGCGCCCGTCATCGGGCTGACCGCCACGGCGACGCCGCTGGTGCAGGACGATATCGCGAGGCAGTTGGGGCTCGATGGGCCGGCGCGGTTCATTCGCGGCTTTCGCCGGGCCAATATCGCGATCGAGGTGGTGGAGGCGGCGCCGTTCCAGAGGACCACGCTGGTGCGGGAAGTGCTCGCGGGCGAGGGGCGGCGGCCGGCCATCGTGTACACGCCGACGCGCAAGCAGGCCGAAGCGGTGGCGGCGGTGCTGGCGGCGGATTATCCCGCCGAAGCGTACCACGCCGGCCTGGACGCCGAACGGCGGGCGCGCGTTCAGGAGGCTTTCCAGAAAGGCGAAATCGAAGTGGTGGTGGCGACGATCGCCTTTGGAATGGGGATCGATAAGGCCGATATACGCACCGTCATCCACACGGCGCTGCCGGGGAGCGTGGAGGCCTACTACCAGGAGATCGGGCGCGCGGGACGCGATGGCGGGCCGAGCCGCGCGATTCTGATGCACTCGTACGCCGACCGCTACACGCACGATTTCTTCTACGAGCGCGACTATCCCGAGCCGGCGGAGTTGGACCGCATTTTCGCTCGCCTCGGTCCGGAGCCGATCGCGAAGGAGGCGCTCGCGAGGCAGTTGCGCATGGATGCGGAGGTCTTCGACAAGGCGCTCGAGAAGCTGTGGATTCACGGCGGCGCGATTGTGGACTACGCGGAGAACGTCACGCGAGGCGACGGCGGTTGGCGCACTTCCTACATCGCGGTGCTGGAGCAGAAGCGCGCGCAGATCGATCTGGTGATACGGTACGCCGAGAGCAACCATTGCCGGATGTCTTCGCTGGTGCGGCACTTCGGCGATCTGGCGGATGCGGGCAGCCCGTGCGGGATCTGCGATTTCTGCTCGCCGGAGACGTGCGTCGCGCAGCGATTCCGGAAACCCACGGAGGAGGAGAGTGCAGCGGCGGGCCGTGTGGTGGCGGCGCTGCGCGGCGGGGGCGCGAAGTCCACCGGCAAGCTGCACCAGGAGCTGTGTCCCGCCGGCGGGCTGAGCCGCGACGCCTTCGAGGAAGTGCTGGGGGCGCTGGCGCGCGCGGGGATCGTGCGGCTGGCGGACGAGACTTTCGAGAAGGACGGGAAGCAGATTCCGTATCGCAAGGCCAGCCTGGGCAGCGGTGGCGCCGGCGCGGACGGTGCGATCGAATTCGTGATCAAGGCGGCGGTTCAGGTTGCGGCTCCGCAGAAGGGGAAGAGGAAGAAGAAGGGGAAGCAGAAGGCGGCTGCTGCTCCGGCGAAGGAGGCGGCGGCGTCGCGCAAAGGGAAACCGCTCCCTGGCGGTCGCGGCTCAGAAGGAGCGGCGCGAGGGGAGGCGCAACCGTCTTCCGCGGTCGAGGACGCGTTGCGCGCGTGGCGGCTGGGCGAGGCGAAGCGGCGCGGGGTCCCGGCGTTCCGGATCTTCAGCGATGCCACGATGCGGGCGATCGCCAAGGCGCGGCCCCAGACGGCGGGCGAACTGCTGGCGATCCCTGGCATCGGCATGCATACCATCGAGAAGTACGGGGCGCAGATCTACCGGCTGGTGGGCGGGGGTTGAGGGGATGACTCTGCGGTGCTGGATTCCGATTGTTCTGCTGCCCGTTGCTGCGTTCGCGCAAACGGAGTGCGTGGAGTGCCATCCGGCGGTTGCCGCCGAGCTGAAGAAGGCGGTGGTACACCCGGGCGCGTGCGTATCGTGCCACATCGAACACCGGGCAGACGGCGCGCACGGGGCTCCTCCTTATCTGAAGGGCAGCCAGCCGGCGCTGTGCCTGGGGTGCCATGCGGCGGACGACGCGAAGCTGGTGACGGCGCATCAAGGCCAGCCGTTCCAGGCGGCGGTGTGCACGGAGTGCCACGATCCGCATGCCTCGCGGAACGCCAAGCTGATTTACGAGAGCCAGCATGGGCCGTTCGCGGGGCGGCATTGCGACGAGTGTCACCCGGCGCCGGTGGGGGGCGAGATTCGGTTGAACGGCGGCAAGGTGCGGACGCTGTGCCTGACCTGCCACGTGAAGGTGGGGAACGAGGTGGCGGACAGCAAGTCGCCTCACGCGGCGTTTGACTGTACGGCCTGCCACACGCCGCATGCGAGCAACTTCCGCCCGCACCTCAGGGAGGCGCGGGCGGTGCTATGCAAGGCGTGTCATGAGGAGGCTGGGGGGAAGTTCGCGCACTGAGGGGGAGGCGGGTCTGGAGACCCGCTGCAGGCGTGGACGCCTGCCCCACGGATGCAGAGTGGCTGATGGGTGATGGCTGACAAGTGGTGACTGAGGGGGATGGCTGAGAGGTGACGGCTGGGGGGGGTGATGAGTGAGAGTAGCTGGCTGAGAGCTGATGGCTGAAAGCTGATAGCTGCGTAGCTCACCCTTGTGAGCTACGCGCTTCGGCGTGGTGGCGGACGTCGACGCCCTGCACCAAATAGAGCACGTCCTCGGCGATGTTGGTGGCGTGGTCCGCGATGCGCTCGAGGTTGCGGGCGACGAACATCAAATCCACCGCGCGCGAGACGGTTCGCGAGTCGCGTTCCATGAAGCCGATCAGCTCGTGGTAGATGGCGTCGCGCAACTCATCCACCGCGTCGTCCGAGAGCAGGACGGTTCGGGCCAGTTCCGGGTCGCGTTTGACGAACGCATCCAGGCTGCGACGCACCATGGACTCGACCAGCTTGGCCATCTGCGGAATGTCGATCAGCGGCTTGACGGGCGGCTGGTAGATGAGCGACAGCGCGCGCTCCACGATGTTGACGGCGAGGTCGCCCATCCGCTCCAGGTCCGCGTTGATCTTGATGGCGGCGGTGAGGAAGCGCAGGTCGCGGGCCATGGGCTGGTAGAGCGCCATGAGGCCCACGGCGAAGTCGTCGACTTCGATCTCCATCTGGTTGATGCGCGCCTCGTTGCGCAGAACTTCCTGCGCCAGCGTCTCGTTATGCTCGGTGAGCGAGAGAACGCTGTTGTGGACGCCGGATTCAACCAGCCCGCCCATCTCGAGCAGCTTTTTTTGCAGCTCGTCCAGTTCTTCGATAAAGTGGCGCAAATCGGCTCCCGCGGTTAACAGTCTACCCGAACCGGCCTGTGATGTAATCCTCTGTCTCTTTTTTGCCGGGTCGCTTGAAGATGACCTCGGTCTTGTCGAATTCGATCAGTTTCCCGAGCAGGAAGAAGCCGGTGAATTCCGCGACGCGCGCGGCTTGTTGCATGTTGTGCGTGACGATCACCAGCGTGCAGTTGTCCTTGAGCGTGAACAACAGCTCTTCTATCTTGGCGGTGGCGATGGGGTCGAGGGCGGAGCAGGGCTCGTCCAAGAGCAGGACCTCGGGCTCCACGGCCAGCGCGCGGGCGATGCAGAGCCGCTGCTGCTGCCCGCCGGAGAGCGCGTAAGCGGACTCGTGGAGATGGTCCTTCACTTCGTCCCAGATGGCGGCGCGGTGCAGGCTCCGTTCGACGGCCTCTTCGAGCGCGGACTTGCGCATCCAGCCGTTGAGGCGCAGCCCATAGGCGACGTTGTCGAAGATGGACTTGGGGAAGGGGTTCGATTTCTGGAACACCATTCCCACGCGGCGCCGCAGCTGCACCACGTCCATGGCCAGTATGTCCTCGCCATCGAGGGTGACATCGCCTTCGGCGCGGGCGTTGCGGACGGTCTCGTACATCCGGTTGAGCGTCCGCAGGAAGGTAGACTTTCCGCAGCCGGAGGGCCCGATCAGGGCCGTCACCTTGTTGGGAGGGATGTCGAGGCCGATGTCGTGGAGCACGTGCGCCGCGCCGTAGTAGAAGTTCAATCCCGCGACCCGTAGCTTCTCCCGTGGGGCGGCCGCCTGCTCGGGCCCGGCGGCGGCTGGGTTCACCTTCGGTGCATCGTTCATACGGAGGGGATTCGCCATGGCTGCCATATTCAAGTGCTTTGCGCTCCTCTCGGAGACAGGATCAGCCGCGCGCCGATGTTGGCTATGAGCATCATGACCAGCAGGACGAGGCCGGCGGCCCAGGCCTGACGGTGCCAATCCTCATAGGGCGCGAGCCCGTAGGTGTAGACCATCATCGGTAGGGCCGCGCTAGGGTGCAACCAGCCGGCGCTCCAGTAGGGGTTGCCGAAGGCCGTGAACAGCAACGGGGCGGTTTCGCCCGCCACGCGCGCCACGCCCAGAATGGTCCCCGTGAGAACGCCGCGCATGGCCGCCGGGATGACCACGGTGACCACGGCTTTCCACTTGCTGGCGCCCAACGCCAGGGCTCCTTCGCGCAGCGATTGCGGCACGACCCGCAGGAACTGCTCGGTGCTGCGGAGGGTGATGGGGATGACGATCAGGCTCAGTGCGACGCCGCCCGCGAAGGTGGAGAAGTGCCCCATGCGCTTGACCACGAGCGCGTAGGCCAGGATGCCGATGACGATCGAAGGCGCGCCGTTCAACAGGTCCGCCGTGTAGCGGACGATGGAAGAGAACGCGGCGCCGCCGAACTCGGAAAGGTACACGCCGCCGATGAAGCCGGCCGGTACGCCCATCAGGATGGTCAGCAGCAGAAGCTTGCCGGTGCCTATGATCGCGTTCGCCATTCCGCCTCCGGTTTCGCCGACCGGCACCGGAAGCTTGGTGAAGAACGCCCAGTTCAGGGAGGTTGCCCCGTGGTAGATCAAAGCGCCGAGGATGAAGAACAGGGTCGCGACGGTGACGAGAGTACACAGCGCCGTGATGCCGAACATCGACATGTTGACGACTCTGCGCCATGTCATGAGTGGGCCGTCCCTTTGCGCGTGGTGGCGAGAATCAGGAGCCGGGCGAGGCCGTTGATGACTATGGTGAGCAGGCACAGCACCAGGGCGAGCTCCACGAGGGCGCTGAGGTGGAGGTCGGAGGTGGCCTCGGTGAACTCGTTGGCGATGACGGCGGCGATGGAATAACCGGGAGCCAGTAGGGATGAGTTGATCTTGGGATCGTTACCGATCACCATGGTGACGGCCATGGTTTCACCGAGCGCCCGCGCGAGCGCGAGAAATACCGAGCCTGCGATTCCCAGGCGGGCGAACGGGACTACCACCTGCCAAGTAGACTCCCAGCGCGTGGCGCCGACCGCGAGCGCGCCTTCGCGCTGCTCCCGCGGCACCGCCATGAGGGCTTCGCGCGAAATCGAAACCACGAAAGGCAGAATCATGATCGCTAGCACCACGCTTGCGGTCAGAACGCCGACGCCGTAGTTCGGGCCCTTGAAGAGCGGCAGATAGCCCAGGGTTGCGATCAGAGCCGGCTGGACTACGGTCCGCATGAGGGGAACCAGGAGGAAGGCGCCCAGCAGGCCGTAGATCACGCTCGGGACGGCGGCCAGCAGCTCGATGACGAAGGTGAGCGCGTCGGAGATGCGGGGCGGCGCCATCTCGGCGAGGAAGATTGCCGAGCCGAGTCCGAGCGGCACGGCGATGACCAGCGCCAGCGCGGAGGTCATCACGGTACCGTAGATGAACGGCAGGGCCCCGAAGTCGCCCGCCACCGGGTCCCAGGTGCGGCCGACAAAGAAGCTCCAGCCGAATTTCGCGCGCGAAAGCGCGGACTGGCCCCACAGCTGCGTCACCAGCAGGACGGCGATCGCGATGACGCTGGCGGCGAAGACGAAGGTGATCCCGTGCACCACGGCGTCCCCCGCCTTGAGACGGTGAAGAAAGCCGCGTGCACGGGAGGTGCCCTGGATTCGTCCGGCTGTGGTGGCAGCGCTCGCCATGCTACTGGATCTTCGAGATGGCCTTTACCTCTTTGGCAGCCACGTTCTTCGGCAGTTGGGCGTAGGCCAACGCTTCGGTCAGCTTCTGTCCCGGACCGAGCATCCAATGCAGGAACTCGACCAGATCTTTCTGCTTGGTTGCGTCGTGGATCTTCGTTGGCACCAGCAGCCAGGTGAAACTCGAAATCGGATAAGCGGCCTTGCCGGGAGCGTTGGTGATCGAAACGCGGAAGTCGTCCGGCATATTGGTGGCGGCTGCTGCTGCGGCGGCGGTCACGCTCGAGAGCTCGGCCTTGACGAACGTACCCGAGCTGTTGCGCACGCGGCCGTAAGGCATTTTGTTCTGGATGGCGTAGATCAACTCGACGTAGCCGAGGGAGCCGGGAGTGCTCTTCACCAGTCCGGCCACGCCCTCGTTGCCCTTTGCGCCCAGGCCGACCGGCCACTTCACGGAAGTGTTGGCGCCGGACGTAGCGGTCTTCCATTCCGGGCTCACCTTGCACAGGAAGTCGGTCCAGATGAAGGTGGTCCCGCTGCCATCGGAGCGGTGCACTACGACGATGTCATCGCCGGGCAGCTTTACGCCAGGGTTGGCCTTGGCGATGGCCGGGTCGTTCCATTTCTTGACCGTTCCCAGGAAAATGCCGGCCAGCGCTTCCTGCGTGAAATTCAACTCCGCGCTGACGCCTGGGATGTTGTAAGTGGGGACAACCCCGCCAAGCACCGTGGGGAAGTGCAGGACCGGAACCTTCTGCTTCGCCAACTGCTCGTCATTCATCGGCATGTCCGAAGCGCCGAAATCGACGGTGCCGTCGGTCAGTTGGCGGATGCCGCCGCCTGAGCCGATGGACTGGTAGTTGATCTGGGCGTCGGGGTGGAGCTTGTGAAACTCGTCAAACCACTTGGAGTAGATGGGGTACGGAAAAGTAGCGCCGGCGCCGTTGATGAGCGTCTGGCCGAAGCCGGACACCGAGAGCGCCAGCAACAGTAGGGCGATTGTCAGGATACTCCTCATGCTATTGTCTTTCTCCATTCTTTCGATCCTTTGTTACAAAACTGTTAAGGCCCCGTGAAGTCTCTGTAACAGGGGGCCAGGGCGGAACAGCCTGCCCCACGTGGGAGAGAAGCAGGCTGTTCCGCTCGGCCCGGTTTTACGGAAGCAGGTACCTCAGGTTGGTGAAGACCATGTGCGAATGCGCGTTGACCGGGCCGCTGGTGGGTGGGGCCCAGGGCACGCGGTAAAGGTACGAATACGAGTTCATCAACTGGAGCGCCCCGTACTTGGGGTTCTTCCAGAACGAATACGTGAATCCGACGGTGCCCTCCTCCAATAGCCGGTTGTTCGAGTTGGCCGAACCGGGGAAACCATAGCCCAGCAGGGTGGTTCCCGATGCCGGAACGCCCCAGTTCCTCCCGATGTAGGCGGCGCTGTAGTACCCGTACACGAGGAGAGAGGGAGTCGCCTGGACCTCGAAGCCACCGATGCCCGAACCAGCGTGCACGCCGGAGAGACTGCCGTTGGCGCGCACCACGACGTCCGGAGCGTTGATGTTTGCAATGTAGCGCCCCCCGCCGGAACTCCAGTACGACGTCGCGATCAGGCGGAAATTCTTCACCGGCTCGAGAATTCCGTTCACCGACCCGCCGCCGCCGTGAATCGTCGAGTGCGTCAGGGCAGGGGCCGCCCCGGCGATCCGGAAGGTGCGGAACACGCCTGAAGCTTCAAGGTGGAGGACCTGGCGGCCGCCGGATTGCGCGTCGTAGGCCACTTTGGCCTGGATATCCGGATGAATGTTCGGTGTGCTCGTAGTTGCGGCGGCATCCAACTGGGTGCCGACAAACGACGGCACGTTGCTCGCGGTGCCGATGTACTGTTGCGGATTCTCGAGCGCGAAGCCGAGAGCCAGGTCCTTGCTGGCGTGATAAACCACCCGGAACTGAGGAGCGCGGGTCCAGATCAGGCCCATTTGGTAGTTCGTATCGATGTCTTGGGAGTAGAAGAGGTCGGAGGGAACCGGAGAGATGCCCTTGCGTCCGGGAGTCAACATGCTCCAGGACTGCCCGCCCAGCACCTCGAACTTGTCCTTCACCGCATCGACCCAATACAGCCTCATGCGAAGCGTGTTCGCATTGCTGGTGACGTTCAGGTTGGCTGGAGCATTGCCCAAGAAGTCGGTCTCCAGATAACCCGTGACCGCGGTGTTGAACACCTTGCTGGTCACCTTTAGAGTAAGGCGCGAGTTCTGGGCGCTGAGCCGGTCTTCGGGGTTCACGCCTGCGGCCGTGTTGCCGAACGGAGCCCCGCTGAATGAGGTCCCAATGCCGCTCCCGAGATTGTTGGAGCGGTAGATGTTGGTCAAATCCATGAACCCACCGGGTGTCCACTCGGAGTCGCCGATCTTGAACGAAAGGGGCGCGGACACTTTGGCGCCTTCAGCCGGCTTTGCCTCCGGCGCGGCTTCCGGAGCGGCCGGGGCCACTGCCGGAGCGGCGGTAAGCTGCTGGAGCATCTTCTGCTGTGCTTCGAGGGTCCGCTGTAAATCTTCTATCTGTTTCTGTTGCGCTGCTATCTGCTGTCGTAGCGTGTCTATGTCGCTTTGAGCGAAGCAGGGCAACGTGAATGTGAGGGTAACCATTGCACACAAGAGTCTCAGTCGCATGGCTAACAGCCTATCGGGGGCGAATGAAACGAGGATTACGTCTTCGTTACAGGAGTGTGAAACCTTAACGGGATGTTACTCAGCCAGGGGTAATAGTACCGTGAAGATGGAGCCTTTCCCTAACTGCGACTCGACGGTTACGGTGCCGTTCATGCGCTCGATGACGTGCTTGACGATCGACAGGCCCAGTCCGGTGCCGCCGACCTCGCGCGAGCGTGCTTTGTCCACGCGGTAGAAACGCTCGAAGATGCGGGGCAGGTCCTCGGAGGGGATGCCGATGCCGGTATCGGCGATGGCGATACGGACCTTTCCCTCGGGGGTGCGGCTGGTCTCGATCCGGACTTCGCCTCCCGGCCGGTTGAACTTGACGGCGTTATCGAGCAGGTTGACGAAGGCCTGCTCGAGGCGGATGCGGTGGCCGAGGACATGGCCGCCTCCGAGGTCCCCCGCCTGTACCGTCACGGTGCGCACGCGGGCTTCCGATTCCAGGGTTCGTATGGCGGCATCGAGCGCGGCGTGGATCGGCACCGGCTCGGGAGCGGCCACAACCTGGCCGGATTCGAGCTCGGAGAGCACCAGCAGGTCGGAAGAGATGTTATTGAGACGGATGGCGTGGGCCCGGATGACTTCGAGGAACTTGCGGTTGTTCTCCTGGTCCTCGAGCGCGCCGTCCAGAAGCGTTTCGGCATAGCCCCGAATGGCTGTGAGCGGAGTACGTAGCTCGTGCGAGACGTTGGCGACGAAGTCCTTGCGGATGCGCTCGAGGCGTTCGAGGTCGGTGATGTCGTGCAGGATCGCGATAGCCCCGCGGCGGGAGCGCAAAGCGAGCGGGGCGGCCTGGACCTCGAAGGCGCGACCGTCGGCGGCGGCCAGTTGCATGCGCTGCTTGATGGATTCGTGAGTCACAATGACGCGGCTGAGCAGGTCGAGGAACGAGGGGTCGCGCACCAGCGCGAGCAGGGGCAGATGCTCGGGCACCGGCATCGGTGCTCCCAGGGCCCGCGCGAAGGACTCGTTGCAAAAGGTGACGCGTAGCTCGTTATCCACCGCCAGAACGCCTTCCACCATGCTGGCCAGGATGGCTTCGCGGCGCGCGGATTCCAGGCTGAGCTTATCCACGAGCTCGCGGAGCTGGACCGAAGTGGTGCTGAGCGAGGAGGCCAGCGCGCCCAGTTCGTCGTCGGAATCGCGCTCCAGAACCTCGGAGGCGCGCGCGCCCAGCAGGCTCTCCGCGAAAACCTGTAAGCGCCGGATGCGTCGGGTGAACGTTCGCGAGAAGACATAGGCCATCGCCAGGGCGGCGATCAGGGCGGCCAGCGATGCGCCGTAGATTCGCTTGCGGACCGCGGCGATGGCGGCATCGAGTTCCTTGAGCGGGAGCGCCAGTCGCAAGACCGCGGGCGAGGCTCCGGCGTGGGCGGGAATGGCGACGTAGCACAGGTCGCGGTCCAGGGTGACGCTGTGGCGGATGGACGCGCCGGTGCGGCCTTGGAGCGCCTCCTGGATTTCGGGGCGGCCGGCGTGGTTCTCCATGGTCTCGGGATCGTGCTGGGAGTCGGCGAGCACTAGGCCGGTCGGCGTGATGACGGTGATGCGCGCCTGCGTCCGGCCCTCCGCCGCCCGTGCCCAGAGTTCCAGGCGCCCCGTGTCCGTGGCCTCGAGATCGCCGGCCAGCACGCGGGCTTCGGCGGCAAGCTGCCGCTCTACCGCAACGGTCTCGCGGCGGGCGGCGTCGCGGGTGAGGAAGAAGTCCAGGATCAGGATGGTGAGCGCGATCAGTGCGAAGGCGCTGACCAGGAGCTTGCGGAAGATGGGGCTGCGGAAAGGCATGCTAGTGTTCCGCCTCCACCACAAAAGCTAAAACAAAACCGGCCACGAATGAACACGAATGGACACGAATGGAAGACGAAGAATGAGCCACCGCCGAGCTGTCGAAGGGAGGCAACACTAAGTTTCCTGGGGCTCCGCCATCAGACGATAGCCGGCGCCGCGCACGGTTCCGATATACTCCGGACTCTCGGGCTGCTGCTCGATCTTCTCGCGCAGGCGGCGGATGTGGACATCCACGGTGCGCAGCGTGACGGAGCAATCCCGGCCCCAGACCTCGTCGAGCAGCCGCTCGCGGCTGAAGACCTGGCGGGGGTGCGAGGCCAGAAAGTGGAGGAGCTTGAATTCCAGCGCGCTGAGGTCGACGGCCGCTCCACGCACGCTCACGTCCTGTGTGCGGGCGTCGAGGCGCAGTCCGCGGATCTCGACTACTTCGGTCAACTCGGCCGCTCCACGCTCCTGCCGCCTGAGAATGGCCTTGGCACGGGCCACCAGTTCGCGAGGGCTGAAGGGCTTGACCACGTAGTCGTCGGCGCCGATTTCCAGGCCGACGATGCGGTCGATCTCCTCGCCGCGCGCGGTGAGAAAGATGACCGGGAGGGAACGGAGACGGTCGTCCGCACGGAGCCGGCGGCAGATGGAGAAGCCGTCTTCGTCGGGCAGCATGATGTCCAGGAGCAGGAGGTCAGGCGGCATGCGCCGCACGGCCTCCAGTCCGTCCTTTCCGCGGGTGTAGCTTTCGACCTCGAAGCCTTCCTTGCGGAAATTGTAACGGACCATCTCGACGATGTCCGCCTCGTCCTCGATAATGATGATCCGCTGGCGCATCCAATGAGGATTGTAGCTCAGGGGCGGTAGGGTGCGTGGGAAGAGATGCGGGCGCGGCGGTCGGTTATAATGATTCCAGCTTTCGACTTACTCAACCTCGAGGGAGCTACTCATGCGAAAGAAAGTCACGGTGGTCGGTGCCGGCAATGTCGGCGCCAACTGCGCATTGCGGATCGCGGAGAAGGAACTGGCGGACGTGGTGCTGGTGGATATTGTCGAGGGGGTGCCACAGGGGAAGGCACTCGACCTGCTGCAATCGGGCCCGGTGCAGGGCTACGACGTCCTGTTGACGGGCGCCAACGATTATGAGGCCACGGCCAACTCCGATCTGGTGATCATCACGGCGGGCTTTCCGCGCAAGCCGGGGATGAGCCGCGACGACTTGCTGATGGCCAATTACGAGATCGTGCGCGCGGCGACTGAACAGGCCGCGCGATACTCGCCCAACGCCATCCTGGTGATCGTCACGAATCCGCTCGACGCCATGTGCTGGACCGCGTTGAAGGTTTCGAAGTTCGCGAAGAACCGGGTGATCGGCATGGCGGGCGTGCTCGATGCGGCGCGTTTCCGGACGTTCATCGCGCGCGAGCTGCAGGTGTCGGTCGAAAACGTGACGGCCATGGTTTTGGGCGGGCATGGGGACACCATGGTTCCCCTGGTGCGGTTCACCAACGTCTCCGGCATTCCGATCTCCGAGCTGCTGGATACGGCCACCATCGAACGGCTGGTCGACCGCACGCGCAACGGCGGGGCGGAGATCGTGAAGTTCCTGAAAGCCGGCAGCGCGTTCTATGCGCCCTCGGCGGCCGCGGTGGAGATGGCCGAATCGATTCTGCTGGACAAGAAAAAAGTGCTGCCGTGCGCCGCGTATCTCGAAGGCGAATACGGGATCCAGGGGCTGTTCGTGGGGGTTCCGGTGAAACTGGGTTCGCGCGGCATCGAGAAGATCTACCAGATCGGCCTGACGGCCGACGAGGACGCGCAGTTGAAGAAGAGCGCGGCGGCGGTTCAGGAACTGGTGGATGTGCTGACCCAGAAAGCGGTTGGTTAGGGAATGGCGACCGCTGACATCGTAGCGACGCCGACCATCGACCCGCGCTATGCGGCCTTCGCGTTGGAGGTGCGCCCGTCGCGGATCCATCGCTGGGGGGTGTTCGCCGAGGAGCGCATTCCGGCCCGCCACAAGGTGATCGAATACACCGGCGAGAGGATCAGCCGGCGCGAGACCAAGCGGCGCAGCGAGCGGCGGCACGTCTACCTTTTCGAGCTGGACGCTTACTGGGCGCTCGATGGCGCGACCGGCGGGAGCGGGGCAGAGCTGATCAACCATTGCTGCGAACCCAACCTGTACTCCATGATCCTGCGGGGCCATATCTTGTACATGAGCCGCCGGGTTATCGAGCCGGGCGAGGAGCTCACCGTCGATTACTACCTTTCGACCGACATGGGCGAGGTTCCCTGCCGCTGCGGGGCGCCTGGGTGCAGAAAGGTAATCAATCGAGTGCGGTGACGCCGGCGGCGCTAGCGCAGCGGTCAGCTATCAGCCGTCAGCTTTCAGCTACTGCCCAACAGGCGTCGGGAACAATGCGGGCCTCCTTAGTGTCTAACTAGGCGAAGGGTTGAAAGGAGGCCGCAAATGTTCGAGCAAACCATTTTGGCGGGCACGGTGAAGACGCGCAAGGCTTGGACGGTTCCGGTCTGCTTCGCAGGGCAACTGGTGGCCGTCGGATGCCTGGCTCTGATTCCGCTGATCTTCTTCGACGGGCTGCCGCAGGGGCAGTTGGCTCCGCCTCGGCTGACGGTACCGGGCACCTATCACCCACCCAAGCAGCAGAGCGTTCAGTTGGTTTCGACGGGCTCGCACGCGGTTAGAAATGCGCTGGTCCCACCGGCGAGAATTCCTGACAGGATCTATCGGGGGCCCGACCTACCTGCCGCTCCGCCCGATCCCGCACCGGAATGCACTGGGGTATGCGTGTTCAACAGCCTGGGTCCCTCCGATCCAGTGCCGACCGCGCGTCCCATCGCGCCGGAACCGCGACAGACCGAGGTCGCGACGGTGGTTCCCAGGGCGACTCCGACGCCTGCGCCCATCAGAGTCAGTGTTGGTGTGCAGGAAGCCAAGCTAATACACCGTGTGACGCCGGTGTATCCGCCTGCCGCGATCAGGATGCGCATCTCCGGCTCCGTGCACATGGAGGCGATCATCGGCGCCGATGGACGCATCCGCGAGTTGCGGGTACTGAGCGGCCACCCCTTCCTGGTGCAGGCCGCCGTAAATGCGGTTCGCGAGTGGGTCTACTCACCGACCATGCTGAGCGGTGCTCCGGTCGAAGTGATGACCGACATCATGGTGACGTTCTATCTGAAGTAAGGGACCGCTGAGCGCCGAACCGCGAACGTCCGCCCCTTGACGGTCGCGGTTCGGTGCTGGGCTGAGGATAGCCGGCCTGGGGCGGGCGCGCGTACAATCAAAGTACGCTCGAGGAGCTCCCATGCTGAAACGGATCTGCCCGCTGCTCGCGGTCGTATGCCTGGCCGCCGCTTTTGCCCCGCAGCCACCCCAACTTCGCCTTCCTGCGACAGTCGTGCCGGTCCGCTACACGGCCGAACTCACGGTCGTGCCCACCGAAGAGACGTTCTCCGGGGCGATCGACATCGCGCTCAAGGTCCGTGAGGCCACGCCTCTGATCTGGCTCAACGCCAAAGACCTGACCATCCAGACGGCCAGCCTGATGGTTGGTGGGAATGCGCTTGGGGCCCGCGTCGTTCCGGACGGCGCGGATTTCGTCGGCTTCGCTTTAGAGCAGCCCGTACCGCCGGGAGAAGCCACGCTGCACGTCGTCTATACCGGCAAGATCAACTCCCGCAGTTCCGAGGGCATCTTCAGGAACCAGGTGGCGGGCGAATGGTATGCGTTCACCCAGTTCGAGGCCATCGACGCGCGCCGCGCCTTTCCGTGCTTCGACGAGCCTTCGTTCAAAGCACCGTGGCAGATCGTGGTGCACGTCAAGCGCGAACACATGGCGCTCTCGAATCAGCCCGCGGTTTCCGAGACCGACGAGGCCGGCGGTATGAAGGCCGTCCGATTCGCGCCCACGCGGCCTCTGCCGAGCTACCTGATCGCGCTGGCCGTGGGCCCGTTCGACGCCGTTGACGCGGGCCGCGCCGGCTCCAAGAAGATTCCGCTGCGCATCATCACGCCCCACGGCATGGCCGGGCAGGCGAAATACGCCGCCGAAGTCACCGGGCCGATTCTCGACACGCTCGAGGGCTACGTGGGGATTGCGTATCCCTACGACAAGCTCGACAGCATCGCCGTGCCGCTGTTCGGCGGCGCGATGGAGAACGCCGGCCTCATCACCTACAGCCAGACGCTGATTCTGGCCAAGCCGTCGGAGGATTCGCTGGAGCGGCAGCGCTCCTATGCCTCGGTGTCCGCGCATGAGATGGCGCACATGTGGTTCGGCGACCTGGTGACCACGGCCTGGTGGGACGACATCTGGCTGAACGAGGCCTTCGCCACGTGGCTCTCGGACAAGACTCTCGAGAAGTGGAAGCCCGAATGGCACACCGAGCTTTCGAGGGCCGCGGACACCGAACGCGCGATGTCCAGCGACAGCCTGGTTTCGGCGCGGCGCATCCGCCAGCCCATCGAATCGAAGGGCGACATCGCCAACGCATTCGACACCATCACGTATGAGAAAGGCGCGGCGGTCATCTCGATGTTCGAGCACTGGCTCACGGCGGACACGTTCCGCGCGGGCGTGCGGCGCTATCTGAGCGAGCATGCTTACGGCAACGCGACCGCGGCGGACTTCCTGGCGGCCGAGAGCGCGGCCGCGGGCCGCGACATTGCGCCCGCCTTCTCCACGTTCCTCGATCAGCCGGGAGTGCCGCTGGTGCTGGGCGAGGTGAAATGCGGCGAGGGCGGCGAACCTTCCCGGCTGACGCTCGCGCAGAAGCGCTTCCTGCCGCTCGGCTCGCCGGCGGCTCCCTTCGAGACCTGGCAGATTCCCGTATGCCTGCGCTACGCCGATCCCGGGAAAGGAAGCCTGTGCACGCTGCTGACGCAGACGAACGACAGCGTCGCACTTCCCGCCGGGCAGCCATGCCCTTCGTGGGTGCTGCTGAACGACGCCGAGACCGGCTACTATCGCGCGCTGTTCCGCGGCAACGCGGCCGGCGGCGGGAAGGACCTGAGTCCGGTGGAGCGTGTTGGGTTGGTGGGCGATGCGGCGGCACTCCTTCGGGGCGGCCAGCTTCCGGCCAGCCACGCGCTGCGCACCGCGGCCCGCTTCGCGAACGACCCCACGCGGCAGGTGGTCTCCACCACCATTCATATTGTCTCGGCGATCGGGTACAACATGGTGCCCGCGGAGCTGAAGCCGAACTACGAGCGCTTCGTGAACAAGGTGTACGGCCCGCGCGCGCACGAACTTGGTTGGACGCCCAAGTCCGACGAGACGGACGATGCGCACCTTCTGCGGCCGGAGCTGGTTCCGTTCGTGGCCAACGACGGAGCCGATGCCGACCTGAGCGCCGAAGCCGTGAGCCTCGCGACCAAGTGGCTCGAGGACCGCAGCGGGATCGCGCCCGGCATGCTCAACGCGATTCTGGCGACGGCGGCGGCGCATGGAGATCGAGCGCTTTACGAGCGCATGACGGCCGCGCTGCCAAAGACGGCCGATCCCGGCGAGCGGCGGGCCCTGTTGGGCGGCATGGCTGCGTTCCGCGATCCCGCGATCATCAAGCTCAATTTCGGATTTGTGCTCAAGGGCGAGATCGATTTCCGCGAAACGGCGGGGCTGGTGTTCGGGGCGCTCCAGTACCCGGAGACCCGTGCCATCCCGTTCGAAGCGCTTCGAGACCACTACGACCAGTTCGTCTCGACGCTGCCCGACGGACTTCTGGGCGAGTACGCCGGATACCTGCCGATGGTTGGACGCGCGTTCTGCGATCAGACGCACCGCGATGAGGTCGCGGCGTTCTTCAAGGATCGTTCGGCCAAGGCCAACGGTGGCGAGAGGATTCTGGCGCAGACGCTGGAGTCGATCGATCAGTGCGTCGCTGTGCGCAAGGCGCAGGAGCCCAGCGTGGCGGAGTTCTTGAAAGGCTACTAGGGGGCAGGCGTCCACGCCTGCAGCG
>CAZBQQ010000022.1:24514-52328 GCA_964493965.1 uncultured Solibacteraceae bacterium
AGCGTGGCGGAGTTCTTGAAAGGCTACTAGGGGGCAGGCGTCCACGCCTGCAGCGGGTCCAGACCCGCCCGGAAGGTGAGTCAGATGCCCGATCGCGACAGTTTCAACCTCGAGTTCACGGCCTCCGGGCGCACGATCGAGGCGACGGTGAGCGTCCCCAAGGAAGACCTGCGCATGACCGACCTTCTGCCGCTGCTGTTCTCGTTTTCGAACGCGCTGGTCATGCTTGGCGAAGACGTCGCCAGGGAAGCGGGCAAGCCGGTGAGCTGCCGCGCGGGCTGCGGCGCCTGCTGCCGGCAGTTGGTGCCCGTGAGCGAGCCGGAAGCGGTGCACATCGCAGAACTCGTTCAAGAGCTGCCGCCCGAGAGGGCGACTCTTATCCGCGAGCGCTTTCGCGTGGCGCTCGAAGCATTGGGCGCAGGACTCGCCGGCAGGCTGCGCGATCCCGAGGCCAACAAGACCATCGATCAGCGCCGCGAGTTGGGCCTGGAGTATTTCCGGGCCGGCGTGCCGTGTCCCTTTCTCGAAAACGAGAACTGCTCCATTTACGAGCAGCGCCCGCTGAGCTGCCGCGAGTATCTGGTGAGTTCTCCGGCCGAGAACTGCAAGACGCCGTCGGCGGAGGCGATCGCGATGGTCCCCGTGCCCGCCAAGCTTTCGGAGTTTCTGTACTGCTTCGGCGACGGCGCCGGCAAGGACCGCTCGCGCTGGGTGCCGCTGGTGCTGGCCCTGGAGTGGGCCGAGGCGCAGAAGGCGGAGGCGCCCCGCTGGCCCGCGCCCAAGCTTTTCGAGAACTTCCTGCGACGGGTGGGGCCGGGGAAGACAGAGTGAGGCGGGGTTCGTCGTGCGGCTGCTCCTATGGCCAACATCGAAAGCGCGGGGAATACTCCAGAGCATCGGATGTCTGATCCCGCTGGTCATGTTGGCTCTGGCGATTCTCGCCGGGCGGCTCATCGTTTTCATCCGGACCCGGTGACTGGCCTGGATGTAAGATCGTACTTGGCTCAGCGATATTGGCTCGGTCCCGCGGCCGGACAGGTCGTCACCCAAGTCTCGCAGGGATATGCGTCTTGTCTGTTCCCGTCATTCGGGCGCCTCACACCAGCCGACTACACGCTCCCTAACGGTGTTCTTGGCAGACCCCACGGCGAGTACGAACTCACGACCATGGGCAGCCTCCCCGCGTGGACGTTCACGCTGAAGGGCCGAATCCTGGCGACGTCGGAATCTTACTATTGGTTACGGGAGAGCCTTCTTCAACGGTTGCTGGGCAGACGCTTGCTGTCCGTGCAGATAGACGAAAGGTCTCGATCTACGGTTCTGACTTTCACCAGAGCGCTCGTGTTGACGACGCAGTCGAGAGGCCGGGACCGCCGTCCACACTGGTTGTTGCGATTGTCCAACGAGAGCTGGCCCCAGGTGATCTTGAACGGCACACATTCCTGCTGGCGTGGCCACGTAACTACGATTTGACGTTCACCACAAATACTCCTTGGCCTCGGCCCGGCGCGCGTAGCTGTCGAGCACGTGCACCACGCGGATCTTCTTCAGCTTTTGGGGCGAGAGCTGGCCGATGGGAATATACAAAATATTTCGGTTGAATCGGGACGCGATCGAGCGGAAGACGGTTCGCGGCGGGCGCGCGGCTACGTACACCACGTTCCTTTGGATCGAGTAGTCGAGCCCGGCCAGTAGGAGCCGCTCCGGCTTCGTCTCGGCGAAATCGTAATCCGGATCGCTCCACACGTCGACCATGCGGCGCGGCGGCAGGCTCATCAGAAAGCCGCCGTACTCGGCGCGGCCGATCCCCGGTCCCACCAGGTGCTCGAAGGGGCTGGTCGAATAGAACGCCATATCGGACTCATTCCGGTTCTCGCCCAGCCAGGTGGTCAGGTAGGTGTAGCGGTTCTCCGGATCGGCATCGAAAATCACAACGAGCGAGCCCACCTCGCCGGCCATTTTGTCGAACTGGCGCACGTAGATTTTGCCCTCGTGCCAGTTGCGGATGGTCTCGCGCAGGTCCACACCGTCGAGCAGCGAGGTGGTGAAGGGCTCGGTCCGCATGCGCTCGTCAGACAGAATGCTCTTGGCCTTCTTCTTGACAAGGCGGCCGTAGTCTTCGATCACGATGTCCTCGGGCGGATAGGAGCAGATGGCCTCGCCCTGAAACTCGTGCGCCCACTCGCCCTCGAATTTCTCTTTCTTGTGCGGCTTGAGCCCGAGCGGGCGCAGGCGCCTTTTGGGGCGGGGAAGACGGCGACGCAGCCGGATGCGTTTCGTGTTCCGCCAGATCTCCTCGCCGGAAAGATTCGCCGTCTCGATCTCGGCTTCAGCCTTCTGCGCGGGATAGCGGCCTGCGGCTTCCCAGACCTCCCAGGCGTAGTTGTCGTCCACCACGCCTCGGGCCGCGACCGCCAGGTCGAAGACGTTCGCGGTGAGGTCGCCGTTGGTGAGCGCGAGGTTCCGGGTGTAACGCGCCAGCAGGCGGCGCTGCCAGGCCGCCATCGTCTCTCCGGCGTTCTTCGTGTACTCCTGCTCGGCGGCGCGGAGCACATGGAGTTGTACGCGAGGGCGGTCGATCAGCTCCGGCTCCGCCATAGCCTGCCGGAACTGCTCGTAGCGATCCTGCAGGAAGGGATACTCGGCGGTGATCTCGGCCAGGCAGGCTGGATGCGGGTTCAGGAGTTCGACCTCGCGCCTGCGGCGGCGCCGGCGTGGCGGCTCCTGCGGCACCTCCATCGCGTCGAGCACGGCGTCCAGAAGGTTCAGCGAAAGGACCACCAGCACGCTCGCCAGCGGGTCCGTGCCCTGCAGCTTCCAGGCGATGCCGCCCGCGTGCGCGGCAATCTCGTCCGAGCGCGGCTGGGGATAGACGCGATACGCTTCGACGTACTTTTCGAAGCCGATGCGGCCGAGCGTGTACGGATCGGGATATTGATCGGGCAGGTGCGGGCGCTCTCCCAGGTCGGGATCGGCGAACAGCACCTCCGCGCCCGTCTCTGCCGCGGTGCGAATCGCCTCCGTGAAGGGGTCGGCCGGCTCGACGGGCACGTAGATCGCTTGCTCTTCCGACTTGGCGTCCGGATAGACCAGGACGGTCAGCTGGGGCAGCCGCGCCACGGCCTGTAGATAGGCCGCCTCGAGCGTGGCCGGCAGTTCCACGGCCACAACGCGCGGCTTTTCGGTGAGAATTGCCCGGCGCACCTCGAGAGCGAACTCGAGGCGGCCCGGGGCCACCGGGAGGTAGCGGAAGTTCCCGCGCCGGAGGCTGCCCGAATCGCGCAGCAGATCGTCGATTTCCGAACCCACGTTTCTATTGTCGCGCCTCGGGCGGGTCTGGAGACCCGCTGCAGGACTGGAGTCCCGCCCCACCTACGGGCGCAGCTCTACCCGACCGGCCAAGCCTTCGAGCGAAACCCTTGATTCGCCGGTGACGATTACGAGCCCAGCCATGCGCGGCACCTTGATGCGATAGTGCACCACAGGTTGGTCGGTGCATTCGCCGAACAGCGCCGCCAGCAGGCGGGGGACGCGGTGCTCCACCAACGCGTACTCGGGCGTGATGCGGACCGAGCGCGGCCACGCATCCACGCGCACGTCCGTACCCACCACGCAGGCGCGCTGGCTGCCCAGAATGTCGCGCGGCTCGATGCGGGCCTCGACCAGGACCTGGTTCCGATCCCAGGCCGTGACCTCAATGCTTCCGCGGGCGTTGCGGAGGAAGACCCGCCCGTCCGGATCGAGCGCCACGCTCTTGTGGATCTCGCGTGCCGGCATCAGCGCCGAGAGCGCCATCATCGCCAGGACCGTTGCCGTGTTCACACGAGCAGACTATCAGCGCATGGCGGCGCGTTCACCCGCTTTTCGGCAAATCCCGCGCGGCCACCGGCGAATGACCGTGCACGGGGGGCGGCCTTCAGCTCGCGCGGGACTTCAGCCCCGCCGTAAACTAGCTGCATGGCCCGCCTCCTGAAGATCGCCGCTTTCCTGGTTGCCTTGGGCGTCGTTTGGATCGCGGGGGCGTCGCTGGTTGTCGAAAGGGGGGCGCGGGGCAGGACCTGGTCCGACGCGGCGGCGATTCCGGCCCGCCGGGTGGGCGTGGTGCTCGGCTGCGCGCGGGTCCTCGGCACCTATCGCAATCCTTTCTTCGACACCCGCATCGCCGCGGCCGCGCGCCTGTTTCATGCCGGGAAGGTCGAATACCTCGTGGTCAGCGGGGACAACCACGTGCGCGGCTACGACGAGCCGCAGGACATGAAGGACGCCCTCACACAGGCCGGCGTGCCCCCGGAGCGCGTCTATTGCGATTACGCGGGCTTTCGAACCCTGGACTCGATCGTGCGGGTGCGCGAGATCTTCGGACAGAGGGCGATCACCGTGGTCTCGCAGGAGTTCCACAACCAGAGGGCGATCTTCATCGCCGGCCAGCGCGGCGTGGATGCCATCGGCTTCAACGCTGCAGATGTTGACGCGTACGACAGTTTCAAGATTAGGTGCCGCGAGCTGGCCGCGCGCGCGAACATGCTGATTGACCTTTTTGTTTTGCGCCGCGAGCCGAGATTTTTGGGAAAAAAGGTGAGACTTCCCGCGTGATGGCCGCCGATTTGCGACCGCTAAGCGCCGAAACATGATATACTTAGACTGCGTTTGATAGTCCCGCCAAACTTGGCTGTGATGCCAGCCCGCCTCGTATAGCCTGCTCTCAAACGGCAAGGAGATTGCGTGAAAAATATCTTTGTGGGCAATTTGGACACGGGCACCACCGCCGACTCGATCCGCTCGCTCTTCCGGTCGCACGGAACCGTCGGGCATTTCAAGCTGATGACGGACAGGGAAACGGGCGCCTCTCGAGGATTCGCCTTTGTCGAAATGGCGGATTCGGAAGCCGACGTCGCGATCGCCGCCTTGAACGGCAGCACGGTGGAAGGCCGAACCGTCGATGTCCACGAGGGGCGGCCCAGGTTGCACGCGAGCAGCACGGCCACCGAGCGCCACGTGCCGCGGACATAAGCATATGACTGGAAGAATCAAAAGCCTCAGCGCTCTGAGCCCGTCGGGCTTCATCAGCGCAGCCAGCGGGAACGACGTCTACTTCCACTCGTCGGAGGTGTTGCCGCCCGGCGCCGGTGGTCTGGCGATCGGTCAACTCGTGACGTATGACATCGGCGGCGGTAAGTGGCCCTCGGCGATCAACGTCCGCATCCCGGCGGAACCCCAACTCTCCGCCCGTGTGCCAGTCAGGCATACGCCGCCGACCTATCTCCAATACATGGGCTTCGAGCAGACGGGGAGCACCCGCGCCTTTCGGTTCAGGCGGGTCATACGAGGCGAGGAGACGCGTGAGTTCGTCGTCAGTGCCGAACTGGCGCTGTTCGGCAAACACCATGTCGGGTTTCAAGAGGGACCGGCCCTGTCTTTGCGCCTGTTGTCGGAAGGCGCGGACACCTCAGCCCCCGCTCTGACCGACGAGGACATGTTGGCTCACGTGGCCCGCCGCGCCGTCGGCAGAAAACCGCACGGGACCAAGCGCAATCCCAGCAGCTAGGCCCTCCATCGCCGGCGACTAGATCCAAGAAGCGATAGGGATCGTAAATCCCGGCGCGCCACAGGACTCGCCGGAGATCCTCGACAGTCACCTGGCAATCGTGGAGGATCTTATGGAGCAAACCGCGACCGACGATTTCACCAGCGTGCGCCGGGACTACCGTGCTTCGCCCGTCGACGGCGCAGGTAATGGTGACTTCCCCGGGTTCGGATCACGGCGAAGCCAAGAGCCTGCAATGCACGGATCAGTTCGTTCCCGGTAATCCGAGGCGCCCGGCTCATGCAGCGATGGTCACGCGCTGGATGCCGACAAACTCGAGGTCCGAAGGCGTGCCCTCTACCTCCAGGCACAAGCTGATCGCCTCGCGGACTCTTTCCATTACTTCGTCCAGCGATCTCGCCTGAGTATGGCAGCCCGGCAGCTGCGGGACCGACGCGACGTAGAAGCCGTCCGCATCGCGCTCTATCACTACGTCGAAATGGCGCTGCAATGTGACCTCCGCGTTGACCACTGTAAACCCGCCGCCCCTGCGAGGAAGCAAGACCCTCACCCGCGCGGCGTGTAGCGCAGCGCCTCTTCGCCCAGCGTCTGGAGGATCGAAAGCTCCAGCGCCTGCGCTTCGTGAATCTGGTCCGTCGCCAGGCTCTTCAGTTTCATCGCGAAGCGTGCGATGTTGATGCCGTCCCGCACCGTGTAGCGCTCGTCGGCCGCGTGCGCCTGCTGCAGAAAGTCCGTCACGTACTGCAGAATGCGATCGTCGCCGAACGGCAGGTTCTCGTGGAGGATCTGATACTCCTCGTCGCGCTCCGGAAAGTCGATCAGGATTTGCGGCTGCAGGCGGGAGTGTATGTACTCGGGCAGGTCGAACGTGGAGGCGTCGTCATTCATGGTGGTGACCAGCCGGAACTGCGGGTGCGCTTTGATCTTGATTCCCGCCACCAGCGACTCCACGTAGCGCCGGCTGTCGAGCAGCGGAGCCAGGCTGGCCCAGCTCTTCTCACTCATGCGGTTCCCTTCGTCCAGGATCGCGACGCCGCCGCGAATCACGGCCGTCAGCAGCGGCGAAGCGACGTAGCGCAACTGGGAAGCGCCTTCGATCACCGGCTGCACGATCAGGTCTTCGGGGCGCGTGTCCACGGTCGCCTGCATGATGTAGACCTCGCGTCCCAGGCGCTTTCCCGCGGCGTATGCCAGCGTGGTTTTGCCCACGCCGGGCTTGCCGATCAGGCGCGGGTTCATGGGCAGGTCCTTGGCGTCCACCACCAGCCAGGCGGCCAGCAATTGGCGCATCACTTCTTCCTGCCCAACCCAACGCACGGGGATCTCGTCCGGATGGGCGAGGTGAATCTGCACGCCTTCGATGTCGACTGCCATCACAGCTATTGTGGCAGAGACAGCGGTCAGCTATCAGCGGTCAGCCTTCAGCCAAACCGGCAGCACGCGAGCGAGGGCGTGAATCGTTGCAGTCTGGACGCAACCAACGGGCGGACCGTCATCGCCCGCCAGTCGTTAGCTGATAGCTGACAGCTGACAGCTGATACCTGACAGCTTCTTTAGGTCGACAGTCTGGATAACTCCTGGTCAAGATGCGCAAGGGCTTGGGTCAGCATTTGCTTATAGCGGGGGTTCTGGGAAGCTTCGATGTCGTGCAGGACTCGCGTGCGGGAAAGTTGCAGGTCCTCTGTTTTCCGGAGCTGTTCGAGCTGCTTGGGGGTTCGGGGCTTGCGCGCGTCTTTCCCGACCTTCCGAGTCTCGACCGGGCCCTCCGCTGCGTTACTCTGCCATCCTCGGGCCATACCTCTATTATAGGACCCTGACACCCGCAACCACGCCCGCTGGGCGGCTTTAATCAGACGTTAATGCTTGGTGGGTGAACTCGCCGACTCTCTTCGCCTGCTGTACTTCAGAATCATAGGGTTGCGGAGGAACCTCGGCAAGGCCGGGAACAGCGCCACAAGCAGCTTGTACCGCCAGCCTGTCACGACAAACAGCTGCCCCCGATCGAGGCCACGGAGCGACGCCGCCACCACGTCCTGGGCATGCAGCCACAGCGGCTTCGGGATCACGCGGCGGTCCTGGTGAGTCACATCATGAAATTCCGAATACGTGAAGCCCGGGCACAGCGCCTGCATCTTCACCGCGGACCGCTGGCTCTTCAACTCCAGGTACAGCCCCTCAGTAAAGGCGTTGATCCAGGCCTTGGTGCTGCCGTAGGTGCTGCTGATGGCCGCCGGCATGAAGGCCGCCACCGAGGAAACGTTGATGACCGCGCCGCTGTTGCGGGCTGTCATCCCCGCGAGGGCCGCATGCGTCAAGCGCATGGTGGCCATGATGTGCAGACGGTGCAGGCTGTCCTGCTCCTCGACCGTGGTCTCCCAGAAGCGTCCGGGGACGCCGAAGCCGGCGTTGTTCACCAGCAGGTCGATGCCCCCGTCCCGAACGATGCGGTGCTCGACGGTCTGCAGGTCTTGGTCGGCGGTGAGGTCCGCCGCCAGAGCTTCGGCGCGGATGCCGTGCGCGCCGGCCAGGTCGGACGCGAGCTTCTCCAGGCGCTCTTTGCGGCGTGCCACCAGGACCAGGTCGTAGCGGCGTGCCGCGAGCTGGCGCGCGAACTCGGCGCCGATGCCGCTCGACGCTCCAGTGATCAGGGCAATCACGCCGGCTCCAGCGTCGACACCCAGTGCCACTCAAACCGTGGGGCAGGACTCCAGTCCTGCAGCGGGTCTCCAGACCCGCCTCCGTCCAACTCCCTGAACCGAAGGAAGCCGGACGTGGACGTCCGGCGCCGCTCTGGAGAGCCGCCCCACTCCGGCCGTCCGCATCCGGGATAACTAAGTGGCATTGGGCGTAGACGCCTGCTCTACAATCAGCGCCGTCACTTCGCGCCGTCTCCCACCAGCTCCAGGAAGCGCGCCACAGCCTCGATCCCACGGTAGAAGTTCGGCAGATAGAACTTCTCGTTGGGCGAATGCAGATTGTCGTCCGGCAGACCGAATCCCATCAGCACGCTCGGTATGCCCAGGCTCCGCTCGAACGATCCTACGATGGGGATCGACCCGCCCGAGCGTATGAACACCGTTTTGTTGCCAAAGACTTCTTCCATGGCCTTGGCCGAAGCGCGCACGAAATCGTTGTTCGGATTCACCAGCGACGGCTCCGCGCCGTGGACCGACTTGATTTCGGCGGTCACGCCTCGCGGGCAGGCCGCCGCCACCGCTGCTTTGAGCTGCTCGATGGCCTCGTCCGGACGCTGGTCCGCCACCAGGCGCATGCTGACCTTCGCCACCGCACGGGCGGGGATCACGGTCTTCGCGCCTTCGCCCGTGAATCCGCCGCGAATGCCGTGAACTTCGAGCGTGGGCCGCGCCCAGGTGCGCTCGAACACCGTGTAGTCGGCCTCGCCCGTGAGCTCCGGCGAGCCGACTTCCTTTTTGCGGTACTCCTCCACATCGAATGGCAGCCGCTGCCACGCCTCGTTCTCTTCCTTGCTTTGCTTGATGACGCGATCGTAGAAGCCCGGAATGTGGATTTTTCCGTCGCGGCTCTTGAGCGCGGTCAGGATCTCGGCGATGGCCATGATCGGGTTCGGCGCGGCGCCGCCGTAAACGCCCGAATGCAGATCGTGGTCCGGTCCCTGCACGTGCAGTTCGGTGTAGACGATGCCGCGGAGGCCGGTGCAGATGGTGGGCAGCTCAGGCGCGAACATCTCCGTATCGCAGATCACGGCCGCATCCGACTTCAGGTTTGGCGGCTTGCTCGCGACGTAGCTCTCGATGTGCTCGCCGCTGACTTCCTCCTCGCCCTCGATCAGGAACCGCACGTTGCAGGGCAGCTTGCCTTTGGTCTTGAGCAGGCTTTCGACGGCTTTGATGAGGATATAGGTCTGGCCCTTGTCGTCGGAGGAGCCGCGCGCGTAGATGTTGTCGCCGCGCACGTCGGGCTCGAACGGCGGCGATTTCCACTCCTCGAGCGGGTCCGGCGGCTGCACGTCGTAATGGCCGTAGAAGAGCAGAGTCGGCTTGCCCGGTGCGCCCAACCACTCGGCGTACACCAGCGGGTTGCCCTCGCCCTCGATCAGGCCGGCCTTGGCGAGGCCCGCCGCCGTCAACGCGTCGCGAGCGAACTCGGCCGCCCGCCGTATGTCGCCCTTGTTCTCGGGCAGCGTGCTGATGGAGGGAATCCGCAGCCACGTCTTCAGCTCTTCCAGGAATCTCTCGCGGTTCTGTTCGTAGTAAGTCATCTTGTGTGCCCCTTTCGCGGCGTAAGCTTCAGCCCACGGCCCCCGCCGCCCCAATCATAGCCAATCCCGGCGGGCGCAGGCTGAGGGATGGGGCCGTGCTGAGCCGACTGGGCACGGGAGCCGTGCCGCGCAGGGCGGGCTTCAGCGCGCGCGGAACTTCAGTTCCGCCGCCCGGTGGAGCGGGGCTGAAGCGCCGCGGGGGCTGAAGCCCGCCCTTCCGGTTCACTCTGAAGCGGCTTGCGTAGCGGTGCGTGGCACCGACAATGAATGATCTTTCTTCCGTGTGGTACCTTTCTAAAGATCGAATTTGACTTCGGCTCTGGCGGGGTTTGTCGATGAGAGTTGGGATACTTCGGCTGTTGTTCGTTCCGTCCGTTCTTATCTGGTTCAACGTCACGGCTCAGGCGCAGCCTGGTTTGCAAACATCACCGAATGGGCTTCGCCCTGAGGTTTCCAGTGGACGGGCGGCTCTGGTTGGTTCGCTGCCGCCCGGACGGCGCATCAGTCTATCCTTCGTGCTGCCGCTGCGCAATGAATCGGAGCTCTCAGGCTTGTTGAACCGGCTCTATGACCGGACCAGCTCCGATTATCACCATTTTCTCAGCGTGGAAGAGTTTACGGAACGCTTCGGTCCTCGGCCGGACGACTACCAGGCCGTGGTCGATTTTGCCCGGGCGCATGGATTGGCCGTGACCGATCGGCCCGTGAATCGCAGGCTTGTTCCGGTCAGCGCTTCGGTGGCGCAGATTGAGCAGGTCCTCCATGTGCGGATGAACCTCTACCGTCATCCGACCCAGGACCGGAACTTCTATTCGCCCGATCGCGCGCCTGCGCTCGATCTCAAGGTTCCGCTGGCGGAGATTGCCGGCCTGGACAACTTCTTCATTCCGCGCCGCATGGCGAGGAGCCGGACGGAGGTGCAGTCGACCCAGACCTACACTGGCTCCGGCCCCTCCGGATATTTTCTTCCCGGCGATCTGCGCGCGGCCTATTACGGCAACGGCCCGCTCACCGGGAGCGGCCAGGTCTTCGGAGTGTTCTTGTTGGACGGCTACGCGATTGCAGATACGGTTTCTACTTTCAATGGAGCGGCAAGCTCGACCGCATTTGGGAACGATAACCTTCTGACATACAGGCCAACCCCTGGCGGACCCACCTACACAATACCCATCATCAGCGTGCTGCTGGACGGTGTGATCAGCAATCCCAGTGGCATTTTTTGTTCGCCCACTGAATGTAACGACATCGACGAATCGACCAACATGGCGGAGATGATCGGTATGGCGCCCGGCATCAGCCAGGTGCGGCAGTACATTGGGAAATGGTCAGAGGACGTCTTCAACGCCATCGCTTCAGAGAATCTGGCCAAGCAGATCAATTGCTCGTACGATATTGTCATTTCTCCGGCAGTCGCTTCCCTCTTTCAGGAGCTTGCCGCGCAGGGGCAGAACATCTTCGTATCCTCTGGGGATGAAGGAGCCTATCCGCTCAATCCCGGCGACTATTGGTCGTCGAATCCATGGATCACCTCTGTCGGCGCGAACCAGGTTTTTACCAATGGCGCGGGTGGAACGTGGAGTTCGGAGATTGCATGGCCGGCGAGCGGTGGCGGGATCGCCGCGCCCAACGAGCTGAGCCCAGCTGGCAGACTGGCGTGGCGAATGCCTCGAATGGGGGATCGACAACTCTGCGCAATTCTCCGGACGTCTCCGCGGAAGGCACTTCCAGCTACGCTTGTTCCTTCGGAGTCTGCTCGGGTTGGGGCGGAACCAGCTTGTCCGCGCCGCGCTGGTCAGGCTTTATGGCATTGGTCAATCAGCAGGCTGTGGCCGCTAGCGGATCGACCGTGGGATTTGTGAACCCCGCTCTCTATCAGATCGGGAAGGGCCCCGACTATAATGACGATTTTCATGACATCGTCAGCGGAGACAATAGCGACAATGGAAGCGTCAGCCCTTATTACAATGCCGTTCCCGGCTATGATCTGGTGACGGGATGGGGAAGCCCGAGCGGCCATCTGATCGACGATCTGGTGGCTTTGCAGCCCACGGCTCCCGCTGGCTTCCTGCTCTCGGCTTCTCCGGCCAGCCTGACCATCGCTCCGGGAGCTTCCGCCGCAACCACGATCGCAATTCAGAATGTAGGCGGATTTGCCGGCGGCGTCAGCCTCACTGTCGCCGGCTTGCCAAGCGGAGTAAACGCATCGTTCAGCAGGAGTATCGCCACGGGAACCAGCGTACTGACGCTCACGGTGGGGAACCAGGTGAGCCGGGGAATCTATACGGCCGTCGTCACAGGAACCTTCGGAGCCTTGACCCGGAACTGTGTGCTGGCTCTCGCCGTCGATGCCGCGGGCTTCAGCATCGCCGTTTCGCCCGCTACGATTAATGCCAGCAGCGGCGGATCCGCTACGGCCACCATCACGGTGACCAGTTATGGCGGTTTCACCGGCAGCGTGGCGCTCACCGCCTCTGCCAGTCTCCCTTACAACCTTTTTCAAGGGAATGCCGTCCTGCCCACCGTGGGCTTTGGCACGACTTCCCCTGTCTCCCTGACCGGCAACGGCACGGCAACGGCCACCGTGTATATCACCAATATTCCGGTCTTGGCGGCCCGTCCTGCGCATCGTTGGCTCCAGGCGAGCGGCGCGGTATTGGTCTCGGTGCTGCTCTTGGCTATTCCGACGCGGAGTCGCAAGCGGCGCGCGGCTCTGGGGATGCTGGTGCTCGTGGTGGTTTTGGCAGGAGGCTTCTGCGGCTGTGGCGGCGGAGGGGGAGGTGGGGCTGGTGCTCCAACGCCGACGGCGACGCCGACGCCAACGCCGACTCCGACGCCGGGGGAGTCCGGGCTATTCCTGATCACCGTGACCGGCACCTCAGGCACGATCACGGCAGGCTGCTCTGCGGTGCTCTACGCGCAGTAGATGCGTCGCGCCGAGCGCAGGCTCACGCATCCCAGCCGCGTCGTTTCCCGCGGAACCGCCCCTAGCCGGCACACCCTCAAAACAGGCGTCTCGGGATTTGGGGCGGGCGGAAGAGATTCGGGGGCAGGCGGACGGGATTCGGGGGCGGGCCGAGGAAATTCGGCATGCGCCGAGGCTTAGGCATCGCGTCGGAGGCGAGTTCGGCTGAGACGAGCGGTTGCTCCGCGCGTCCGTCGCCTGTAAGATACAATCATTCCTGCAGCGTGGTGGGTGTTGTGCGCCATGAGACTCGTCCCTCTTCTCGCCGCTTTTACCGCGCTTGCGCCCCTGTGTTCCGCTGGCCAGAATCGGCTGCCGGCGCCTGTCGAGGATTCGGCTGGCGGCCTCGATACGAATCCCGCTTCGGCCCGGCCCTACATTCTGAAAGCTGACGACCTGTTGTCCGCGGGCGAGTTGTACCGGGCGCGCGCCGTACTGGCCGCCGGCAAAGCGAAAGTGAAGGACGTCGATCTGTATCGGAGATCGGCGGAATACGAGGACGCATTCAGCGGCAGCGCCGCCCCTGCGTGGCGCGACCTGGCCGGCCTGCTTGCCGGTGACGGCGCGGCGTCGGACGATCTGCTGCATGCGTTGCGCCGTGGCCTGGAAGTCGCCGTGCGCGACAATGACATGGAACAGGCCCAATGGTTCACGGAGAAACTCCGCGGGGCCGGGCAGGGTAGTTTCGCCGGGAGCTATGCGCAGCCCAGCGGCGACCCGGTCTCCGTGATGATGCTCCCCGGCGGAATCGACGCACTGGCGTTCATTGCGCGCACACGCGAGCGCACCTCGCCCGAACGCTTCCTGATCGACTATTGCCGCGCTGTCGCCGACAACGCTCCCAGCGGAAACCCGAAGGCCGCCCAACACTACCTCGAGGACATCGAGAACTATTTCCAGAAGCTGGGCGAACTCGAGGGCTTCGGCAGCCGCGAAAAGGACCACGCCGTCGTGGTGCTCTCCGTGCGCGACAAGCGCTCCCAGCAGAGCGCGGAGAAGGTCCTGGCGCTGCTGGGGATGCGCTTGCGCATTGCGCAGGGCGGCGAGGTTTCTGTCGAGGAGATGACCAGAGGCGCGCGCAAGCAGGATCTGGCAGCCGCGTTGGGCGTGGATGCCGGCACGATTGCGAAATCGCTCGCCGGGGGCAATGACTTCCGCCTCGAGATTCCGTATCAGCCCGTATCGGTTTGGCCGGACGAGAAGCTGTGGCGCCAGGCATTCTACGGAAAGGAGAAGATGTACGGGGGGCTGGCCGAGGCCGTAGCGCGCTGGCCGCGCCTGGCCCGCCTCTATAAGGCCCTGAGTGTGCTCGACAGACCAACCCTCGACGCGCTGCTGCAAGCCTTCACCCTCGAGGAACTCGACGACAGGGACGTAGATCTGCTGCTGCATTACTCGGCGGCCTTTTCGGTAGAGGCAGGGCGGGCCGTGCTGCCCGGAGGCGATGCTGCGGAGCCAGCGTGGAGCGGCCTGATTGGAGCGAGCCCGCGCGATCCGGCCGCGTTTTTCCGGACCCTCGTGCGTAAGGACGACGGCCGGCTGCTGGCGTTCTTCTTCACCCTGGCGGAGATCGATCCGCCGCATCAGCGCTTCTTTACGTTGACCGCCTCGCGCACCAGCCGGTTCTACCGATTGTTCAGCGACTCGGTTGAAGGCCAGACCACCGGACGCGTAGCGCGTGACACCTCCTTCACCGATTTCCTGCGCGGTATTCCTTTGGATGACGACGGCCACGTCGACTTTCCGGGATCCGCCGAGGTTTGGATGGTGGCCCAAGGAGCCGCCCATTCCGAGGCCGGGATGGCGAAGCTGCTCCAGAAGGTCTCGCGATCTGTTGCGCCCGATCAGGAGGACGAAGTCCTGGCGCGGCTTGCCCAAACCCGCTACCGCAGGGAGTCCGAAGGTGTGAGCGAGACCGACAACTTCCTGGCGGTCAGCCGCATTGACGCGCACCGTTCCGAGCCGCTTGATGACCAGGGAGCGTTGCTCCTGGCCCAGCACTTCAGCGCCTGGTCGTCTGTGTACCCGTATTTCAGCACTCTGACCGCCCTGACCACGCCCCAGTTCCGGAGCTTCTTCGCCGCGCTGGACAAAGTCCACGCGCCGAGAGATGCCGGCGTCAATTCCGCGGCGGGAGAGTTCCATTCGCTCATCGAGTTGCTCTGTCTGCTCCAGCGGCGTGAGGAACTGACCGAGTCGCAGGCGGCGGAGTTGGTGGGCAGCGTATCGCAAAAGTTCGCCGAGGCGACGGGTCCGGCTGCGATCGCCGCGGCGGGAGCCGACGCCATCGCGCAGATCCTGAGCCATTGCCGCACCGCCGCAACGGAGAACGTCGACCATGACATCCGCGTGGCTTTGCTCGGAGAGCCCCATCCCGTGCAGGCCGGCTTCAGCGAGCGCTCCGTCACTCTCGACCCGGTCGGCATGCGATACCACGACTTCGATCGCGTGATCGACATGCAGAAGGTGCCCGCTCTGCTGCCGCTGCTGGAGATCTCCGGCGCGGCCGCCGCCATGCGGAATGGCCGCATTCCGAGCCCCGCCCAGATACAGGCGCTACAAAGTGCCGCCGCTGCTCTTCCGTCACTCGCTCCGGGCGAGCATGTGGATGTGGCGTGGGGGGACGCGGCCAACCTGCGCCTTTACGAAACGGCGGGCCTGGTCAAAGCGGTGGATCGGATTGCCCGGAAGGCTGCCGCAAAGAAGCCGAATCCGAAGGACTTCGAGAAACTCGCGGACGAAATGCTCGCCCAGGAGCAGCCACAGTTCACGCTGGCGTTCAGCGGTTTGATCTATGCCTGGTATCTGAGGCCAACGGACCTCACGGTTTCCGAAGATCCGATTCTGCTGCGCAAACATCACTACTATGATTTCGGCCGGGCCTGGCCCATCGCACTCAACGCCAGCTCCGGTTTCCGCGTGACCGCGCAGGGCGGCGGCAGCTATTTCGTGGGTGGCTTCGCGGGTTTCGCGACCGCGGCCGGACAAGCCGCCTCGGTGGGGATGAAGGCCGGAAAAGGGGTGCCCGACGCGGTGATGGCGGCGCAGATCGCAGCCATTCGCGACACCGATTGGGCACGCCTCAGCGAGGCTGACCAGCGGCTTTTCAACCTCCGTATCGCTCTTGGCCGGGAGTGGGTTTCGGCCGCGGCCACGCAGCCGGTGTCATTCCTCGGGCTGGCCCGGCAGTCCGCGGGGCTGCTGTCGCCGGCGCGCCGCTCGGATCTGCTGAGTGCCGTCTCGACACGCTCCTGGGCGCGCGTTTGGAATGCCGTGACGCTGTCCGATCTCTACGCGCTCGGCGTTCGCTGCGCCGCATTGTGCGACGCCAGCCTGCTTCGATCGCCGGTCGCGGTCCTCCTGCGCGTGGCGTCGTCGCACAACGACGGCCACAATCTCGACCTGCTGGGACCGGTGCCGTCGAACTTGTATGGGTGCAGCCATCCGCATCTACTCGAGAGCGCGCCCTATGAGCAGTACGAACGGCACATGTTTCCAACCGACATCGCCGAGCGCTCGGCGGAGTTCAAGATGCAACTGGTGCTGGCGGCGGACCAGGCGGGGATTTCCCCGGCGGCGCTGGGGGCCATCGCCGAACCGCTTCTGCGCGATGTTCTCTCGAAGGCTGAGATGTCCAGTTTGGATGACTGGCGTTCCCTTTTGGATTCCTGGGCGTCTCTGAGTGCGAGGGGCGTCGAAGAGAAATTCGAAGAGCGATGAAACGCCGGACCGTTCTCGCCAGCCTTGCCGCGGCAATCTCCGGAATCCCGCGCCGCCTTCTCGCGCAGGGCAGTCCGTCGTTCAGCGTGGATGTGCGCATGGTGGAGGTCTACGCCACCATTCTCGACGAGCACGGCCACTTCGTAGACGGACTCGGGCGGGACGGGTTCGAAGTCCGCGACGAAGGGCAACCGCAAACCATCGTGGATTTTGGGGGCACCTCCGACCCGCTGGCCTGCGCCATCCTGCTCGACACCACCGGGAGCATGGAGAGTGTGCTGCCGCAGGTGCGGTCGTCGATCCTGGAATTCATCGACAAGCTGGGCCCGCAGGAATCGATCGCCATTTACACTTTCGACACGGGATTGAGGCTCAGGCAGGAGTTCACCACCGACAAGCTGGCCGCCCGCCGCGCGGTCATGCGCACGCGCGCCGGCGGAGAGACGGCGCTGTTCGACGCTCTGGCGCAGACGGCACACGAGATCGCGAAGCGGAAAGGGAAGAAGGTGATCGTGCTGTTCACCGACGGCGAGGACAACGCCAGCGCGCTGAATGCGGTGGCGGCCGAGAACAGCGCCCGAAAAATCGGCGTGCCGGTATACACCATCGCCGAGGGGGACGCCCGCCAGTCCAAGAGCCTCATCGAAACCCTGCGCGACATTGCGCGTAAGACCGGCGGAGCGGCGTTCGAGGTCCGGAAACCCGCCGACGTCAGCGCGGTGTTCGATGAAATCGCCAACGCTCTGAAGCACACCTACCTGCTCTCCTACAAGGCTCCGCCCGCGAACGAACATCGCTGGCGCACCATCCAGGTATCGCTCCGCCAAACGGGCAAGTACAAGATCCGGGCGAAGCAGGGCTATTTCCCGGACTGAGGGCGGCTCTAACGGGCGACAGACCCCCGGCCGGCCGAACCGTCGCCCGCGACTTAATTGGGGCGCAAGGTACCGTTACTCACAAATAACTCTAAGTACTATTCATGTTAATCACTTGCGGGTATACTCTAAACCTCGGGAGCGGCCCTTCGAGGCCAGCCCAAGGGGAGAACCTCAATGTTGCGTGCCGGCGCGTTGGCTGCCAACGTTTTCGTCTTCGCTTCGCTGCTGGGGGCAGCCGCGCTCGACATTCCGGTCGCGCCCAACGCTAGCCTGGGATGCACGGCGAACCTTGGAAATTTCAACTTTGCGGCGGTCAACTGCCCGTCCAGCCCATTTCTCATCTCTGTACTGAGGAACGGTCTGACCATCGGCTTCACCGCACCGGACTCCGCCACCCGCGACTTGTCGACGCTCGACTCGCTTACCGTTGGCCTCTCGGTGGCGGACAATCCAGGCCTTTTCGGCAAACAGTTCGATGCTCTCTCGGAAGGCGGTTCCGTCTACCTGGAGGTCGACGGTTCGCAGTTCCTGCTGGGAGATTTCGGCGGCGGTAGCACGGGGCTCAATGCGGATCCCATCGCGAGCCCGCTGGGGCTGACCCTGAGCGTGGCGCCTGGCGATCTGACCGCCGTGTTTGCGGCGCTGAAATCGGCGGACTTTGTGTTCGGCATCAAAGTGGCCAGAACCTCTGGCGATTTCGAAGTCATTAACCCCGCTGGCGCCAGGGCAGAACTCGAAGGCATCGCGCCCGAGCCGGCGACGCTCAGCTTGATTGGCATCGGCCTGGTCAGCCTCTGCGCGCTACGACGACGCCGGGCGGTCCGCTAGGACTTCGGACGTGGCGCACGTGGGGCAGGATCGCATCCTGTGCGCCGGTTGCCAACCCGCCGCAGGTTGACAACCTAGGCTGAAGGCCGCGGGGCCTACCTCAAGTTGTACTTCTTCATCTTGTAGCGCAGGGTGTCCCGCGTGATGCGCAGCAGGCGCGCGGCCTGCGTCTGGTTGCCGGCGGTCTTGTCCAGGGCGCGGGCCAGCAACTGCCGCTCGTTATCCACCAGCGACATGCCGTTCTCGGGAATCTCGAAGGCTTGCGGCAGGGCCGCGTCCAGTTCCCCGTCCGAGCGGCCGATCGTAATCGGCAGGCTGGCCGCCGTGATCAGCGAGGACTCCTCCAGGATCATGGCCCGCTCGATGGCGTTGCGCAGCTCGCGGACATTGCCAGGCCAGTCGTGCGCCGTCATCAGCCGCTCCGCCTCCGGCGTCACGCCCTCGATGCGCCGCTTGAACTTGCGGTTGTAGTGGGCGATGAAGAACGCCGCCAGCGCCGGGATATCTTCGACGCGGTCCCTGAGCGGCGGAATCACGATCTGAATCACATTCAAGCGGAAGTAAAGATCCTGGCGGAACGCGCCTTCCTTCACGGCCTCGCGCAGGTTCTTGTTGGTGGCCGCGACGAACCGCACGTCGACTTGGATGTCCTTCAATCCGCCCAGGCGGCGGAAGCTCTGGTCTTCGAGCACCCGCAGGAGCTTGGTCTGCAGCGTCAGCGGGATCTCGCCGATCTCGTCCAGGAAGAGCGTGCCCTTGTCGGCCAGCTCGAACAGGCCGCGCTTCTGCGCGCGAGCGTCGGTGAAGGCGCCCTTCTCATAGCCGAACAGCTCGCTTTCGAGCAGCGTCTCCGGAATGGCCGCACAGTTGATGGCGATGAACGGCTCGGCCTGGCGGGCGCTTTCGTAGTGCAGCGTCTTGGCGACTAGGTCTTTGCCAGTCCCGTTCTCACCTTCGAGCAGGACGGTGGTGGCCTCGCTGGCGGCCACCTTCTTGACGAAGCTCAGGACCCCGCGCATCGCCGGAGAATCGGCGATCACTTCGCGCTTGATCGGCGTCATCTCTTCGGTGATGTCCTTAATGGTGGCAACCAACCCCTGGACCTTCCCGTTTCCGTTCGAGATGTGCGACGTCTTGATCAGGACCAGGCGCTCGCGCCCGTCGTCGGTGTGAAGGCGCACCATGCCGTGGGGGACATCCTGGCCGGAGGCGAGGCCTTCGACGAGACCGCAACCCGGTTCACATTCGCTACAGCGAAATACTTCGCGGCAGTTGTGTCCGACCATATCGTCGGCAGCCACGCCGAACAGGCGCTCCGCAGCCCGGTTCATTCCGGTGATCGAATGGCTCTGGTCGTATAGGACCAAGGCGTCCGAGAGCTGATCGAAAACGGTTTCCAGGACATGCGCTTGCTGCCACTCTGGCAATAGTTTAGACACTAGAGTTTCGCCCGCTCCTGGTCCTATTCTACCACTGGGTGGGTGATTTCACCCAAGTCAATGCCACAGGGGGCTGCGAGGCGGAGGTTGGACGCCCGCTCAGAACCGTGACCGCCAGGGAGCGGACTCCAGCCTGCAAGGGCGGCCTGGCGCCGCCCCAGGGTTGATCGTTCCAGGCCCGCGCGGGGCTTGCGCCCCGCTGCTGGGGCAGCTTGCGCACTTCTCAAGCCGGCTGGGTGTTGCGAGGCCACCCGGGAGTCATTCCGACTCGCTTTGAAACGAATAGGATAGAAACAGGCCCCTCTGTCTGAAACTGTGGCCAGACGATTGCATGTTTGAACAGCCGGAGGCACGATGAACAAATTGAAGTTCGTTATACCCGTATTGGTATTCGTGGGGGGCCTGATCATTCCGGCGACGCAATCGTTCGCGAAGCCCGAGTACACCAAGGCGACCGGCGCCAAGTGCACTGTCTGCCACAGCAAGGGCAAAGAGCTGAACGCCGTCGGTGAGTGCTACAAGACCAAGAAGGACCTGAAGGTCTGCGAGGCGAAGTAGGCCCGCGGTAGTAAGCGGCAAGACGGGGAATATGGAGATAGTTCAAATCACGCTTACGGACGCGTCTTACGCGAGCTCGCTGCGCGAGATGTTGGAGCGCGGCGGGGTGCGCGAGGTGCGTCAGGTCGAGGCGCCGGACCAGGGCCTCGACGGTGTAATCGTGGTGGACCCGGATGCGTTGGACCGTCTGCCATTCCCACTCGACAACCCCGAGCGGATCGTCCTGATTACCAGTAACGATCCTCAGCACTTGTCTAGCGCCTGGAACGCAGGCATCCGCTCGGTGGTTTTTAGCCAGGACCCGCTGGCGACCGCGGTACTGGCCATCATGGCGGTGGAGCTCCGTGCTCCCCGTGACTCGCGCTGCGCGGCTTCACACGCCGTGGCACACACCCTGGCGGGGCGCGACAGGAAGGGGGGCTGAGATGAGACCGACACTGGACCAGTTGGAAGCCGCTGTGCGCAACCGGATCTGTTCTATCTGCGCCAAGCGGACCGTGGAAGGACTTTGCGGGGACCAGGAACCCGAGCGCTGCTCGTTGTTCACCTTGTTCCCACTGGTGGCGCAGGCCGTCCTGGCCACCGATTCCGACGATCTGCAGCCGTACATTGACGCCATTCACGAGCACGTCTGTTCGGTTTGCATCGATCAAAGACTAGACGGAACCTGTCCGCAGCGGGACCAGCAGCTATGCGCTCTGGATTCCTGTATGCCCCAGGTCATCGAAGCTATGGAGGAGGCACTCGGCCGGCCATTACGCTCCGAAAGGGCGGCGCCCATCGAGGCGCAGTAGCCGAACCGAGGCCTGAAGCACACATTATGTTGACAAGCTATGCTCCGCACATCGCGGTTTGGGCAGTTTTGACTACGATTGTCGTAATCCTGGCTATCTACAGGCGCCGGCTTGACATGAGGGTCGATGAGACGATCCACGTTTTGGATGCCGAGGCCGGGAGCATTCCGCAGCAGGAAGAGGTCTCGAAGAAGCTGATCGTGATCGACAGGTGGGGCAAAATCCTCACCGTGGTAGCCGTTCTCTATTTGTTGGGAATCGCTGCTGCGTATGTTTACAGCTCCTTTAACGACACCAGCGTCAAACTAGGCTAGACTGGTTGGTTTATGCGTTTCCCCATCGTCCTCGCGGCCGTGGGGTTCGCCTTTTGGGGATCGGTATCTCTTAGCCTTGCGCAATCGTCCGAAGCGTGCGCCGACTGCCACGCGGACCAGATCAAAAAGATCCAGGGCACTGCGCACGCCGACGTCGGGTGTCCCACCTGCCACCAGCGGCACGAGACCTACCCGCACCCCGCTGGCGTACCTAAGCCACAATGCTCCCTATGCCACGCCGCCATCGTGGGCGAGCACGCCGCCAGCGTTCACGGCCAGGCGCTCAAGCACGGTAACCAGGCGGCTCCCAACTGCGATCTCTGCCACGGCGGTCCGCACGAGATCAAGGACACCAAGTCGGAGACCTTCCGGCAGGGCGTGCCCGATCTGTGCGGGATGTGCCACGCCGACATCGCCGATCAGTACAAGGCCAGCGTGCACGGGAAGGCGGTGGCCAAGGGAATCGCCGAGGCGCCGGTCTGCACCACCTGCCACGGCGAGCACGAAATCCTATCTCCCAAGAACGTCCGGTCCAGTGTGAACGCGGCTCACATCCGCGACACCTGCGGCCAGTGCCACGGGAACGTGCAGCTCTCGAAACGTTTCGGCTTTCCCTCCGACCGGATGGTGAGTTTCGACGCCTCCTTCCATGGCCTCGCGGCCCGGGCGGGCTCGCAGTCGGTTGCCAACTGCGCCAGTTGCCACGGCGTCCACAACATTCTGCCCTCCTCGGATCTCCACTCCACGGTCAATCCCAGAAACCTGGCCGCTACTTGCGGTCACTGTCATCCCGGAGCGGGGACCCGGTTTGTCATCGGCACCGTGCATGCGCTCCCCGGCCGCGGCGAGCCGCCGGCAGTACGTTGGGCGCGGATCGGCTATTCGATTCTCATCCCGCTGACGATCGGCCTCATGCTGCTGCACAATGGCGGCGACTGGGTTCGCAAGCTGCGGCTCCGGCGTTTCCGCTCGGCGGGGCAGGCGCCTCCTCCCGTGGTTGCGGCGCGCCATCGCGAGATCCGTATGTACCGCTTCGAGCGCATACAGCATGCGCTTCTGGTGCTGTCCTTCACCACCCTGGTCTGGACCGGCTTCGCGCTCAAGTATCCGGACCACTGGTGGGCCAGCATCCTGGTGATGTGGGAGCACGACTTCCCGGTGCGCGGCGTAGTGCACCGCATCGCTGCGGCGGTGATGATGGCGGTGGCCGCGACGCACGCGGTCTCGCTGATCTCGAGCGGACGGCTGCGCCGCCACTGGAAACAGCTTTGGCCGCGGCGCAACGACGTGACCGAGGCGCTCTTCGGCTTCGCTTATAACCTGGGGCTGACGAACCGGCGCCCCTACATCTCCTCCCACAGCTACATCGAGAAGGCCGAGTATTGGGCCGTCGCCTGGGGAACCGTAATCATGGGACTGACCGGCGTCATGCTCTGGGCCAACAACCTCACCTTGCGGTTCCTGCCCAAGCTGGCGCTCGATGTCGCCACCGCGATCCATTTCTACGAAGCCGTGCTCGCGTCGCTGGCCATCGTGGTCTGGCATTTCTACTCCGTCATTTTCGATCCCGACGTCTATCCGCTCGAGACCGCGTTCCTTACGGGAGTGTCGGTCAAGGAGCATGAGGCGGAAGACGAGACGGACACCGACTCTCAGACCGAGGAACATCAGCCACAATAGAACTTATGCGCCTGCGCTCCTGGATGTACCCGCTCGTGTACCTCAGCCAGAACTGGATCAGCCGCGCCGGCGTGATCCTGGTGACCACGGCCGTGGTCCTGTGGCTCTTCCTGCTGCCCACCAGCATGCGCGGCGAGGTTCAGTATCCCTACATCGGGATCCTGGCCTTTCTGATCCTGCCCGGCGTCTTCTTCGCCGGACTGTCGCTGATCCCGCTCGGCATCTGGCTGCACATCCGCGTGGAGCGGAAGGCCGGGCGATACCCGCTCACCTATAATCCGCTCACTCTGCAAACGCCGGAACTGCGCAAGCTGATGTGGTTCGTGGGCGTCACCACCATCGCCAATCTCGCCATCGGCAGCCAGTTCACCTACCGCGCCATCGCCTACATGGACAGCGTCACGTTTTGCGGGAAGACCTGCCACTCGGTGATGCAGCCGGAGTTCGCCGCCTACCAGAACTCGCCTCACTCTCGCGTGGAATGCGTGGCCTGCCACATCGGCCCAGGAGCGTCCTGGTTCGTACAGAGCAAGCTCTCAGGCCTCGGCCAGGTGTTTGCCGTCATCCTGAACACGTACCCGCGGCCCATTCCCACGCCGGTCCACAACCTGCGGCCCGCGCGCGAAACGTGTGAGGCTTGCCACTGGCCGCAGAAGTTCGTCCAGGACCGGCTCGAGATCATCGACAAGTACACCGACGACGAGCACAACACGCTCACCAAGACCGTCCTGCTGATGCACATCAGCGGCGGCGGCGAGCATCCCGGGATTCACTTCGCGCATATGGCGCCCGGCGTCGCCATTTCCTACAATCCCGCCGACGAGAGCCGCCAGACGATTTCGCGGGTCGAGTACCACAACAGCGCGACCGGCCGCACGACCGTCTACATCTCGACCGACGCGAAGCCAGGCTCGCTCAAGAATCTGCCACTCCGCCAGATGGATTGCATGGATTGCCACAACCGCCCCACCCACACCTTCCAGACGGCCGATCACGCGGTGGATCTCGCCATGGACAACGGCGCCATCTCGCCCGCGCTGCCGTTCATCAAGAAGCTTGCCGTCGAAGCGTTGCAGAAGCCATACAAGTCGCAGGCCGAAGCGGACGCCGGGATCACCGCCGCGATCGAGAGCAATTACAAGACCAGCGATCCCGCGGGGGTCGGCCGCGCCGCGCACGCCGTGGTCGCTATCTACGACCGCAACGTGTTCCCCAACATGCACATCACCTGGGGAACGTATCCCAACAACCTGGGTCACCTGGATCAGGTGCATGGCTGCTTCCGTTGCCATGACGGCGGCCACACCAGCGCCGACGGCCGCACGATTCCCAACGACTGCGAGACCTGCCACAAGATGCTGGCCGTCGAGGAAGCAAACCCGAAAATCCTGACCGACCTGGGGCTGACCGCGCCGCGACCGTAAGAGCGAGCGCCGCCTTCCTCCAGCACTGCCGACGTGGCGCAGGCACTCGTGCCCAATGCCACTTAGTTTTCGCAACCGTGGGGCAGGACTCCAGTCCTGCAGCGGGTCTCCAGACCCGCCCCCGTCCAACTTCCTGAAATCAAGGAAGCCGGATGTGGACGTCCGGCGCAGCTCTGGAGAGCCGCAACACTCCGGCTGTCCGCATCTGGGAGAACTAAGTGGCATTGGGTTGGCAACCTGCGGCGGGTTGGTGACCCGCCTGTAGTCTTCGCTCCACAGGTTGGCCGGGCGCCGGTTCGCAACCGTTCGCAACCGGCGCGCAGGATGCCGTCCTGACCGCGACCGTCAAGGAGCCGCTCAGGGCGCGGTGGTCGAGGCGCGAGATGCCGCGGGCTTCAGCGACACGCCAAGCCTCGCGATCCCGGTGAGAATCACCGGATCCCGCTGGGCTTCGACCTCGTCGCCGCGCTCGACGCCCAGCGACTGGTTGAAGATCTCGCTCTTGAGGCGGCTCGAGATCCACTCCCGCTCGCTCGACCATTCGGTCACCGCCGGGCGTATGTTGCGGGCCGAGAGATAGAGCTGAAGTTCGTCGAGGGCCGCGGGCGTGACTTCGAAGTCCGCGGTGATGCCGGGGTGGTGCTGCACGTAGTCGGTGGCGAATTGAGTGAAGGCGCCGCTGGCCTCGAGGACCATCCGGAAACGGGTCATCGGTTCCGGGGCTGCCTCGAAATCCGGCCGGATGCCGCCGCCGCCGCGCACCAGGCGGCCCGAGTCGGTGCGGAAATCCTTCTTCGTCTCCGCGCTGACCGAGACCACCTGCGACGCCTCCAGCGGCTTCTGAATCGAGCGTCCGCTGGGTGTGTAGTAATAAGCCGTGGTGAGCGCGAGGCCCGCTCCGGAGGAGAGGGGGTAGACGTTCTGGACCAGCCCCTTGCCGAAAGTTGTCTCGCCTACGATGACGGCCCGGTCGTGGTCCTGCAGCGCGCCGGCCACGATCTCCGATGCGCTGGCGCTCTTTTCGTTGACCAACACCGCCACCGGAAAAGTGTACGGCGACGAGTCCTTCGGGACGCTCTCCTGGCTGGCCTGAAAGGACCGGCCGCGCACGCTGAGGAGGCTCGCCTCGGGTTTTAGAAAGAGCGAAGCCGTTACGAGTGCCGCGGGAAGAACGCCGCCGGGATTGTTCCGCAGGTCGAGCACCAGGCCCTGCAGCGCGTTCCCCCCCAGGCCGTCGATGGCCGTTTTGATTTGCGCGCCGGTGTCGGCGTCGAAGCTGGTGACGCGCACGTAGCCGATGCCGGGCTTGAGCAGGAAGGCGCGCTCGACGCTGGGGGACTGCAGCTCGGCGGGCGTGAGCGTGAACTCGAGAATGCGGACATTCCCCGGTTTGCGTACCGCGAGGCGGGCCTGCTTCTGACGCGCTTCGCCGAGGACCTGGATGATCTGTTCGATCTCCAGCCGCTCCAAAGGGTAGTTGTTGACGGCCAGGAGCTCATCGCCCGGGCCGAGTCCCGCTTTCTGCGCCGGCGTGCCGGGCAGCACCTGGAGCACGATCACGCGGCCGGGCAGCACCGAGACGATGCTGCCGAAGCCCTTGCGCGTCGAGGTCTCCATTTCCTTGAGCTGCGTGAATTGGTCCGGGTCAAGGAACACGCTGTGCGGATCGAGGCGGCGCAGCATCCCGGGAATGGCGCCCTGGTAAAGCGCTTTCTCGGGAGCCACCGGGTCGGCGGCCTCGCGTTCGACAACGGCGTAAACGTCGATGAACTTCTTCATCTGCTCCATGACGTCGTCGGAAGCGGCGGGCGGCGGCGGGAGCAGCAGCAGCGCGGGTATGAGCCAAAACATCCTCAGTCCAGTGTACTGGATGGGCTTCGGGTTGCGCCGCCGAGCAATATACCGTATACTCCATTGACATAGGCTAGAAACCAATGTCGAACCCTCAAGATCAATACAAGTTGGGCACGCTGGCCCTGCACGCGGGCCAGGAAGCCGACCCTACCACCAACGCGCGTGCGGTGCCGATCTATGCCACGAGCAGTTACGTGTTCCGCTCGACGGAGCAGGCGGCGAATCTGTTCGCGCTGAAAGAATTCGGCAACATCTATTCGCGGCTGATGAACCCGACCAACGACGTGCTGGAGAAGCGGCTCGCCGCTTTGGACGGAGGCGCCGCCGCGCTGGCTTTCGCGAGCGGGCAGGCGGCCGAGACAGCGGCGATCCTCACCATCACCCACGCCGGGCAGAACTTCATTTCCGCCACCAGCCTGTATGGCGGCACCTGGACGCTGTTCACGCAAACGCTCAAGAAGCTGGGAATCGAGGTTCGGTTCTTCGATCCGAAGCATCCCGAGCAGATCGACAAACTGGTGGACGCCAACACCCGCCTGGTCTACCTGGAAACCATCGGCAACCCGAAGAACGATGTGGTGGACTTCCGCCGTATCACCGATATCGCGCACAAGCACGGGCTTCCGGTGATCGCCGACAACACGTCGCTGACGCCGGCGCTGTTCCGGCCCATAGAACATGGCGTCGATATCGTGGTTTATTCGACCACGAAGTTCTTGGGCGGCCACGGGACCCACGTCGGCGGCGCGATCGTGGACAGCGCGCGGTTCCCCTGGGCGGACAATCCGGAGAAGTGGCCGGAGTTCACGGCGCCCGATCCCGCCTACCACGGGGTGGTGTTCACCGAAGCGTTGAAGCCCATCGGCAATATCGCCTACATCATTCACGCGCGCACGCACTGGCTGCGGGACACCGGAGCGTGCATGAGCCCGTTCGCGGCGTTCCTGTTCCTGATCGGCATCGAGACTCTGCACGTGCGCCTCGAACGGCACGTTGAAAACGCGCAGGCGGTGGCGGAGTTTCTGGAGAAGCACCCGGCGGTGGCGTGGGTGAACTATCCGGGCCTGCCTAGTCATCCGGATCACGAGCGGGCGAAGCAGTACCTGCCGAAGGGCGCGGGCGCCATCGTCGGCTTCGGGGTCCGCGGCGGCGCGGAGGCGGCGGTGCGCTTCATCAACAGCGTGAAGCTGGCGAGCCACCTGGCCAACATCGGCGACGCGAAGACGCTGGTGATTCATCCGGCTTCGACGACGCATTCGCAACTCACTGTTGCTGAGCAGGCAGAGACGGGCGTGACGCCGGAGTTCATCCGCATCTCGGTGGGGATCGAAGACATCGCCGACATCAAGGCCGATTTGGACCAGGCGCTGGCGGCCTCGCAGGCGGTGGCGGCGGGGGCGTAGGGGGACGGGATGTGGCGCGTCAGCGCCAAGCGCCTCTAATGCCCAAGGCGTCACCGCGGACGGTTCAACTACCCGGACGAACACCTGTAGCGCGCCTCCGCTAATGCACAACCGCGCCTTGGGCGCTTTACGGCCAAATGATGGATCGGCGGTGACAAGCCGCCTTCCCGGGAGC